>CANFJQ010000066.1 GCA_947447615.1 Comamonadaceae bacterium
AAGAACCGGGGCTCGTTTCCCAGCGACGAGGCGCTGAGCAAGTTGTTCTACTTGGCACTGAGAAATATCAGCCAGAAAGGGAACATGCCGATTCGGGACTGGAAGGCTGCGCTCAATCGGTTTAGTATTGAGTTTGAGGACCGGGTCCCTCAGCAATGACCCTTAACTCCGTTTACACAAAAATTCGGACACCCTCATTGCTCAGGCCGCAGAAGTACGCGTCCGCTTGGCATGCGGTTTAAGCCGTATTTCCACCGTCCGCCCTACCGCGCCTGCGGCTTTGATCAAAGTATCGAGTTGGATGGACAAATTACTGGGGTCCAGTACCCGGTCTAATTGCGAGCGGCTGGTGGCCATGCGTTGCGCCATCAGTACCTTGCTTAGATTTCCTGTCTGCATGGCGTCTTCTAGCTGCTCGGCCAAGGCTCGCTTAAGCGCGCGCGCCTGCACCCATTCAAATAGGTCGTCTTCCTTCAAGAAGTCGTCAAAATCACTGCCCCGATGAGGGTTTGTTTTAATTGCTTTGACCATCTATCCATTCCTTCAAGCGTTTGCTTGCCACTTCAATATCTGACTCCCTGGTCTGTTGTGTCTTTTTTATAAAGGCATGCAGCAATATCATTTCAGACTGCTCGACTGCAAAAAGCACCCGTGCAATCCGATTGCCGAGGCTGCTGCGCACTTCCCACACGGGCCCCCGCAAGTGATCGACCCTTGGCTTACCAATAGGCCATTTGTACTGAACATAGGCAATGTCTTCCCCTATCGTTTGACGGTCCGCCTTGCCCAAAGCCTTTAGCCATTCACGAACTGGCTCGGCGCCGCTGGCGCTGCGGTAAAAAATCGCAGGGATTTTTCTCAAGGGCGTCATGCCCGAAATGTACCTCATAAAGTACTTATTTGGAAGTTTGGCGCCGCACTTTGCCGACACATCCTTGATTCGACAAGGGCATGCACTCTTGCTTTAGACCCTTACCCATCCATGTAGCGATGTGTGCCAGCGCTTAAGCTAATCGACCCCCTCCCACCCATGACACCGTACTCTCGCACGATAAAAATCTGACAAAAATATGTTAAATTCAAATAAATCTCTTTATTTACCAAAATAATTTGATTAAATCCCTTGGCTCATATTCCGCAAGGAAATAGTTCGCACATGACAAACTTGGACTGGCTCTTCACCGCGACGCTGGTCATTGCCATGGCGGTGGGCGCTTACCGGGGGTGGATGCCGCAGGCGCTTTCGATGTTGGGCCTGGTGCTGGCGCTGTTTGCGGTGGTCTATTTGGGGCCCATCGTCGGTGCCCATTTGCCGTTGAGCGGGCCGGGTGAAAGTCTGCGTCAGGGTCTAGGGGCTTTGTTGGCTCTGGTGCTTACGCTGTATCTTGGGCATTTGGGCGTACGCCTGCACCGCCATATGTTCCACCATAGTGGAGTGCAACCGGCGCACCGTACCGTGGGCGCGGTGTTCGGCCTGGTCAGTGGCCTGATGATCTGCCTAGGGCTCAGCACCTTGATTGAGCTGACCGAACTGCGTGAGGAAAGTTGGTGGCAGGGCTCTATCGAAAAGCACATGACCGAAGCCGTGCTAAACCGGCTCAAGGCTACGCCACCGGCGAATTAGCGCTTTTCAGGGCCGGGCAAGCGCTCCTGCATGGCCACTTGCACCGTGCGCCAGGCCTTTTCCATTTGGGCCACGGTCTCGCCCACACCATAGGTGGCGACGCTCATGCCCAGGATAAATGCGATTATGTGACTCATGCTGCTAGCTTTCAGTGGCTGTACCAAGTGGTGGACCTACTTAGGTATCGGCATCAGCGGCCCAAAACTTGAGCCCGCGCGGCCCGCCTTACCAGCGCCGCTGCAAAACCCCCGCCTGCAACTCCAAGCCGCGTGCGCCCACGGCGCGCGCTTCGGCCTCGTCGTGGGTCACCCACACCACCGCCATCGGCCAGCTGGCAATATGCTGGGCAAACTCGGCGCGCAAGCTGGCGCGTAGTTGCGCATCGAGCGCCGAAAAAGGCTCGTCCAGCAAGAGCACGCGCGGGCGTGTGATGAGCGCACGCGCCAGCGCCACCCGCTGCTGCTCGCCGCCCGATAGCTGCCAGACGCGTCCCAATGCATGGTCCGCCATGCCAAAGCGCTGCAACATGGCCAGCGCCTGCGCGCGCGCCTGGCGGCGGCTTTGGCCCTGCTCCACCAGACCAAAAGCCACGTTGTCCTGCACATTCAGGTGCGGGAACAAGGCAAAGTCTTGAAACATGAGGGCAAAGCGGCGTAGGTGGGCAGGCATAGCGCTGATGTCTTTCCCTTCGCAAAAGACCTGTCCGCTGTCGGCCGCTTCCAGCCCGGCGATGATTTTGAGCAAGGTGCTTTTACCGCTGCCCGAGGGGCCCAAGATAGCAACCGTTTCGCCGCTACTCACTTGCAAATGCAGATCGGCCAGCAACACACGCGGCGCAGCGCCGGGCGCTTGCCAGTGTTTAACGATGTTGCGTAATTCAAGCATGGAGCGAAGGGTTTAAGGGGTCGTCTCGACCGGGCCACTCCAGCAGCATAAACGCCGCAAAAGCCAGCGCCATCAGCGCGCAAGACAGCACCAGCGCCGAAGCGTAGTGCGTCTGCCCCGGACGGCCCAAATGCTCGTAAATGAGGGTGGTCAAAGTGGCCCATTCAGGTCGGCTTAAAAAAAGCGTGACTGCAAACTCGCCCACGGCCGTAGCCGCTGCAAAGGCCATGCCCCGGCGCAAAGCGGGCTGCAAGAGCGGCCAGCGCACACGCCAAAAGGCGCGCCAGGGCGATGCGCCCAGACTGGCCGCTGCGTGCATATAGTGCGCAGGCATGCCGTCCAGCGCCGAGGCCAATGCCTTGGCGATAAACGGGTATGCCAGCAAAGCATAGGCCGCCACCAACAGCGGCGCGCTGGCCATCCAGGCCGGGTACAGCAGCAGCAAACCAAAAGCCACCAACACCGGCGACACCACAAAAGGTAAAAACGCGATCGCCCGCAACAACGCCCAGCGCTGCGCCGCCAAAGCGTGGCACACCCCGAGCACGGTCGCCAGCACCAGCGCCGACGCAGAAAAGCGCAAGGTGTTCCACAGCGCATGCAAAGTGTCTGCCTCCAGCAGCACGGCCCAAGCAGCAGCGCCAGCCCCTACCGCGCGGGTGACAATCGCCAGCACGGGGGCCGCGCAGACCAGGCCCAGCATCAGCACCGTCAGGCACACCGCCAGCCACTGCCCGGTACTTTGAGGCTTGTGGCGCGCGATGCGGTCCGCGCGCAGCGGCGTGGCCAATCGCCGCTCCAAAATCGCATAGGCCAGCGCACAAGGCGCGGTAAGGCACAGCGTCCAGACCGCCAACACGCCCGCTTGGTTGATTTGCAGTTCATAGGCCACCAGGGTGTAAATCTCCACCTCCACGGTTGCATAGCCCGGCCCACCCAGCACCAGCGCCAATCCAAACCCAGCAAAGCAATACAAAAACACCAGGCACAAGGCCGACATCAACCAAGGCGCAATCGCGGGCCATTCGATGCGCCAAAACGCACGCCAAGGCGTGGCGCCCAGCGTGCGCGCCGCCGCCACGCGCGATGCGCTGACTTGCTCCAAGGCCTCGGTCGCTGCGCGCACCAGTACGCACAGGTTAAAAAACACATTGCCATAGAGCAGCAAATAAGGCGTGCCCTGCCAAGACGCGCCGCCCCAGCGCTGCCACAGGCCTTGCGGCCCGGCCAGAGCCAGCACACCCATGGCCGCGACCAAAGTGGGCACTACGAAAGGCAGCATCAAGGCACGCAAAAGCAAACTGCGTCCGGCAAATTCCAGCCGGGCCAGCACCCAGGCCATAGGCAGGCCCAGTAACAACACCAAGCCACAGGTGATGCAAGCTTGCAGGCCCGACCACAGCAACCGCCAACGCAAATACGGGTCTTCCAAAGGGGCAAGCCAGGCAGCATCGCTACTGCCTACAGCAGCGGCCTCAGCCAGCAGGCGCAGTGCCGGCGCAATCAGCACCGCCAGCAAGAACACGAGTGGCAGGCACGCCAGCGCCCAAGTGCCCGCCCCCGGCGGGAAGCCGAATCGCGGCTTAGCCACAAAGCCCCATACACGCCAAGCGATAAGCGCTAACACCCCCAGCGGAAAGCGCCCTCAACAAAACGGCCGGGGATGTGCACATGCAATGGCCTTACTTCAACACCACTTGCGTCCAGCGCGCCACCCATGCGGCGCCTTTGTCGGCGATGTCTTTGTCCGAAGGCGCGTCGGCTTTGGCCGGTTCAGGGGCAAACTTCATCACCTCGGCGCGCGCCACACCGGGCTCCACCGGGTACATCCACATCTCGGTCTGCAATTGTTTTTGCACTTCGGCAGAGCGCATAAATTCGATGAATTTTTCTGCGGCAGGGCGGGCCTGTCCTCCCTTGACCAAAGCCACGCCTTCGACTTGTTTAAACACTGCGCCGGGCAGGCTGAGGCTGCCGGTGGGCGACTGCGTCAGCTTTTCTTTGCTGTAAAACAATTCGGCAGCGGGGCTGGTGGCGTAGCTGACCACCAGGGGGCGAGCGCCGCCTTCGGCGCGGCTGAAATCGGTGTAGTAGGCCTCGCTCCAACCCTTGGCCACCTTCACGCCGCCCTTGCGCATGCGCGCCCACCAGTCAAAGGCTTTTTCCTCGCCCATGGCGCCAATTGTGGCGAGCAAAAACGCATAGCCCGTGCTGGACGTGGCCGGGTTTTGCACCACCAGCAGGCTGGCCATCGCGGGCTGGGCTAGGTCTTCCAAGCTGCTGGGCAATGTCTGTTTGCGTTTGGCAAACCATTGCACGTCGTAGTTGATCGTCACATAGCCGTAGTCCACGGGGACCAAAGGCGCGGGCAAGGTTTGGGCGGCAGCGCGCTGGCTGGCCGGGCCGTTGTAGGCATCGAGCACATCCGCAGCAATCGCCTTGGCGGCCAAGGTGTTGTCGATGCCATACACCACATCGGCAATAGGCGCTTTGCGGGTCAGGATCAGCTTGTTGAGCATCTCGCCGGCATCGCCCGCTTTGCTGATGCGCAGCTTAACGCCCGCCTCTTTTTCAAACTGCGCCAGCAAGGGCTTGGGTACGCCAAAAGAGCTGTGCGTTAGCACCCGCAATTCCTGGGCTGCGCCGGCAAAGCTCGCGCCAATCAATGCGCCGCTAAGTAGTGTGGTGGCCAGCGCTTTGCGCCGTGTAAACAAAAAAATGCCGTGTTGCATGGAAGTCCTTTTTAACGTTTCAAAACAATCCAGCATGGATGTATGAAACGAAAAAGAGGCCCACAGAACACGGCATTTTCCCCATCACACTTCCTACGCTGGCATGACCCAGATCAGGTTTATGGGGTATTTCTCAGTCCAGCTTGCGCCAGACACCCCCGGTGAAGCGGTGATCATACCCGCGCCTACGACAATCGGGCCATGCACAACGCAATCTGGCCACTCTTTACTAGCTTTTCCTGGCAGGAACTGCGCCATCACCCCTGGCGCAATGGCGCGGCGGTGGTGGCCGTGATGCTGGGGGTGGCGCTGGCGTTTGCGGTGCATGTGATCAATGCCTCAGCGCTGGATGAATTTGCGCGCGGCATGCGCAGCGTGGCGGGGCAAGCCGATGTGCAAGTGCAAGGCCGCAGCCGACCCGTCATCGACGAAGCGCTGTATGGCCGCCTCAGCCGCCACCCCGATGTGCAAAGCGCCTCGCCAGTGATTGAAATCAACACCTATGCGCTGCTTCCTCAAAGTCGCGGCGATGGGCCTTTGCAGGGTAGCAGCAAGCTGGCGATTCGCGTGCTGGGGGTAGATGCGCTGCAAGTGGCCGGCATTACGCCCGAGGTGCTGCCCATGCCGGACAGCGATGGGGGTCGGCTGGATGTGTTTGCACCCGATGCGGTTTTTCTTAACAGCGCAGCGCGCGTAGCTTTGATACCACCAAGCACGTCCAATGTAGGACTTGGTGAGAAAGTACCTGACGGTGTCGGTGCAAGCACTGGTTCGACAGGGCCATCAGACGCGATCCAAGGTGCAGGTGCCGAGCCACGCGCTTTCTCTAAACCAGGCGGAGCCGCGACAACTAGCGTGCGCCTGCAACAAGGCATGCAATGGCAAAGCCTGCGCCTGGCCGGCCGTGTGGCGGCAGGGGGTGCGCCGCTGGCAGTCATGGACGTGGCGAGCGCGCAAACCTTGTTTGGCCTGTTGGGCCAGCTCAGCCGCGTGGATGTGCAACTACGCCCCGGCGTGGACCGCGCTGCGTTTATGGCGCAATTGCAAGCCCAGCCCGATTGGCCTGCGGACGCGGTGCTGGCCGAGCCCGGTCAGGCCCTTGCGCGTATGGACAATGTGTCGCGCGCGTATCGCGTCAATTTGACGGTGCTGGCGCTAGTGGCTTTGTTTACAGGTGGCTTTTTGGTGTATTCCGTACTAGCGCTCAGCGTCACACGGCGCGCGCAGCCATTGGCTTTGCTGGGGGTGCTGGGCTTGGACCCGCGCCAACGTTGGGCTTTGATCCTGCTGGAGGCGGGCACTTTGGGCCTCTTGGGTAGCGTGCTCGGTATTGCGCTGGGCACCGGGCTGGCAATACTGGCGCTGCGCATGTTGGGCGGCGATTTGGGTGGGGGCTATTTTTCTGGGGCCATGCCCGCGCTGCAATGGAGTGGCGGCGCTGCCTTGTTGTTTGGCGGGCTAGGCGTGTTGGCGGCCTTGGTCGGCGCCTGGTGGCCGGCGCGCATGGCAGCACGCATGGCACCGGCGCAAACGCTCAAAGGCTTGGGGCTGTCGGCGCAAGGCTCAGGGCACGCCAGCGCAGGCCTGGCTTTGCTCGCCGCTGGCGTGGTGCTGGCCATGCTGCCGCCTATTGGCGGCGTGCCGCTGGCGGCCTACATCAGCGTGGCTTTGATACTGCTGGGCGGCATCATCGCCCTGCCCCCTTTGGTCGGCTGGTTGTTGGATATGGTCGCCCCCTTGGTGGCACGCAAGCCCCTTGCCCTGTTGGCGGTGGAACGCGCGCGGCGCATGCGCGCGGGTGCGGCGGTTGCGGTAAGCGGCGTGGTCGCGTCGCTGAGTCTGGCGGTGGCGCTGACTGTGATGGTGGGCAGCTTTCGCGGCTCCATGCTGCAATGGCTGGACACGGTGTTGCCCGCAGCGCTGTATGTGCGCACCTCGGGGAGCGCAGGCAGTAGCGAACATGCCTACTTTGACCCGCAACTGGTACAAGCGATTCGCGCCTTGCCAGGGGTAAATCGCCTGCGCACACAGCGCAGCATGCCTTTGATATTCGACAGCACGCGCCCGCCAGTAGCGCTGCTGGTGCGGCCTTTGCGGGAAACACAAAGCGCAGATGCGGCGGCGCTGGCTACCGACCTGCCGCTGCTGGCCCCGGCCCTGCCCGCGCCCGCAGGTTTTATGGCGGTGTACGTCAGCGAAGCGATGGTGGACTTGTACGGAGCACGCGCTGGCGCAGAGCTTGCAACGCTGGCACAAGCGCTGGCTGCACAAACCCGTGCGGGCATCGATAAGCCGCGCTTTTTTGTGGCCGGTGTGTGGCGCGACTATGCACGGCAGTTTGGCACCGTAGTCATAGACAGCCGGGACTTTGCGCTCCTGAGTGATGACGCGCGGGTGAACGACCTGGCGCTATGGCTGCAAAAGGGCGCCGAGAGCGGCCAGGTGGAACAGGCGATTCGCGATATGGCTAACGCGATGGCAGCCAAGGAGGCAAGTACAAAGCGCCCTCAAGCACAGGTCGAAGCAAACGCCGGTGCTCCGAATGGGGAGGATTTAACCCACCCGAAACAGTCAAACCCGCTTGCCGATAGCGCGCCGACGGCGGTGCACCAGGCCGCAGCCATAGAAGACGCGCCCGCCAGCCTGCTGGAATTCGGCTCCGCGCAAGAGATACGCAGCCGCACTATGGATATTTTTGACCGCAGCTTCGCGGTCACCTACTGGCTGCAAGCCGTGACGATCGGCATCGGATTGTTTGGCGTGGCAGCCAGCTTTAGCGCCCAAGTGCTGGCGCGGCGCAAAGAGTTTGGGCTGCTGCTGCACCTGGGCCTGACGCGGGCGCAAGTGCTGCAGGTGCTGGCCCTTGAGGGCGCCGCCTGGACCACGCTGGGTGCCATCGCCGGCATGGTGCTGGGCCTGGCCGTGGCGGCAGTGTTGGTCTATGTGGTCAACCCGCAAAGCTTTCACTGGAGCATGGATATGCAAGTGCCGGTGCTGCGCTTGCTGACTCTGGCCGCAGCCGTTATTGCCGCCGGCACTCTTACTGCGTGGGTAGCGGGCCGCGCCGCCGCTGGGCGCGATGCGGTGATGGCGGTGAAAGAGGATTGGTAAAAACAAGGCTAGGTAGCTGAAAGAACAAGTTCGTCCAATGCCTTAGCGCCTTACAACCAGCCCTCCATTTTTTGGGTCGCCTGTTCTGAAAACTTCAGCATCTCAGCCTCTGCGGGATCGCCACGCAAGGCCAAGCATTGACTGCGTAGGCCATCGATAAATGAAGGTGCTTTGGTACCGGGCACCCAAAACTGAACTAGGCGAAGTCCCCTTCCCCTCCTGGGATCGCACGTCCAGCCGACCTTGGGCGCTTGATTATTGATTTGCGCCATTCAACACCTCCGTAATGATCTTATATTGACGTTAAATGCAAGTATATGGATATTTTTTAAAATTCACGATCATATTCTTGAATATTGATGCAAAATATCCAGTATGAATCAAATTGCGACAAAGCCCAAACCCAACCTGCTCGGCCTAGACGCCGCCCAGGTGTGGGACCTGGCGCTGGCGCATTCCCAACTCCAAAGCCTGGGCCAGGTCAACAACAAACGGGCTACCGAGCGGCGCATTCAGTCGCTTGGCTTTTTGCCTCCGGAAATCTCTGAATCCCATCTGACAGACGAGCTAGGCCGCGCGCCTAACCGCTTGGTGATGGACTGGGCGCTGGCCCAAGCGCGCAAACAGCGCGAGCGCGTAGTGTTTGCCGAGTTAGGCCATTTGCCGGGTGGCGCTAGCTGCGTTTTTGCCAACGACGCCCGTGGCGCGCGCTGGTGGCTACCGCTGGGTAAGGACGATGCGGACAGCCTTTGGCAAAGCATCGTTGCTTTGCAAAACCATATCGGCAAAGCCATCACCTTATTTACCCACGGCGCACTAACAGCCTTGTTGCGGGAATGGTCAGGCAATGAGCACATCCATTTGGTTCCGCAAGCCTACCGCCCGGTGCTGCCGCCATCACCACCCCAGCGCCTGCGCAACACGGCCAGCTTGCAGACCAAAGCCCCGCAATTGCAGCGGCTGGAGGACGAAAGCATCCATATCTTGCGCGAAGCGGTGGCCGAGTCGGACAAGCCGGCCATGCTGTATTCCATCGGCAAAGACAGTGGCGTCATGCTGCACTTGGCGCGCAAAGCGTTTTACCCGGCGCCGCCGCCCTTCCCGCTCTTGCATGTGGATACGCGCTGGAAGTTTGAAGAAATGTATTTATTCCGCGAGCGCGTGGCGCAAGAAAACGGCATGCAGCTCATCGTGCACACCAACCCAGATGCGATTGCCCGCGACATCAACCCCTTTGACCACGGCTCGGCGCTGCACACCGACATCACCAAAACCGAAGGCCTCAAACAAGCGCTGGACAAACACGGTTTCGATTTGGTATTTGGCGGTGCGCGGCGCGATGAAGAAAAATCGCGCGCCAAAGAGCGGGTGTTTTCCTTTCGCAGCGCCACCCATCGCTGGGACCCTAAAAACCAGCGCCCCGAGCTTTGGAATCTGTACAACACCCGCAAAAACGCAGGCGAAAGCATCCGCGTGTTTCCGCTGTCCAACTGGACCGAGCTCGATGTGTGGCAATACATCTGCCAGGAAGAACTGCCGGTGGTGCCGCTGTACTTTGCCAAGCCACGCGCGGTGGTGGTGCGACCCGACATGACCATGATGGTGGACGACGAACGCTGCCGTTTGCAGCCCCACGACAAAATAGAAATCCGCACCGTGCGCTTTCGCACGCTAGGCTGCTACCCGCTCAGTGGCGCGGTTGAATCCATGGCCCAAACACCGCAAGAGATTTTGGGCGAACTCCTCAACACCCGCGACTCGGAGCGCCAGGGCCGCAAGATAGACACCGACAGCGCAAGCAGCATGGAAAAGAAAAAGCAAGAGGGCTATTTCTAATGGCACGTCCGAAAAAATCGACATCCATAAAAGACCCAAGATCACAGCGGGTAGATGTGTCCGTGGACGAATGGATGGCACGTCAAGCGGACAAAGAACTGCTGCGCTTTATCACCTGCGGCAGTGTGGACGATGGCAAAAGCACGCTGATTGGCCGCTTGCTATGGGAAACGCATCAAGTGCCCGATGACCAACTGGCCGCTTTGCAACAAGACTCTAAGCGCCACGGCACGCAAGGCGAACAGATCGACTTCGCCTTGCTGGTGGACGGCTTGGCCGCCGAGCGCGAACAAGGCATCACCATCGATGTGGCCTACCGCTATTTTTCGACGCCCAAACGCAGTTTTATCGTGGCCGATACGCCTGGCCACGCGCAGTACACGCGCAATATGGTGACTGGCGCCTCCACTGCCGACCTAGCGCTGCTGCTGGTCGATGCGCGCCTGGGCCTGCTCAGCCAAACCCGGCGCCATGCGCATCTGGTATCGCTGATGGGCATACGCCATGTCGTGCTGGCCATCAACAAAATGGACCTGGTGGGTTTTGATGCCGCCGTGTTCCACGCCATAGAGCGCAGCTTTGGCGCGATGGCGCAGACACTCGGTTTTGCCAGCATCACGCCCATCGCCTTGTCTGCACTGCAGGGCGACAACTTAAGCCGCCGCTCAGCGCGCATGCCCTGGTACCAAGGGCCCACCCTGCTGGACTATTTGGAAGCAGTGGCCTTGCCACAAAGCGTGCCTGGCGAAATAGCAGGCGCGGTGTTCCCGGTCCAGTCAGTTACGCGTTTGCCGGACGGCGCGCGCGGGCTGAACGGCACGCTGGCGGCAGGCGCATTGGCGTTGGGCGACGCGCTGCGCGTCACCGCATCGGGCCAGATCGCGCAACTGGCGCGCATTTGCACCTTCGATAGCGACTTGGCAGATTGCAGCGCGGGCCGCGCCGTCACCCTGGTGCTGGACCGCGATGTTGATGTGTCGCGCGGCGATGTCTTGTCGGGCGCAGACGCGCCCCTGCAAATGACCGACCAGTTTGAAGCCACGCTGATCTGGATGCACGAAGAGCCGGGCCTGATCGGGCGCAGCTATGAAATCAAACTGGCCAGCCAATGGGCGGGCGCGTCTATCACCAACATCAAACACCGCATCAACATCGACACCCTGGCCCACGAAAGCTGCCGCCAACTGGCACTCAATGACATTGCGGTATGCACCTTGGCGCTGGGCAAGCCGGTGGTGTTTGACCACTTTGAAGCATCTAAAGTATTGGGCGGCTTTATTGTGGTGGACCGGTACACCCATGCCACGGTGTCAGCGGGCATGGTGCGGCACAACCTGCGCCGCGCGCAAAACGTACACCGCCAGGCGCTGAGCATCACGCGCAGCGCACGCGAACATCTCAACGGCCACGCAGGCCGCGTCATCTGGTTTACCGGCTTGTCCGGCTCGGGCAAATCGACCATCGCCAACGCCCTGGAAAAAGCCTTACATGCGCAAGGCATGCGCACCTATATTTTGGACGGCGACAACGTGCGCCAAGGCCTGAACAAAGACCTGGGCTTTACCGATGCAGACCGCGTAGAAAACATACGCCGCGTGGCCGAAGTGGCCAAGCTGATGATGGACGCCGGCCTGATCGTGCTGACCGCATTTATCAGTCCCTTTCGCGCCGAGCGTGAGATGGCGCGTCGCCTGATTGGCGAAGAAAACTTTGTGGAAGTGTTTGTCGATACCCCGCTAGCCCTGTGCGAACAGCGCGACCCCAAAGGCCTGTACAAAAAAGCCCGCAGCGGGCAACTACCCAATATGACGGGCATCAACAGCCCTTATGAGGCGCCCTCGCCCGCCGAAGCGCATATCCGCTTGGTCGGTGGCAGCTTGGAGGACAGTGTGGCGACTTTGTTGAAGGGCTGTTTGGGGGGAGCGTAGGGTCAACCACCCCAGGAAAAATCAACCGTAACTCGCTCGGAGGTGGCCTGCGGAATGACAGTTCGGCCATTTTTGGTGAGCTTGACCAAACCATACTGGGCCATGGTGTGCAGCGACCGCGACACGTTGGGCGCATGTTTCCCCACCGCCTTGGCTAAAGCATCCATGGACTCTGGATGATGCTCACGAATGAACTTGAGCAAGGCCATGTTCTCATCGGACAGTACCCGCGTCATGGCGGTCACCGTGGGGAACCACACGTCAGGATCACCCTTGGCTCGTTGGCGTGTTCCGGCAGCAATAGCCAGCGAGCGCGCGCGCTGGACAGGCACTGACGCAATACCGAACTTCAATACCTTGTTCATAAACCGATCTCCTTTAAAACACGATCCACCTCAGCATAAAAATCACTGACTAACTCAAGGCACGTCCATTTTCACAAATAGTTCTCACAAATAGTTCTTGATATGTTATTCTCAATCAACTACCAATACAACGAGTTTTGATAAGAGGATAGGTATGGGGCAGCGCGATCACATTGACCATGACACTGAGGAAGCGGTCCGGCGTTTCCTTGCCTTAATCGCCGGTCAGTTTGACATGGCAGGTGCCATCGTCTTCGGCAGTCGTGCGCGTGGAACCCATCGCCCCGACAGCGACGCCGATGTCGCTGTGATCCTAAGTGGCGAACATCAACGATTCCTGACCACCAAGCTGGCAATGGCCGATGTGGCTTTTGATGTACTGCTTGAAACGGGCATCAACATCTCTCCACTACCGGTCTGGCTTGATGAATGGGAGCACCCGGAAAGTTACTCGAATCCCGCGCTGCTTCAGAACATCGCTAGCGAGGGGTTTCGATTGTGAGCAATCAATTGACACCCATTGCCTTGATGGTAAAGGCTGACCGAGCGTGTTCGTCGGCGCGGGCCTTGCTAGATTTGGGTGATGTAGACGGCGCATGCAACCGCGCCTATTACGCGATGTTCGATGCCGCCCGCGCTGCGTTGCTGGCTTCGGGTTCTCCCGTCAGAGCAGACATTGGCAAGACGCACAGCGGCCTCATCAATGCTTTCAGCGAACACCTTATTAAGAACGGACCTGTTTCAAAAGACCTGGGGCGTCTGTTGAAACGTGCTGAAGAAATCCGGTTGGTTGCCGACTACAAGGGCGACTCGGTTGAACTGAGCGACGCACGGGAAATGGTGGCACAGGCACAAACCTTCGTTACCGCCATGCACGTCGAGTTCATGTCCGATGACCACAGCGAAGACAACAATGGGGTGGAGCCGTAATGTGATGTTGATCGGCTATGCGCGGGTCTCAACACAGGATCAGAACCTTGATCTGCAACGGGAGGCACTGACAAAGGCCGGGTGCCATAAGGTCTTTGAGGACAAGGTGAGCGGTACGCGGGCCGATCGCCCGGGCTTGGCCAAGGCACAGGAAATGCTGCGCGAAGGCGACACCCTGGTAGTTTGCAAGCTTGATCGCCTTGGCCGTAGCGTCAAACAATTGGTCGATTTGGTTGGACAACTGCACAAGCAAAACGTTCAGTTCAAAAGCCTTACCGATTCCATCGACACCGGCACGCCGTCCGGGCGGTTTTTCTTCCATGTCATGGCGAGCCTAGCCGAAATGGAGCGCGAACTCGTTGTTGAGCGCACACGTGCTGGGCTGGAAGTCGCCCGAAAACTCGGCCGAAGGGGTGGCCGCAAGCTCAAGATGACCGACAGCAAGATCGAATCGGCCAAGAAATTACTTGCCAGCGGCATTCCGCCCAAAGACGTGGCCAAGAACCTAGGCGTGTCCGTTCCTAAGCTTTACCGCTGGATTCCGGCCGCCAGTAGTCCTTAGCGTGCTTTAAATTCCGTTTTCTACAGCGACCCCATGCTGTAGTGACTGTGGACAAGCTCAGGCATGCTAGCTAACGTAGCCATCATAGTGAACCCAACTCAGTAGTAAATCGGAAACATATTTAGTTTTCCGAAACAGCTACAATGGCTGTAACGACTAATACAAGGAGTTCGCAACATGCTCACCATGACCTCGCTTGACGCCCAAAACCAATTTGGGACGCTTATCGACGCTTCCCAGCGCCAGCCTGTCACCGTCACGCGCCGTGGCCGGCCTGTAGCGGTTGTCCTGTCGTATCAAGACTATCAAGCGACTATGCAAACCATCCCGTTTCATGTTGCCGCACTCATTAGCGAAAACTACCCGCTCCGTGGCCAAGACGCCGCAGATTCCATGCGCTTACACCTATCAACCATGAGCGACACAGCCGCCCAAGAGGGCTTAACCGAAGACACTGTCTTGCGCATGCTGAATGAAGACTAAACCCGTATTCATCGTCATTGATACCAATGTCCTGATTAATGCGGGCCTGCTCCCCCAATCCAAGACCGCTCAGGTTCTGGCACTGGCCGTCGCGCATTTTGTGATCGCCCAGAATCAAGACACCTGGCATGAACTCGAAACACGCATAGCGCGGCCAAAATTTGACCGCTATTTCGGCGATTCTGGCCGCTTACGTCACCTGGTCAAGATTGCGCAATCAGTCCAAGGTTTTGAAGTAAGGGCGGCAGCGGCAGTCAGCCGAGACAAAACCGACGACAAATTTATCGCGCTTGCCATCGATTCAGGCGCAAGCATCCTCATATTAGGTGACCCAGATCTGAAGGATGTGCAAGCATACGAAGGGATAGAAATACTCTCGCCCGCTCAGTTCTTCGAGCGCTTCAAGCCGAAATAGCATTCACCAGGTTACTTGCATTGATCAAATTGAATTACTAAGATTGCGTCTGATTTAATTGGATACACGCGATGGAAACGAAAGTGCTTACTGCCCATGTGCCGCTGCCACTGGCCAGAAAGATTGACGACTTGGCCGCGCGACTGGATCGCCCGCGCGCCTGGATCGTCAAGCAGGCCCTGGCTGCCTGGGTGGGCGAGGAAGAAGAACGCCACCGCTTGACCATGGAGGGCATGGCCGATGTCACCGCTGGTCGTGTGGTTGACCAAACGAATGTGGAGGCTTGGGCCGCGAGCCTGGCAACCGGTAGTCCATTGCCCGTGTCGCAACAATGAAGCTAAAGTGGTCCAACCAAGCTGTAGCCGATGTTGCGGTCAAGCTCAATTTGACTTTGATGCTGGAAAAGATACACTGGACTCCCTTACTCAAGCCATGAACACGCACAACTTCATCCCCGCAAAGACGACTTCCCACCAAGCGCAATCGTGGGCATCGAGCCAAGCCTTGGCTATCCTGGCGGTGGACGGTATTCGCCCGAGTAACGAAGGCGTTGCCCTCATGAAGTCGATTGATGCGGGAACGATGACCCGTGCGCAAGCCATTCAGTCAATTATTGAAAGAGCCCGTCGATACGCTAACCAATGAACATGATGGAGAAAAATGACCACTATTATGTTGAAGGTTACAGCGCTGAACTCGACCCTTATGCCCAAGAGAACGGCGTTCTCGAGAATAATTTTGGCATAAGTGATTTTGCCTCTTTGAACGAAGTGGAAGCGGACATCGCGGGTGTTCAGATTCAAGAAGTCCTCAAACAGCCCGCCCCAAATAGTTTTACAGCCTCACATCTATGCGCGTTGCATAGACAAGTGTTTTCCGAGGTGTACCCATGGGCTGGCCAATACCGCCAGGTGGACATCGCAAAAGGCGACACACACTTTTTGAAGCACCAGACCATTCCAGCCGAGTTGGATATGCTTTTTTCAGAGTTAGCCAAGGTCAATTTTCTGCAAGGTGCACCCCCTCAAATTTTCAGTGAGTTCATGGGGACTTTTCTGGTGCGATTGAATTTTGTTCATCCTTTTCGGGAAGGGAACGGGCGAGTTCAACGACTGCTTGTTACGCAAATCGCAACAAATGCAGGCTTGGCATTAGACTGGCAACCTGTTGGGAATGAGGCCATGAAACAGGCCTGCATCGCAGGCATTCAAGGTTCTACACGGCAAATGGTGCGCCTCATTTTGCTCAACACAAAATAGTGCTGTCTCTCATGCTTTCGGCACGACTGGAGTTGCCCCAATTCACCGGACATTTTGACCTTCTTGAACAAGGTCATCGGCTTCAATGATATCGGTACTCAATTTTTCAATACGCAAGCTCCTTTCAAATTGGTTGGGTGAACGCTGTCCCAGGCCGCTGTGACGGCGCAGT
>CANFJQ010000067.1 GCA_947447615.1 Comamonadaceae bacterium
ACCGAGGCGAATGAAAACTTGTCCGGCGCGGCCTTGGCCTGCGCCACGACATCGGCCACGTTGCGCACCGGCACCGCCATATTGGCCGCCAGCAATTGCGGCAGCGAAGCGACCAGTCCCACCGGCTCAAAGTCTTTGATGGTGTCAAAAGGTAGCTTGGGGAAGATGGCCGGGTTGATGGTGTGCGAACTCAGGGTAAATAGCACGGTGTAGCCATCGGGCGCCGCCTTGGCCACGATGTCGGTACCCAAGGAGCCCCCAGCGCCGCCTTTGTTGTCGATGACGATGGGCTGGCCCAGCGCCGCTTGCAAGCGCTGCTGCACGATGCGCGCCACCACATCGGTGCCACCGCCCGGTGGATAGGGCACCACGAACTTGATGGGCTTGTCCGGGTAAGCGCCGTCAGCCAAAGCGGCCAGGGGCGCGGCCAGAGCCAGGCTTACCACGGTGCTGATACGCAAAGTGCGGCCCAAAAGGCTGCGGCGGGAATGGGATAACGGGAATTTGGACATGGTTTTCTCCTAGTGTGGGGCGCTTTATGGGGCCGGTGGCTAGCGCTTACCTGACATTTTGCACGCTGGGGACGCGCTGGCTATAGGGGTTAAACCGACAGGGCCGCCGCCTAAACGCCTCAAAAACCCATGGCATGGCAATTGCAAAGCTATGACTAAGTAGTAGATAAGACCCGCAAGCACCTGCCAGAACCTTGCCATCGTCGCCGTTCCGACAGTTTGCGCCCCACCTTTGCCCGGAGAACCCAGATGCCACAGCCGACCTTTACCCTGACGCGCCCATCCCTGCTGCGCTGTTTTGGCGGCGCGCTCGCCCTGGTGATCGGTCTGACGGGGGCTAGCCTTGCCACCGCCTCCACCGGCAAGCCATCTGCGCCTGCCGCCGTGGCGTCCATAGACCTGAGCGGCCTCAAGTCCAGCCACGGCTACACCCCGGCCCTGGGCGAAAGCCTGGAGCGCATTGTGGCCAAAACCATGCCCGAGAGCCCCTTGAGCGTGCAGGTGCTGAGCCAGGCCTTTGTGCTGCTCAATCCGCAAGCCTTTGGCAGCGCCAAACCCCAGCGCACGCAAAGTACGGCCACCCTTAAAGTGCCCAACCACAACCAATTGCTGCAATTAGTGCTGGCCCGTCATCCGGCAGAGGCCGCAACGGCCCGCGCCCCCGAGCCCGTCGCAGTCAAGGCCGCCGCCGCCGCCCTGCGCCCCGCCGAAAAGCGCGAAAACTGGGTGCGCTATGCCGGCGGCCCCATCAAAACCCCCTCCAGCTTTGACGGCAGCGCGCCGGACCGCAGCAGCTGGGTGCAATACCTAGGAGCAGCCTTTACGCGCAGCTGGAGCGGCGACGCCAACAGCCGCGCCGAAGTCCGCAACTGGGTGCAATACCCCTCGCTGGGACGCGCCACCCCCACCCCCAGCGAAGTAAGCGCGGACAGCGCCAAATGGGTGCAATACCCCAACGTGGCCCGCGCCGCCGCGCCAGCGGCCCAGCCTGAATCCAAGGTGGACACCAGCGGCTGGGTGCGCTTTGTAGCCAACCGCCTCTACCCGCAGCAGCAGTTCGCGCAATTATTTGACTAAGGGCCGCAGCGCCCAGGCCTGGCCAATTGCGCCGCTTTGGAACTTTGCTTCCCACTTTTTCGGCCTATTTATTTCATATTTAATAACTATTTTTTTGAATACTAGTTAATTTGTGCATAATAAAAGGGATTGAAACCCCTGCCGCATAAGTGCCACCTGCCCAGCCATGCCCGCGCATGGACTGCAAAGCAAGCCCGATGCGGCGCTTTAATTGGCACGCATGCAAACCCACCACCGCCAGTCCGGAATGACGCTGATAGAGCTCATGGTCGCCGCGGCCATTTTGGGCATCTTGCTGGCTATTGGCATCCCCAGCATGCGGGGCATGAGCGAGACCGAAGCGGTGCGCGGCCACACCAACACTTTTTTTAGCACCCTGCGCTACGCCCGCTCTGAAGCCATTCGCCACCGGGCGCAAGTGGTGATTTGCCCTAGCAACAACAGCGAGAGCGCCAGCCCGAGTTGTTCAGACGGCGTTACAGACCATTGGGAACCAGGTTGGATTATTTTTGTCAACCGCGATGGGGATACGAATTACACATTTGATGACACAAAAGATACCTTGTTGCGCGTACAAGGGCCTATCAGCACCAGCGGTGGAATTATCGAAGTCGCTGGAGGAGCCCCCAACAAGTTGGTTTATCGGAGCACGGGTATTTTGCTGACGGGTGGCGGGAGTTCGTATAGCTTTGATGGCAAGAGTAAGAGCACCACGCAACGAAAAAGGGTTTGTATTTCGCTACAGGGGCGGGCGCGCATTTCAGCGAGTCTGGATGATTGCACCTAAGTGGCCGATGCACCCCATATCCGTACACCTTCCCATACATATGAAACCGATATTTCGCTCGCGGCGCAGGCAACAAACAGGCGCCTCGCTGCTCGAAGTACTGATTGCCATATTGATTATGTCTTTTGGCATTGCCGGTGTCGCGCTGTTGATGGCTGCGACGATTCAGTACAACAAAACTTCGCAATACCAAATGGTGGCTTTACAAATAGCTACTCAACTGGCGGAATCTATGCGCGCCAATACCGATGGATTTATGGCCGATTCCTATGCCAAGACCGGCATGTATTCTTCGACCGTCGCTGTCGCCAGCCTCCCCACCTGCGTCGCATCAGCCGCGTGTACCAGCAGCGAAATTGCGAGCATAGATAAGGCACAAGTCGCAAACACCTTGCGCTTAGCCCTTCCCGGCGGCGACTTCAATGTGCAGCGCAATGGCAACCGGGCCGATATTTGGATTATGTGGATGGAGCCCAAGACCGCCGCATCCATGTCGATGGGCACTGCCAATTGCCGGGCCGCTGCCATTAGCGGCCTTGGTGACACTCCGCGCTGTTTGTATATGCGGGCTGCGCTATGACAAAGCCAGGAAACAAGCCCTTGGCGCAAAGCGGCTTTAGCCTGGTGGAATTGCTGATCGCCATGGCGATCGGCCTGGTGATGCTGGGCGCAATACTGTCTATTTACATGGGCACCACGGTGGCGGGGCGGCAAAGCGATACCCTGAGCCGGATGGGGGAGGATGCCACCATCGCACTGGAAACGATGGCAAGGCATATCCGCATGGCTGCTTACAGCACGCCGATATTGATGGCAGCGCGTAATGCCGCCACCGTCGAAGGGCAAATGGTGCAGCTTGCAGACAGCAATTTCGCAGGTGCCGGGATAAAGGGATGCGATGGTGGCTTTACCGGAACGACCGCCTCTTGGAACGATCTGGTGTGCACCAACTCTAGTAGGCAGCCAGACGACTTTGCGGTACGTTACGAAGGCGATAGCTTTAATACCGAGGCCGCTGGTGGCAATAGCGCATCCGATTGTCTGAGCCAGGGTGTTGCCCGAAACGCCTATTCTGCCGCGAATGGCAGCTTGCAATATGCCCTGGTTGAATCGCGGTTTTTTGTTAGCGCAAATAAAGAACTGAGTTGCGCGGGCAATGGCCAGGCTAGTTTTACCTCGCAGCCCTTAGTCACTGGCGTCGAATTTATGCGCGTGCGCTATGGCATTGCCAGTGACAGCACCGAAAGCCAGGTAATTTTTTTCGCGAAGGCAGCAGAGGTCAGTGCATTGGGCGGCAGCGCAGACCAAAACTGGGGCCGCGTGGTAGCGGTGCGCATTTGCGTCCAAATGGTCAGCCCCAGCGAAGACCAGGGCAAGGTCGTTCCTTATTACAACTGTGATGGCGCACTCACCACGCCTGCTGATAAATATTTGCACCGTACCTACAGCACCACGGTGAGTATTCGCAATCGCACGGGGATTGCGCAATGACACCGCTACGTGCCCCAACCCAAAGCAGAGGACCCCTTGCGGGTGGCCAGCGCGGAATCGTCCTCTTACTGGTTCTCATCATTTTGGTCGTGCTGTCAGGCGCAGCCATTTGGGCTGCCAAAGCGTCCATATCGGGCGAGCAAGTAGCCAACAATATCCGCATCAGCGCCACGGTCACAGAATTGGCCGAGTTGGCCTTGCGGTACTGCGAGGATGGTGTCATCCAGAACAATACCTCCTTGGTCCGACTGCCGTTTCCCGTGGGCGCCACCAGTGGTGAACTGCCCAGCGCCTGGCAGACCTTAGGCAACTGGACCGTGACACCCACCCAGATCAATGTGGTGCCCAACGCACAGTTGCAAGACGCACTGGGCAGAAGCCCGGCCAAAGCGCCGATTTGCATGATTGAAGAACTGCGGCTTGCCCCCATTGATATGCAACGTTTGCAGGGCTTTTTAATCACCGCACGCGGGTTTTCGCAAGACTATGTGGAGGCCGCCAATGGCGCCATCACATCCGGCACCGATGCCTGGGTGCAAACCATGATTCGTTTTTAGGAGCCAACCATGCGCCAAGCTTGTTACACAATGCGCCTACTTGTCTGCTGCGGCTTGTTAGCCGCCAATTTGCACGCCGAGATTGCCACCTCGCCATTAACTTCGCAAACCTGGGTTGCGCCTAATGTGGTCGTGACGCTGGATGACTCGGGCTCTATGCACGACGAATGCATTCCGAATAGCCGCTGTACCGGAGTTGGTATCAACGTTGGCAGTGTCATGCGCCCTATGGTTCACCCGTCTATCGCCGCTATCCCATACCAGCCCTCCGGATCAAGTGCGGTTGACCCACTTTTTCAAGGTGTGCTTAGCTACAACGTGGACACGGTGGAAATACGCCAACAGCGCTCATCAAGCTTTAACCCCACGTATTACAACCCCAACATCAACTATGACCCGTGGAAAGGCCCAGCCGGGGACTATCCCAATATTGGTAATCTAAATAACACGCCCTTTGACCCTCGTGTACCAACAGAGACTTTTAACCTGATCGGAAATGTGACCTACACGGGGAATTTTTGCACTTCCACACTGGCATCTAGCTGTACCGTATCGACGCAGACCTTCAGAGCGGCGCGCTATTACGTGTTAATCGCTGGTCGGCCAGGAAGCCAGGTATCCGATTTCAACGAAGTCATCATCTATAACGCTGCAAATTTCAACAAAGGAAGCAATCGCAACGATTGCCGTGGCACAGTATGTACACAGGCCGAAGAATTTATAAATTTTGCTAACTGGTTCTCTTATTACCGGCTTGTCAGCAAGTTCCAAGGTGATCCCTTTACCTTCTATCCGGCCACATACGACACTTCTAGTCTATTTGCCATGCAGATGCGTTCACCCGATACTAATTTTGCCTATTACAACCCAAAACGCCGGTACATGCCTTGGGTCAACGCAGATCTAAGCTCCTACCCCAATGCATCGACTACCGCCACAAGCTACGACCCCAGCGCGCCCGCTTTCACGCTTGATTTGACCCAAGAAATTACAGCAAAAGAAATATTTTGCGAAGGCCCTTACCGCGAAGACTGTGCGGCGGCTACCCAGACTTTTCATCCTGCGCAATACTATCTACAAATACCAGGTACCACGGGAACCGACATTTCACATTTCACCCAGATAGTTATCAAAAACAGAAGTTCGTTTACGAAATACACTAGCGCTACCAATCCCCCAGGCGACCGTAGCGACTGCGTAACTAGCGTTTGCACGCAGGACGAAGAGCTTCAAAATTTTGCCAATTGGTTTACCTACTACCGAACCAAATGGCTTGCGGCCAAAGCAGCGATTTCACAGACTTTTAAAGTACTCCCCGGCGAGACGCGATTAGGCTACGGGGTAATTTCCTTACCAAAAAGCGGCAATATCATCGACACAGTGCAAACGGGCACCTTGCAAAAAGGCGTAACCCCCTTTAACGATGCCGGACGCAACGGCTTTTATGATTGGTTACTCAATCTTAGAACGAATACGACTGGGGCTGGCACCCCGCTACGGCGTGCCGTGGTGGATGTAGGCAACTATTACATGCGCCGGGACGATGCCGGCCCCTGGGCCGAAACTCCGGGCGGTTCTAGTACGACGCCCCATGTCGTTTGCCGTCGGGCGTTACACCTGCTAATTACCGATGGAGCATGGAGCGGGACTATCGGCCCTAACGTCGCTCAACCAGAGTTAGCCGACTTCAAAAATGCGGTGGGTAGCTCGCAGGTGGATATCAACGTGGATGGTGGCAATTCAACAGACAGATACCCGTTTAAAGATACCTATTCCAATACCCTGGCAGATGTGGCCATGCATTACTGGAAAAACAATTTACGCCCGGACCTTAATGGAACCGTTACCCCTCCGCAGTCCGAGAAAGACCTGGGCCGCAACGCCACCTGGCCCCATATGGTGAACTACATCATCGGCTTCGGGGTGAACGGAACACTTCGCAACCCTGAGGACCGTGCGGCGCTTGAGGCAGGCACCAAAACCTGGCCTGCACCCACAGGCGAGGCCACCAAAGTAGATGATATGTGGCACGCAGCCTGGAACAGCGGTGGCAGCTCGTTCAATGCGAGTGATCCCAAACAATTAATCGATTCCTTGGGCAAGGTCATCGAATCCATGAAGGAACAAGTGGGTTCGGATGCACCCTTGGTGTTACCCAGCCGCTTTGTCAGCTCTGATTATGTTTACATACCCTCTTATAAAAGTAAAACATGGTCAGGCGATTTGCTTGCCTATACCTTTGATAGGGCTACTGGTGACAGGACTAAGGGTAGCGATGGAAATTACGCTGATGCAAGCTGGTCAGCAGCAAGCCAGTTAATACGAAAGAGTGCAGATAGTCGCAATATTTTTACTTTTGATGGAAGTAATCGCCTTGAGTTTAAGTACGCTAGTCTGAGCAGCCAAGGATTGATTTCGCGCACCACCAATAACAGCGCGCAGTCGGAGGACCTGATCAATTATCTGCGTGGTGACAACACATTTGAAGGCACACGCTACCGCGCGCGGCCGGATGGAAAGCTGGGGGATATCGTCAACTCGCCTCCACTGCTGGTGTTTGACGGAGAAGACGCTTCTTATGATTTTCTAGCGGCTCCCGCGTCAGGTACCACCCGAGGCAATTACCGGCAATTTTTGCTCGATAAAAAAAAGCGCAAAGGCCTGGTGTTTGTCGGCGCCAATGATGGCATGTTGCATGCGTTTGATGCGGGGAACGGCGATGAAAAATTTGCGTATATTCCTAAAACAGTACTTGGCGATTTATACCGACTCAGTGCTGCTGATTACGCGCATCGTTATTATGTAGATGGCCCCTTGGTAGAGGCCGATGTCTATGACAGTAGCGTCACGCCAAGTACCACCGATACCGGTTGGCGCAATATCGTCGTAGGTACGGGCGGCGCGGGGGCGCGCAATATCTTTGCCATCAGGGTACCCGTTAACTCCAGCGGTGATGCCAACACTGCCTATCCGCCGACTGCCACAGACATTTTGTGGGAGGTCAATAACAACGATACAGGATTTGCAGATGTAGGCTACGTGCTACAAAAACCCGCCGTAGGCATGATGCGCGACGGTACCTGGGTAGTGGTGGCTGGCAATGGCTATGTCAACAGCGCTGGCACGGCCAAACTTTTCATCATTAATGCGCTGACTGGCGCACTGATCAAAACGATAGCGGTCTCGTCCACAGGAAACAATGGCCTGGGTGGCGTGCGCCTGGTACTGGATTTACAGCGCCAAATCACGGCCGCCTACGCCGGGGATTTACAAGGCAACCTGTGGAAGTTTGATTTTTCGAGTGCGACTTCGAACGGCTGGGGCGTAGCCTTTGGTGGCAAACCCTTATTCAAAGCCAAATATGGTGTCACCGATGGCACGCAGACCACCTACCTAAACCAGCCCATTACCGCCGCACCCGTGTACCTAGCCCACCCTCAGGGTGGTAATTTGGTGGTGTTCGGAACAGGTAAATTATTCGAGTTGGCGGACGCTACCGACAACAAACTGCAGACTTTGTATGCAGTATGGGATCGGGTAATTACCGGGCAGCCTTCAGGCACGCAAGCAGCCGTTGACTACATAGATACTACAAACGGCGAGGCCATTGTTTCGAGCAGCAGCTTAGTCGAACAAACCATGACGGCCATCGCAGGCACCAATTACTACAGCGCGTCGAATAATCTTGTGAATTACCCTGGCAAGCGCGGCTGGTTTATCCAGCTCAATATGAGCCCCGACGGCCTGCGCCTGGTATTTCCTCCCCAATTGGCAGTTGGTAAAGTTTTTTTACAAACCTTGTCGCCGCGCGGCGATGCTTCTGACGCTTGCGCCGAACGTACGGGGAAAACCGTGAATTTTGTTCTCAATCCCTTCACGGGCAGCGCGTCATCTCCTACATTCGATGTCAATGCCGACGGGAAAATCGATAGCGCGGATGCGATGGACAGCAGCAGCAACGCCATCAACGCCACGGCCGTGGCATCCAACGACACTAGCGGCGCTACCTTCAGCCAAAAAGTGGGTGCTGGCGTGAACACCGGTGTGCTGACCAGTGCAACCGGACAGAAAACGGTTAATGGCGCCAAAAACGCACTTCGTCGCACCTGGCGGCAAATCATCAACCGACCCTCGCCTGCTGCAACTATCGCGCCTGCGGGGGGCAGTTAAGCCGATAAAGTATTCACCCGGTTTACGCAGACTTTGTATCTCCCACCTTTGTACTAAAAATTCACATGAAACAACGCGGCTTTACTTTAATGGAACTCATGATCGTGGTTGCCATCATCGGCATATTGGCGGCCATCGCGATTCCCAGCTACCAGGAGTCGGTGCGCAAGTCGCGCCGCGCCGAGGCGCGTGCGCAGTTGCTGGAAGTGGCGCAGTACCTGCAGCGCTTTTATTCGCAGAACGACAGCTTTGCAGCCACCAAAGATGGGACGGCGGCTGCGATTCCCGTTGACCTGGCCTTGGTGCCGCGCACCTCTGCCTCCGGTGCACAAAGTTACACCATCAGCTTTGCGGCGCCTGCGACAGGCGCCACCAATCCGGGCTTGGCTTCTTTCAAAATCCAAGCGGTACGCCAAAGTGGTGGCCCGGTGGACGGTGATAAATGCGGCGACTTCACCTTAGAAAACACCGGCCTGCGTGGTGTACTCAACGCCACCGATACG
This sequence comes from Comamonadaceae bacterium, assembly GCA_947447615.1. Lineage (GTDB taxonomy): Bacteria > Pseudomonadota > Gammaproteobacteria > Burkholderiales > Burkholderiaceae_C > Allorhodoferax. The sequence continues at coordinate 9,098 of CANFJQ010000067.1, forward strand.
GCTGCCAATTGCTGGAAATAGGCCTCGCTTCGCAGGTCTATGCAATCGCACAGAAATGGCCATCAGCGATGCACTGACCCAAATGAGCCAGCGATGTGCCAGACCCCAGGCGCGTGATGTCAATGGCTTGCCAGCCTATGTACGCCGCGCACGTGCCAACAAACCCACCACATCACCCAGCGCTTGCGCCACCGTCTGGTTTTGTAAATCCAACACCGTGCTGCGCGCAAAGTACGTGCTCAAGTCCAGCCCCACCCCGACAGCACACAGGCTGATCTCGGCCTCGCGCTCCAAAACTCGCGCGCTGTGTTGCAAGTCGCGGTCCAAGTAATGCGTGTCGTTGGCGAGCACGGTAGCGCCGTCCATAGGGCTGCCATCTGAAAATACGACCAATAGGCGCCGCTCTGCGTCCTGCGCGCGCAGGCGCTCTGCCGCCCAGCGCAGGGCTTCGCCATCCACACACTCGCGAAAAATATCCGCCTTCAGCAAAGCGGCCAAGCCCGGTTTGCTGCGCCGCCAGGGCTGGCCGCTGTCTTTGAATACCATGTGGCAAAGCTCATTGAGCCTACCCGGCTGCGCGGGCTTACCGGCGCGGCGCCAGTCGCGCATCACGCGGCCACCGTTCCAAGTGTTGGTGGTGTAACCCAACACCTCAGTAGCTACACCAGCCATGTCCAGCGCGCGGGCGAGTAAATCCACCAGAGGCGCGAGTTTGTCTATGTGCTGCTTCATAGAGCCCGAGCAATCCAGCAGCAGGGTAAGGGCCACATCGGCGCGCGGGGCGCGTTGGGGCAGGCGGAACACGCGGTGCTCGTCCGGCTTGGCCACCAATTGCGCCAGGCGCCTGCCATCGATATAGCCGCTGTCTTGCGCGCTTTCCCAGCCGTCTATCTGCGGCAGCGCCAGCAAAGCCTGCAAGCGCCGGGCCAGGCGTGCGGCGCTCACGCCGCTGGTGCGCACGCTCTCATCCAATTGGCTGCGCAGCTCCTGCAACTGGGCCGCGCGCACCAAGTCGGTGGTGTGCACTTCGCGGTCGTAGCGGGTGCTAAACACCCGGTAGCTGTGCACCGCGTCTGGCTGCGCATCGCGCGCGTCCAAGGCGCTGGCAAAGCCGCTTTCTTCACCGGCCTCAAAGTCCACCCAAATTTGCAGCCAGGCGTCTTCTTCGTCCTTGTCGTCGGGAGCAGCTTTGTCGGCCTTGCCTGCCGCTTGCGAAGCGCCCTCGGCCAGATGGGCTACCACCTGGGCGATCGCCAGCGCGTGCGGCGCATATAACGCTTGGTCGTGGCGGCTGCGACGCAAGGCGGCTAGCGCGTGGCCGATATGCGGCACCAGGCCAAAGCGGGTGGCTTCGAGCATGTCTTCCAAAGCTTCATCCACAGGCTCGGCGGTCACCCGCGCCCGGCCTATTTGCGCGACCGTGAGCAGCAACATGCCTTGCGCCGACTCATGCAAACGCGCAGTCACAAAGGCATGCGACCAGGCCCTAAAGCGCGCCGACATATTGCTACGCACCCCCGGCCACTGCGCGGGCACCAGGGACTCGGCGCGGTACTGCTCCAGCACATCAAACACCCGCCGCGCCATAGCGCGTTCGGGCCGCAATTGGCGGTGCAAATGCGCATCGCTAAACCGCAAGCGCAGCGCTATGCCATCGGCAGCGCCGCGAAATGAGACTACGGTCGCCACATCGGGCAGGCTGGCAATGTGCTGCGGCAAAGCATGCGGCGGGCTTTGCACATGGCTGGCTGCGTTAAGCCCATTTGCGGCACTTAGCGCTGTGCGCCCATCCATAGGCGTGCGCTGTTCTATATGGGCGGCTTGCGTTTGCATTGCTTCATGCAACTTGAACTGCGCCTGCGGATGCAAATGCGGCGCAAAACTGGGCAAGGCGGCGTCGCCAGCGTACCAGAGCGGGCCGCGTGCATGTACCTCGCGCCGGGCGCTCAGGGCGCGCAAGGTGGCGGCGCACAAAGCGTCCAGGCGCTGTTGCCTGCGCACGTGCGCTTGCACGGTGTCAGCCGGGTCTGCGCCCATATTGACTCTTTTAGGCAGCGGGAAACAAGGGGCGGTCAAAGCAGCGCTGAAAGTATTCAGCCACCAAGGCGTGCTCGGCTTCGTCGCATTTGTTCACATAGGTCAGGCGCAGCGCGGTGGCCAGGTCGCCAAAGAGTTGCAGGTTTTCGGCCCAGCTGATCACGGTGCGCGGCGACATCAAGGCTGACACATCGCCAGCAGCAAAGCCTTTGCGCGTCAGATCCGCCAGCGCCACCATTTGCAGAAGCAAGTCTGGCTGCGTAGCCATGGCCGGTACGCGCGCCTGCACGATGGCGGCTTCTTCCGGCGCGCTGAGGTAGTTGAGCGCGGCCACCACATCCCAGCGGTCGAGCTGCGCATGGTTGAGCCGCTGCGCGCCAAAATACAGGCCGTTGAGATTGCCCTGGCCGATGGTGTTGCTGGTGGCAAACAAGCGAAATTGCGCATGCGGGTGGATGACGCGGTTTTGGTCTAGCAAGGTAAATTGCCCATCGCGCTCGAGCACGCGCTGGATGACGAACATCACATCGGGCCGGCCCGCATCGTATTCATCAAAAATCAGCGCCACAGGCCGCTGCAAGGCCCAGGGCACTATGCCTTCTTGAAACTCGGTCACTTGCTGGCCCTCGCGCAAGACCACAGCGTCGCGGCCCACCAAGTCCAGGCGGCTGATGTGGCCGTCCAAGTTGACACGCACACAAGGCCAGTTCAGGCGCGCGGCCACTTGTTCGATGTGGGTGGATTTACCAGTGCCGTGCATGCCTTGCACCAGCACGCGCCGGTTGTGCGCAAAGCCCGCCAACAGGGCCAGCGTGACATCTGGGTTGAAGCGGTAGGCGCTGTCGATGGCCGGGACCAGTTCACTGCGCTCGGCAAACGCAGGCACCTGCAAATCGCTGTCGATGCCAAAAGTGCTACGCACCGAAACTTGGTGCATGGCGGGCGGGGTGGGGTGGGTCATAGACGCATCCAAAGTGGCTAAATAGGTTTGAAAATTGCGCTTTGGGATTGGCAGATAAAGGATGCACAGGCTTTGGCTTAGTGGCATTACCGCGCCTGCAAACCGATGTCAGCCTCAAGCGCGCTGCGCATCATCGTGCCCGCTGCCCGCGGGCGTGGCATCGGCTTCGATCTGGCTTAGGGCCTGGGCTGCGCTGTGCAAAGCCGGCAGCAGGGCCAGGGCTTTATCTGCCGTCATGCGCATTAAGGGCGCTTGTACCGCGACGCACAAATTAGCCCGCCCCAGTGCCGAGGGCACGGCCACCGCCACGCACAACAGGCCAGGCAAAAATTCTTCGTTGTCCAGCGCAAAACCTTGGCGTTTAACGGCGCGGATTTCGGCTTCCAGGGCCTCGGGCTGGGTCAGGGTTTTGGGCGTGTAAGCCTCTAGCGGCACATGGGCTAGCAGGCGCTGGCGCTGGCCGGGCGTCATCTGGCTTAAAAAGATTTTGCCGCTGGCCGAGCAATGCACCGGCACGCGCGAGCCGGGGTGCAAATAAAAGCGCAGCGGCGCCGGTGTTTCGACCCGGTCCAGGTAAATCACTTCGCTGCCGCTCAGGGCCGTCAGGTTGCAGCTTTCGCCCACGTCGCTCACCAGTTTGCGCAGCACCGCGTGGCGCGCGCCATGGGCGGTGTCGTTGAGCAGCAGGTTTTCGGCCAGGCGGCGCAGGCGCAAGCCGGTGCCGTACAAGCGCCCATCGCCGCTGCGGCTGAGCAAATGCGCGGCCTCCAGTTGCTGCAACATGCGGTGCAGCGTGGGCTTGGGCAAAGCGGTCTCGTCAGCCAGGCTTTGCAGGGAGAAATACTGGTCTTTAGAGGCAATCACCTCTAAGAGCGCAAATAGGCGCAAAGTAGGCGTGTCCCCATTAATTTCCGGGGGCAGCGCGGGGGACAAGGCGGTGAGCGTAGGCATGACCGAATGATAGCGCAATCTTGTTTAAATATCAATAAACGGAACTTTTTGTTTCGAATACTAGAATTTTTATTGCACCGATGCCTATTTTTCGCTATAGTCCACTCAAATTCCGGTTTCCGGAATGGTTTGTACCATAAGCCGGATTTTTTGGTGCAATGCAGCAAATTTTTTACCCAGGAGAAGCTTTTATGCCCCAAGCCCCAAAAGACAATCGCACCGTCGTTAGCGGCGTGCAAAAAATGACGCCTTCCGAGGCTTTTGTCGAGACCATGGTCGCCAACGGCGTGACCGACATCTTCGGCATTATGGGCTCGGCCTTTATGGATGCGATGGACATCTTCGCCCCCGCTGGTATTCGCTTGGTGCCGGTGGTGCATGAGCAAGGCGCAGGGCACATGGCCGACGGTTATGCCCGCGTTTCGGGCCGCCACGGCGTGGTGATCGGGCAAAACGGCCCAGGCATCAGCAACTGCGTCACCGCGATTGCCGCCGCCTATTGGTCGCACAGCCCGGTGGTCATGATCACGCCCGAGACCGGCACCATGGGCATGGGCCTGGGCGGCTTCCAAGAGGCGCACCAGTTGCCTATGTTCCAAGAGTTCACCAAATACCAGGGCCATGTGAACAACCCCAAGCGCATGGCTGAATACACAGGCCGCTGCTTTGACCGCGCTATGTCAGAGATGGGCCCGACGCAGCTGAACATTCCGCGCGACTATTTTTATGGCGAAATCCAGTGCGAAATCCCCAAGCCCATGCGCGTAGAGCGCGGCCATGGCGGTGAAAACAGCCTGGCCGCTGCCGTAGAGATGCTGGCGCATGCCAAGTTCCCGGTCATCTTGTCTGGCGGCGGCGTGGTGATGGGCGACGCGGTTGCCGAATGCGTGGCCCTGGCCGAGCGCCTGGGCGCGCCGGTAGCCAACGGCTATTTGCGCAATGACTCCTTCCCCGCCAGCCACCCGCTGTGGGCCGGCCCGCTGGGCTACCAGGGCTCTAAAGCGGCGATGAAGCTGATTGCGCAGGCCGATGTGGTGATCGCACTCGGCTCGCGTATGGGCCCGTTTGGCACGCTGCCGCAGCACGGCATGGACTACTGGCCCAAAGACGCCAAGATCATCCAAGTAGAAGCCGACCACACGAATTTAGGGCTGGTCAAGAAAATCACCGTCGGTATCCATGGCGATGCCAAAGCGGTCGCCAAAGAACTGCTGCGCCGCTTAAGCAGCATGAGCTTGGCCAGCGATGCAACCAAGGCCGCACGTGCTGCCACCATCGCCGCCGAAAAAGCCGCTTGGGAAAAAGAGCTGGACAGCTGGACGCATGAGCGCGATACCTACAGCCTGGACATGATCGAAGAAGCCAAGGGCGAGCGCACACCCACCGGCGGCACCTATCTGCATCCGCGCCAGGTGCTGCGCGAACTAGAAAAAGCCATGCCCCCGCGCGTGATGGTGTCCACCGACATCGGCAACATCAATGCCGTAGCCAATAGCTATTTGCGCTTTGACGAGCCGCGCAGCTTTTTCGCGCCCATGAGCTTTGGTAACTGCGGCTACTCACTGCCCACCATGATCGGCGCCAAAGCCGCCGCCATGGACCGCCCCGCCGTGGCCTACGCGGGCGACGGTGCTTGGGGCATGAGCATGTCAGAACTCATGACCGCTGTGCGCCACGATATTCCGGTCACTGCCGTAGTCTTTCATAACCGCCAATGGGGCGCCGAGAAGAAAAACCAGGTGGACTTTTACAACCGCCGATTTGTGGCGGGCGAGTTGGAGAGCGAAAGCTTTGCGGGCATTGCGATTGCCATGGGCGCCGAAGGCATTGTGGTGGACAAGCTGGAAGACGTGGGCCCTGCTTTCAAGCGCGCTATCGACATGCAAATTAAGGAAGGCAAAACCTGCGTGATCGAGATCATGTGTACCCGCGAATTGGGCGATCCCTTCCGCCGCGACGCCTTGTCCAAGCCAGTGCGCTTTTTGGACAAATACAAGGACTACGTCTAAAGCGTACGGCATCCACCACAGGCCGTAGCATGGAGAGCACGCATCCGCGACTGCAAGCGCTGATGGCCCGCGCCAGCGCGCAGGCCGGCAAGCGCCCGGACGCGCTGGGCCTGGTCTACCCCTGCGATGCACTGGCCCTGGATGCGGCGCGGCGCATAGCACACAGCGGTATGGCGCGCCCGGTGCTGATCGGCCCGGCTTCGCTGATTGCTTCTGCTGCGGATGCAGCGCACGTGGATGTGCGTGATTTCGAATTGATAGACAGCGGTAGCGCTGCGCCGGACGCGGCCTTACATGCCTGCGGGTTGGCGCGCAGCGGCGTTGTGAGTGCACTGATGAAAGGCTCGCTGCATACCGACGAATTGATGGCTGCGGTGGTGAACAAAGAGGCCGGGCTGCGTGGCAGCAGCCGTATCAGCCACGCTTTTGTGTTTGACTTGCCGCGCTACCACAAGCTTTTGGCGCTGGCCGACTGCGTGGTGAACATCGCGCCCGATCTGAAAACCAAACAAGATATTTTGGGCAATGCGGTGGCCTTGCTGCACAAGCTGGGTATTGCCCAGCCCAAGGTCGGCATCGTGGCCGCCGTAGAGGTAGTGAACCCGTCTATTCCTGCGACGCTCGATGCACAAGCTTTGGTGGATATGGCGCGGGCGGGCGCATGGCCGGGCGCTATCGTCGAAGGGCCTTTTGGCTTTGACAATGCGTTCTCAGCTGAGGCGGCGCGCATCAAAAAAATCGAGTCCCGGGTGGCTGGTGATGCAGACCTCTTCATCATGCCGGATCTGAACGCCGGCAATATGCTGTACAAAAGTTTTAACTATGTGGGCGGCGGCGATTGCGCTGGGCTGGTGCTCGGTGCGCATGTGTCGATAGTGCTGACCTCGCGCGCGGATTCACTGCAATCGCGCATGGCCTCGGTGGCGCTGGCGGTGCTCGCCGCTGCGCCGGGCTAGCGCAGACCCCCATCGAATTTGGCCTACGCAAACCCGATAACAAAAATACCAAGAGACAAGCACCATGTTTAAATTTTTGTCCTCCGAGCCCCTGCACCAGCCGCTCGATGCGCCCACGCCGGTCGATGAGACCACCATCAAATGCACCACCTGCTATATGTGCGCCTGCCGCTGCGGCA
>CANFJQ010000068.1 GCA_947447615.1 Comamonadaceae bacterium
CATCTTGGAGCAGCTCGGCGTACCCGTTGAAGTGTTCCACCACGAAGTGGCTGGCGCAGGCCAAAACGAAATCGGCACCAAGTTCAGCACCCTGGTGCAGCGCGCTGACTGGACCCAAATCCTGAAGTATGTGGTGCAAAACGTGGCCCATAACTTCGGCAAAACCGCCACCTTTATGCCCAAGCCTATCGTGGGCGACAACGGCTCCGGCATGCACGTGCACCAGTCCATCTGGAAAGACGGCAAAAACCTGTTCGCCGGTGACGGCTACGCCGGTTTGTCCGACTTTGCTCTGTACTACATCGGCGGCATCATCAAGCACGCCCGCGCGCTCAACGCCATCACCAACCCTGGCACCAACAGCTACAAGCGTTTAGTTCCCGGCTATGAGGCGCCGGTCAAGCTGGCTTACTCGTCGCGTAACCGCTCGGCATCGATTCGTATCCCCTTTGTGGCCAACCCCAAAGGCCGCCGTATCGAGGCACGCTTCCCCGATCCATTGATGAACCCTTACTTGGGCTTCTCGGCCTTGATGATGGCCGGTTTGGATGGCGTGGAAAACAAAATCCACCCCGGCGAGGCTGCTACCAAAGATCTGTACCACCTGCCACCGGAAGAGGACGCTTTGGTTCCCACCGTTTGCCACAGCCTGGACCAGGCGCTGGACTGCTTGGCGGCAGACCACGCCTTCCTGACCAAGGGCGGCGTGTTTACCGAGAGCATGATCGAAGCCTACATAGAACTCAAAATGGGCGAAGTGACGCGTCTGCGCCAGTCCACCCATCCTATTGAATTTGATATGTATTATTCGCTGTAATGCCGTCTTCGCGGTATACCGGCCAGGCTTGCGGGCAACCGCTTGCATGCCTGCCGGTGGTGTCGCAAGGCCTCACACAAAAAGACGGCTGCGGCCGTCTTTTTTTATGAACAGGCTTATGACGCGAACTCCCCCTTTTTTTTCGCTCTTGGCGCTCCTGGCCGCGCTAACCGGTAGTAGCGCCAACGCGCAAGACCGCATTTACCGCTGCGGCAACGAATACACCAATATCGTCACGCGCGCGCAAGAGAAAACCTGCACTCTGATCACCACTGGCAACGTCACCGTGGTGCCCGCGGACAAAGCACCAAGTGCAAAAATCGCGCGCCCCGCAGTGCGCCAGGATGCACCGGCGCAGCGCGCCAAGGATGTGGAAGCGCGCACCATTTTGGAAGCCGAGCTGAAAAAAGCACAAAGCCAGCTGGCCGAGATTAAACAGGAATACAACGGCGGCGAGCCGGAAAAACTGGCCATCGAAACCCGTAATCACCAGAAATACCTGGATCGCAAAGCTGAACTCAAAGCCCGCCTGGACCGGACAGAGGCCGACATTGCCAGTCTGCGACGCGAGATAGGGCGCTTGCCTGGCGGCGTCGCCAGTACGCAGTAAACAAGATGGCGACCACAGCACACTACCAAAGCTTTGACTTGCTGGCCAGCCTGCTAGCAGTGGTGCATGCCGATGCCAAGGTTGTGTTTTCCAACGCGGCCTTGGAAGATGCCTTGGGCATTTCACGCCGCGCCATTGTGGGCGCCAGTCTGGCCGATGTGTTTACCGAGCCGGCGGCCTTGCGCGAGGCACTGGCGGGGGCCTCTGACAATGCATTCGCCACCCTGCGTTACGACGGATTTTTGCGCCGCAACGGGCAGGACTTGCTGCCTGTGCACGTGATCGTGACCGACGCCGATACCAAAGGCTGTTTCGTGGTGGAACTGGTGCCCCAGGAGCAGCAAACCCGGCAAGACCGCGAAGAGCGTTTGGCGCAGCAGGCCCTGGCCAACAAAGAGCTGATTCGCAACCTGGCACACGAAATTAAAAACCCCTTGGGCGGCATACGTGGCGCGGCGCAACTGTTGGAGATGGAAATCGCCTCCAGCGGCCTGAGTGAATACACCCAAGTCATCATCCGCGAGGCTGATCGTCTGCAAACCCTGGTGGACCGCTTGCTCGCGCCACACCGCCGCGCGCACATTGTGGGCGATGTCAATATCCACGAAGTGTGTGAGCGCGTGCGCTCGCTCATCGTGGCCGAGTTCCCCAAGGGCCTGCGCGTGGTGCGCGACTACGATATTTCTATTCCCGAATTTCGCGGTGACTTGGAGCAACTGATTCAAACCGTGCTCAATATTGCGCACAACGCTTGTCAGGCTTTGTCTGATCGTATCGCCCAGGGTGATGCAGAGCTGACTTTTTGCACCCGTATTGCACGCCAAGTGACCTTTGGAAAAACGCGTTACAGGCTGGCACTGGAATTGCATGTCATAGACAACGGACCGGGTGTACCCGATTCGATCAAGGACCGCATCTTCTACCCGCTGGTATCGGGTAGGGACGGCGGCTCCGGCCTAGGGCTGACATTGGCGCAAACCTTTGTTCAACAACACCACGGCCAGATCGAAGTCGATAGCCAGCCGGGTCGCACGGATTTCAAGATATTGATTCCTTTACCGTAGTTGGAAACCAAGTAGAAAGCACACCGATGAAGCCGATTTGGATCGTAGATGATGACCAGTCCATACGCTTTGTGCTGGAAAAAGCCTTGTTGCGTGAGCAATTGCCCACGCGCAGTTTTTCCAACGCACGCGATGTACTGGCCGCACTCGCCAGCGACGACGAAGTGCCGCAAATTTTGGTTAGCGATATTCGTATGCCCGGCGGCTCGGGCCTGGATTTGCTCGATAAAGTGAAGGCCAAACATCCGGGCTTGCCGGTCATCATCATGACCGCTTTTTCTGACCTGGACAGCGCAGTCAGCGCCTTCCAAGGTGGTGCTTTTGAGTACCTGCCCAAGCCCTTTGATTTGCCCAAAGCCATTGAACTGATTCGCCGTGCGGTGCAAGAAGCCCAACGCGAAGAGTTTGCTGAAGAACGGATGGCCGACACGCCTGAAATGCTGGGCCAGGCGCCTGCCATGCAGGATGTGTTTCGCGCGATAGGTCGCTTAAGCCAAAGCAATGTCACCGTCATGATTACCGGCGAATCCGGTTCGGGCAAAGAGCTAGTGGCACGCGCTTTGCACAAACATTCGCCGCGCGCCAGCGGCCCTTTTGTAGCCATTAACACTGCGGCGATTCCCAAGGAACTGCTGGAGAGCGAACTCTTTGGCCACGAGCGCGGTGCCTTTACCGGTGCGCAAGCGCAGCGGCGCGGGCGCTTTGAGCAGGCCGATGAAGGCACTTTGTTTTTAGACGAAATCGGCGATATGCCGTTTGAGCTGCAAACCCGCTTGCTGCGCGTGCTGAGCGACGGGCATTTTTACCGCGTGGGCGGCCACAGCGCCATCAAAGCCAATGTGCGCGTCATCGCCGCCACCCACCAAGACCTGGAGCTGCGCGTGCAGCAAGGCGCGTTTCGCGAAGACTTGTTCCACCGCCTCAACGTCATCCGCCTGCGCCTGCCCGCGCTGCGCGAGCGCCGCGAAGATATTCCCATGCTCACGCGCCACTTTTTGCAGCACAGCGCCAAGCAACTGGGCGTCGAGCCCAAGCGCATTGCCGACAGCGCGCTGGCCGCCATCGAAAACTTTGCCTTCCCTGGCAATGTGCGCCAATTAGAAAACGTCTGCCACTGGCTGACGGTCATGGCGCCCGCCCAGGTCATTGAGCCTAAAGACCTGCCGCCCGAATTTGGTGTTTTTAAGCACCAGGGCGCGGCGCAAGGTGTACCCGAGAGCGCACCCGATGGCACCGCCTTGGTGCGCGTCAATGGCTACGCGGAGCCTTTTGCCCAAGTGACGGGCCTACCCAGCGAGAGCGGTGCAATGAATACGGCTTCGATGGTCTGGCCAGGTGCCGATATGCAGGGTGGTACAAGCGCTGCACCACCGCCACTCACCGGCTGGGAAGTTGAACTCGAAGACGAAGCGCTCACCCTGCTGCGCAGCGGCCAGGTAGAAGTGTGGGATTTGCTGACCCGCCGCTTTGAAGCGCGCATGATTCAGGCTGCCCTGACCAATACGCGTGGACGCCGCATCGAAGCTGCGACCAAACTAGGCATAGGCCGCAATACGATCACCCGCAAAATCCAGGAACTGGGTCTGGATAAAAAACTCGCGCTGTCGCCGGAAGAATAAATACGCTGGCTTCAGGCCGCGCCGTCAAGCGTCAATACCACTGGCGTGTGGTCGCTAGGTCTTTCGTTTTTGCGTGGCGTTTTGTCGATCACGCACGCGCTGGCCCGTTCACGCAAGGCCTGGCTGATCAGAATATGGTCAATGCGCAGCCCGCGGTTGCGCCGAAAAGCCATGTCCCGGTAATCCCACCAGCTATAGCTTTTGGGCGGCTGCGGGAATAGACGCAGGCTGTCGTGCAAGCCCATGGCCACGAGCGAGCGCAGGTGGTAGCGCTCTTCCTCGGTGCAGTGGATTTGATCGCGCATACCTTCGGGGTCCCAGACATCGGCGTCGTCAAAGGTGATGTTGTAGTCGCCCATGAGCAGCAATTGTGGATGCGCTGCCAACTCGGTCTTGACCCAATGGCGCAAGGCCTTGAGCCATTCCATTTTGTATTCAAACTTATCGCTGCCCGGCGCCTGCCCATTGGGGAAATACGCGCCAATCACGCGTACACCTTGCACCGTGCCGGTAATGACACGCGCCAGTTCGTCTTCAAAACCGGGGATGTTTTTCACCACATCGCTAGCCTCGGTCTTGGTCAGCAGGGCCACGCCGTTATAGGTTTTTTGCCCAAACCATTGCGCCTGGTAACCCGCTTGTGCAAAGGCATCGTGGGGAAACTTATCGTCTGTGAGTTTGGTCTCTTGCAGGGCCAACACATCGACCGGGTTGGCGCTCAGCCAATCGAGTACCTGGGGCAGGCGTACGGCTAAAGAATTAACGTTCCAGGTGGCAAATTGCATGTGTGAAAGTATTCAGGTGGAATAAAGAGCAGCTGCGTCATGAAAATTCATGGGTAGCGACTGGGCTCGCATTTTCGCTGTGCTTTACGAGGGGTAATGCAATTGTCGTCGCGTTGGCGCCTTTCGCTGCGCTCGGTTCGGCAAAGGGGGCAACCCTGTCCTGGCAAGGGGCGATTCGCTCATTTTCTCAGATTTCAGACTTGACTTGTACAATTGGACAATGGACATCACCATCGACACATCCGCGCTATTGGCAGTATGTACCAATGAAGCGCAAAAAACCCGCATGGTGGAGCTGACCGCGGGTGCCCGATTGCTCGCCCCCGTTTCGGTTCACAGTGAAATCGGCAACGCGCTGTCAGCCATGCTCAAAAGGGAACGCATCACGCTTGCCCAGGCGCTGGCGTGTTTGGCGGCATACCAGCAAATCCCGGTGAGGTGGCTCGAAGTGGACTTGCCCAAGGCATTGACTTTGGCACATCAACTAAACCTGTATGCATACGATGCATATTTGTTGGCTTGCGCGCAGTCCACGCGCTCGCACTTGTTGACTCTGGACAAAGCATTGATTCGTGCAGCCCGCGAGGTGGGCGTTCAAACTCTGGAGGTGTACGTATGAAGGTTTATTCTTACTCCCAAGCGCGGCAGCAATTGGCTGCCGTCCTCGACTGTGCTGAGCAAGATGGGCAAGTCAAAATCACCCACCGCGATGGACGTTCTTTTGTGTTGCAGCCCGAAGCTTTGAGCCACTCTCCCCTGGCGGTACAAGGTGTGTCGCTGAATTTGAGCAGCTCGGAAATTGTGCAAGCAGTGCATGAAGGGCGCAGGGGCTAAACCTGCTTTGCACTTGTTTGCGCAAAATACCTTGCGGCAAAAGTCACTGGCCGATAAAACAATGAGGACAGGCCTGCTCTGATAAGAGCGCTATCAATGATTTAAAGCGCCTCAGCGCGCCGGTATTGCACAAAACTATAGGCCAGTCCCTTTGCCGAAACATGGTTTTCGCGGCTGCTCTCTCGCCACGCGACGTCAAGCTCCGGCGCGAAGGCATCGCCGTGCACTTGCAGGTCAATTTCAGTCACCACCACGCTGTGCGCCATTGGCAAGGCTTGGGCGTAGATTTGCGCGCCGCCTATCACCCAGACATCGGGCGCGTCGCCGCACTGGGCCAATGCGTCTTGCAAGGAGGCTGCGGCTTGTGCGCCTTGGGCTTGCCAATCGGGTTGGCGCGTGACGACCAAGTTCAAGCGGCCTGGCAGCGGGCGGAATTTGGGGGGCAAGGAGTCCCAGGTTTTACGGCCCATGATCACCGGGCAGCCCAAGGTGTGGCGTTTGAAATGCGCCAGGTCTTCGGGCAGGTGCCAGGGCAAGGTGTTGTTCGCGCCAATCACGCCGTTGGCAGCGCGCGCGTAAATCAGGTGCAGGCGGGTGGCCATCAGGCGTGCTTAGACCGCGACCGGCGCCGAGATGGCCGGATGCGGGGTGTAGCCCTGCACCTCAAAGTCCTCAAACGCGTAGTCAAAAATACTGGCCGGGCGGCGCTTGATATGCAGCGTGGGGTAGGCCAGGGGCGCACGGCTCAGTTGCAGTTCTACTTGGGTGTGGTGGTTGCTATAGACATGGCAATCGCCACCCGTCCAAATGAAATCGCCCACGTCCATATCGCATTGCTGGGCGATCATGTGCGTGAGCAGCGCATAGCTGGCGATATTGAAAGGCACACCCAGAAAAATATCCGCGCTGCGTTGGTAGAGCTGGCAGCTCAGGCGCGGCTTGGTGCCGGGGCCATCGGCGGGCGCCACGTAAAACTGAAAAAACGCATGGCAGGGCATGAGCGCCATCTTGGACAAATCGGCCACGTTCCAGGCGCTGACGATCATGCGGCGCGAGTCGGGGTTGCTTTTGAGGGTCGCCATCAGCTCGCTGATCTGGTCGATGTGCTTTCCGTCCGGCGTCGGCCAACTGCGCCATTGCACGCCATAGACCGGCCCCAGGTCGCCATCGGGTTGGGCCCACTCGTCCCAAATACTGACGCCGCGCTCTTTGAGCCAATTGTTATTACCTGAGCCCGTCAAAAACCACAACAACTCTTGGATGATGGAGCGCAAATGCACCTTCTTGGTGGTAACCAGTGGAAAGCCTTCGCGCAAATCAAAACGCATCTGGTAGCCAAAGACGCTGGTGGTGCCGGTGCCGGTGCGGTCTTGCTTACGCACGCCTTGGGTGTAGGCATGGCGAAGCAAGTCTTCGTATTGGTGGCGGATAGGGCGCTCGGTGTGGCTGGGCATGGATGTAAATCGTGTGGTGATGGCCTGCAAGGCGCTTGCGCGGGGCGAATCGTCAAATTGTAGGCGGGCAGGGCGGCAAAACCTTAGCTGATTCGGTCTAGCACGCTGGTCATCAGCAGCATCAGCGCCAGCAAGCCCACCACGGCGGGCATCACCGCGCCCAACCCGGCCCAGGTGGCCAGCAAGCCAAAGGCAGCCGGGATGACCGAGCCGCCCACATAGGCGCAAGCCATTTGGCGGCCAATCAGGCGCGTGGCGGCGTCCGCCGGAAAGCGGCGCGTGGTTTCATGCATCATCGACGGAAAAATCGGGGCGCAGCCCAGGCCCATCAGCATCAAGCCCCAAGGCGACAGCGCGCCAAACACCATCGGCAGCGCAAACACCAAAGCACCGCCCATGGCCAGCGCAATACCTAAACGCACCAGCTTGCGGTTGCCCAGGCGGTCAGCAATCAGGCCCACGCCAAAGCGCCCGGCGGTAATCGAGCCGAAATACAAGCCCACCCACAAACCTGCGTCCGGCGGCGGCAGGCCACGTTCGTTCACCAAAATACTGGCGGCCCACAGGCCTGTGCCCATTTCGGCAGCCACATAAACCAAAAAGCACAAAGGCGCCAGCCACCAGGCCAGCGGGTGCACCGCATGCGCTTGCACTGCTTCTTGCGCAGCGGTGCCGGTGCTTTGCTGCGGTGCCTGCGCCCACAGCCGCAAGGACATAAACAACACCACCGCCAAACCGAATTGCGCCAGACCGATAGCCTGCACGCCCACATGCCAGCCACCGCTGCTAGCCAACGCTGCGCCCATCACCAGCGGGCCGGTACTGGCGCCCACGCCCCAAAAGCCGTGCAGCCAGTTCATATGCCGCGAGGAATAATGCGCTGCCACAAACTGGTTCAGCGCCGCATCCACCGCGCCCGCGCCCAAGCCCAGGGGTACGGCCAGTGCCACACACCAATAAAACCCGGGCGCCACCGAAAAAGCCAGCAAAGCCAGCGCCGTCATCAAGCAACTAGCGGCGACGATGGCGCCGGTGCCTATACGCAAAATGAGCCCCCCGGCCATAAACCCGGCACTGGCCGCGCAGGCCGTCATGGTCAAGGTAATCGCGCCGACCGCCGCCAGCGGCTGCTGCATCTCCAACTGCATCGCAGGCCAGGCCACGCCCAAAATCCCATCGGGCAGGCCGATGCTGATAAAGGACATATAGACAATTGCGAGAAGAAAAATAGGCGCCATGAAGTGGGGGGATTTTTAAAGGTAGTGGGCTTTTACGCCTTCCTTGGCGCTAGCCCGCCTGCACGCTGCACGCGGGCGGCTTGCGCAGCACACCAGGCACAAAGCAGCAGATCGGGTTTAACTGCGCGCCAGCATGCGTCCGGGGTTAAACAAATTGTGCGGGTCCAGCGCGGTTTTGATAGAGCGCATCAGGCCCAGCGCCACCGGCGATTTGTGTTTTTCCAGCTTCTCGCGTTTGAGGCTGCCAATGCCGTGCTCGGCCGAGATGGAGCCGTTGTAGGCATCCACCAGCGCATAGACCACGGCGTTGACCGGGCCCTCTTGCTCGCGCAAAAACTTTTCGGCGTCTTGGCCATCGGGCGCCTGCACGTTGTAGTGCAAATTGCCGTCGCCCAGGTGGCCGTAGTTCACTAGCCGTATGCCCGGAAATGCCTGGGCTAGCGCTGCATCCGCCTTGGCCACAAACTCTGGGATGCGCGACACCGCTATCGAAATATCGTGCTTGATATTGAGCCCCTCTTGCGCCTGCGCCAGTGGAATGCTCTCGCGGATATGCCATAGCGCGCGCGCCTGGGCCATGCTCTCGGCCACCACGGCGTCGCTCACGCAACCGGCCTCCATCGCCGCTTCCAGCAAGCGCTCAAACTGGCTGCGCGCGTGTTCGTCGGACTCGTTGTCCGAGTTCTCCAGTACCACGCAATACGGACTGCTCTCATAAAAAGGCACGCGCTGCTGCGGAAAATGTTTCACCACCAATTTCAGGGCAAATTGGCCCATTACCTCGAAACCGGTCAAGCCTGCGCTCAAGGTTTGGTGCGCCAGGCCCAGCAACTGCACCGCCGCCTCCAGCGAAGGCACGGCGGCAAACGCGGTGAGTTGCGATTTGGGTAGGGGGTACAGCTTCATGGTGGCGGCGGTAATCACGCCAAGGGTACCTTCCGAGCCGATAAACAAATGGCGCAAGTCGTATCCAGTGTTGTCCTTGCGCAAACCGGTCAGGCCGCTCCAGACCTCGCCTTGCGCAGTCACCACTTCCAGGCCCAGGCACAGCTCGCGGGTATTGCCGTAGCGCACCACTTGCGTGCCCCCGGCATTGGTGCCCAAGTTGCCACCAATGGTGCAACTGCCTTCGGACGCCAAACTCAGTGGGAATAAAAACCCAGCCTTCTCGCACACCTCTTGCAGGCTTTGTAGCACGCAACCGGCCTCTACCGTGATCGTCAGGTTGCCGCCGTCCAAAGCGCGCACTGCGTTCATGCGCGTCAGGCTGAGCACCACTTGCGTGCCACTGGCGTCTGGCGTGGAGCCAACCACCATGCCGGTGTTGCCGCCCTGGGGCACGATGCTTACGCCCGCCGCCGCGCAGGCCTGCACCACTTGCGCCACTTGCGCGGTGGACGCGGGCCGCACCACCGCCAGTGATTTGCCGCGTTCGCGCTTGCGCCAGTCCAGCTCGTAGCCGGTTAAATCGCCTTCGGTCAAGACATGCGCGTCGCCAACAATGGCGCGCAGGGAGGGGAGCAGGGCAGCGGGAGGATTCATAAGCGGTATTTAGCTAGCTTCGGTATTCGGTATTTCGCTCAGGCCTGCGGCTTTGGCATCACGCTGGCGCAAGCGCACATGCATGAGGCAAGCCACAAACAGGACCAGGCACAAGGCAATTTCCAGCAGGGCGCAGTAGTTACCCGGCGGCTTGTCACCCCAGGCGCGCACCACGCCTTCTGTGAAGTACAGCCATACCAGCATGGATACCCACCGGTAGGTGTACATGCGGTTTTTAAGCAGCCCGGCCAGCGGCAAACATAAGGGCAGGGCCTTAAGTGCCAGCCACGAGCCGCCGGGCCGCAGCGGGGCGATGAGCAGCTCCCAGGCCAGGCTGAGCGCGATCAGGCCCAGCAGGCTGCCCACGGCCAGCGCGCGGCTGATATGGACATGGTTTTCCACGGGGGCTGCGGGGGCCACGGCAGGTTCGGAGCTAGGGGGGATCGGAGCGGGGGAAAGAGGTGCTTGCATGTCGGTGGCATCATACCGGCCATGCAAATGCTCCCACGCTTCCAACTTTGGCTTGCCGATGTCCGTCATGTACCCTGGCTACCCGCCCTACAGACCCTGCGCGAGCGCTTTCGCGAAGACCGCCTAGGACTCACTGCCAGCAGTCTCACCTTCACCACCACCATCGCCCTGGTGCCGCTGCTGACCGTGGCCTTGGCCGTGTTGACGGCCTTCCCTATGTTTGCCAAGTTTCAGGACGTGTTGCAAAAGTGGCTGGTTACGAGCCTGATACCGGACGACATCGCTCGCCAGGTGCTGGGCTACCTCAATCAGTTTTCGCGCAAAGCCAGCAAGCTGGGCGCCTTTGGCTTGGGCGCGCTGGTGCTCACATCCCTTGCGCTGATCTTCACGATTGACCGCACCATCAACAGCATCTGGCGCGTGCGCACGCTGCGGCCTTTGGGCCAACGCTTGCTCATCTATTGGTCGGCGCTGACGCTGGGTCCGCTGATTTTGGGCGTGAGTATCACGGTCACTTCATATGCGATTTCGGCCTCGCGCGGCTTGGTCGAAGGCATGCCTGGCGGCGTGGGTTTTTTGCTCGATACCACGCAATTTTTGATGGTCGCCGGTGGCATGGCGGCGATGTACCACTACCTGCCCAACACACGGGTGCGCTGGGGCCACGCCTGGATGGGCGGGTTGTTTGTTGCCGCTGGTCTGGAAGTTGCCAAGCGCTTGCTGGGCTGGTATTTGGAAACTGTACCCCTGTATTCGGCGGTCTATGGCGCGTTTGCCACGCTGCCGATATTGCTGGTCTGGATATATTTGTCTTGGGTCATCGTGCTGCTAGGCGCCGCCCTGACCGCCTACGTGCCGGGCCTAATTGCGGGCTTGCCGCCACGGCGCCAGGCGCCGGGCGCGCGCTTTGGCCTGGCGCTGGCATTGCTGGCAAACTTGGGCGCTGCGCGCACACAAAGCGCCCGTGGCCACACCACGGCCGAGTTGTGCGAAGCCTTGCATGTGGACCCGCTGGACCTGGCCGATGTGGTGGACGTACTCACCACCATGGACTGGATTGGCAAACTGCAAGAGGCCACCGAGGCCGATGGTGGTGCGCGCTGGGTGCTACTGGTAGACCCGGTGCAAACTCCGGTCGCGCCCCTGGTGCAAAACCTGTTGCTGGCGCAGGACGCACAGACCAGCCAGTTCTGGCATACAGCCCTGCGCTCTGGCTGCACCTTGCATGAAGTGATGTAAACCTTGCCCCTCAATTGGGGCCGCTTGCGATGCATAGCGCTTGTCGTGGCAACCATCGCCATTAAGCGTACACGTCAGTTTTCAGTCATAAAAGCCCTTTTTCTGGGTGTACCATTGCGCCCCTAACGCAAGGCTTCGCAACGCTTGCGTTTGCAATTATTTACGAATTGAGAAACATGGTTGTTATGCATAGCAAAAAGAAGAAGTTACTCCAGCATCTGCGTACCGAAGTCTTTTGTCGATTAGGCGTATCCCCCGTTCACGGTATTGGCGTATTTGCCATTCGAGATATTCTTAAAGGTGCCAAACCCCTCAAGTCGCGCCTCAAGCTCCATGAAATCAAGTTCAACCACGCCGAGGTCAGCTCCCTGCCGCCGCAGGTGCGCAAAGAGCTGGACATGTTCTGCTATTACGACAAGCACCATATGCTGATTCCGGCTATCGGCATGAATGCCATGAATATGTCGGTATACCTGAACCACTCCAAAACGCCCAACCTCAAAATGCGCAAAGACGGCGACTTGATCGCCCTGCGCGACATCAAGCAGGACGAGGAATTGATGATGGACTATGACGACAGCTTCGGCGAAGTCCACACCTTCGGACCTGGGGTGGACGATTGAAGGTGGGTTTCCTGTAAGCGCAAAAAAACCGGCTTGCGGGCCGGTTTTTTTATGCGTGCAAGCGGGCTTACCCGCTTTGACTTAGTCGGACCGCAAGCGATAGACCTGGTTCCAGTCTTCGCGCTTGAAATCGGTGTGCAGGGGCGAAGTGGGGTCCAGCGCCAAGGGATGGTCGGCGTCGGTCATTGCCAGGGCAAAGATCGGCTCGTGGTCGGTCACGAACAGGGCCTTGTAGCCGTAGTCACCCACCGGCCCAAGGTTGTAATAGGAATAGCCCGCCTTTTGCGTCCAACGCGAAGCCAGCAAGCAGGCATAAATGCCGGGCGAGCGGTTGCGGTAGTCGGTATTCCACTGGCAGAAGCTGCCATAGACCTGATCGCGCTCGGGCATGACGATAGACACATCGCTGAGCACCAAGTCGCCGTTCTCGGCATGCGCTTGGATGATCAGCACATCGAGCTTTTGCACGTAGTCCACAAAGCCGGCAATCTCTTGGTCGTGGATCTCGTAGGCGGTGAAATGCTCCCGCCCCAGATCAAACACGTCGGCCACGGTCAGGTCGCGGCCGGGCACCACGCGCTCGGTCACGGTAAAGCTGCGGCACAGCTTGTCGAGTTCTTTGAACTTGCGGGCGCGCCGCTCGTCGGTCCAAAAGTCGGGCGAACCGGCGTGCACTAGGCCGTATTTGTCGTTGATCGGCACGCCATAGTTGCCTTCGGGCGGCAGGGCATAGACGATGAATGGCTTTTGCGCCGCCGCCAGCATCTGGGGCGTCACATCAATATAGGGGCACAGGCCGTCCCAGCGGCTGGTGTAGTACTTGGTTTGCTCATGGAAGCTTTCCACACACAGGTTCTCGGGGGTCCAAGTCTGGTGTGCCAGGGTTTGCGCCTCGTTGTGGTCGAAACCGGTGAGTGCTTCCTGGTAGTTGGCGGATGAGTACAAATCAGTCGTCATGGGCTTGGGTTCCTTTGGCTATGCCTTGGTTTTCAAGGGTTGCAAATCAAAGTAGTCAGAGTCGATGCGGTAGTTTTCGCGCAAAAACGCCGCATCACTGGCGTGCAGTGCCTTGATAGCACTGTGCATCAAGGCCAAATGCGCGGAGGCCTCGCTGTGGGGGTTGGACAGCTGACGCTGGTATTCCGGCATCAAGGGGCAATCGCTGTCGTAGTAAAACTTTTTTTGCTTGGGGTGGTAAGCCAGTGGATAGAGCTTGCAGCTCAGTGGCTTGTCGTCGTCGAGGGTGCAGCCCTGATCGCCTAGGTGGTTGCACTGCGTCTCTATGCATACGCTGCCCATCGCCTTTTTTTCAGTGGCGGTGAGGGTAATGTCCAATGGTGGGAAGCCGGGTTCTATGTGGCAGCACTGCCTGCACTGCGCGCAATGGTCAAACAGCACGGGGGCGTCCGACAGTTGAGGTGCCACGTTGGCGGCGGAATTTGGAGGGCACAGATCCGTTGCGCAATATCGCAAAGTCTGAAGTAGTGCAATCGGGCAAGGCCTGCAACTCTTTTTCCAACATACTCGTTTTTGGGGACCTAATTGTCTAGGTGCTAATAGTATGCGCGATTTTTACACGACTTACACACTTTTGTCACACTTTTTGAAATTTTTTTTCAGACTATTTCGAGCGCAAAAAACCCATCACTGGGTGATGCTGCATAGGCAATTTGGGGCTCGCGTTTTAGCGCAAGGATGCGATTATCAAATCAACAAATCATCAAGGCAAACACATGGGCGACATGCCATCGCCGCGCTGTGCATTGCGTATGCATTTGCGCGCACTTTGCTCGGGTGGAACAAGCGCACGACGAGGCTGTTGGTGTGTCAATCAGCGAAGGCTTAGACTGCGCGCCCATAGCAACCCCCGCACCGCGCAAACCCTATGTGCCTTATCGCTTGGAACTGGCAACCGGATACGGATCAGCCGCTCTTGCTCATCGCTAACCGCGACGAGTACTACGCGCGGCCCACGCTGCCTTTGCACCGCTGGGCCGATGCGCCCATCAGCGCGGGCAAAGACCTGCAAGCGGGTGGCACTTGGTTGGGCCTTGCGCCCGGTGGCCGTATGGCGGCGCTGACCAATGTGCGCGACATGCGCAACCAACGCGCCGACGCGCCTTCGCGCGGCGCCCTGGTCAGCCGTTTCTTGAGCGGGCAGGGCAGCGCACAGCACTATCTGCAAAGCATCGCTACCGGCGCCGCGCGCTACAACGCCTTCAACCTCTTGGTATACGACGGGCAAACCTTGCTAGGCTTTGAAAGCCAAGGCGCGCGCATCGTGGCTATGCAACCCGGCGTTGCCGCCGTTTCCAACGCTGGTTTTGATACACCCTGGCCCAAGCTGCTGGCGCTCAAAAGCGGGCTGCAAGATTGGCTTGCGCAGCAAGCCGCGACGCAAGCGCGCAGCCACGAGGCCTTGTTTGAATTATTGGCCCACGACCAGCCCGCGCACGATGCGCAACTGCCTGACACCGGCATCCCTATAGAGCGCGAGCGAGCGCTGTCCTGCGCCTTCATACGCAGCAGCGACTACGGCACTCGCGCCAGTAGCCTTGTCATGCTGCGGCGCAACAGCGCGCACTTTGTTGAACGCAGTTTTGATGCGCAGGGCTTCACCGGCGAAGTTAGCCTGGAGTTTTAATCGGCGTTTGCCTGAGTAGGCATTTTTAGGATTGCCACGGCCTACGGCCTCGCAATGACGCGACTTTTGTCACTGCAACGTGCGCCGCACCGTCACTCCCGTCACTGCGAGTCGCGTTAGCGACGCGGCAGTCCATGTATGCGTGCGGCAATGCCCGAGCCATACAAATGCCCCGTGCACTAAACAAGCTGCCAGCGGCTCCCTAACCCGCTAACGACAACCATTTTTAAAAAGGCAATAATCGCCGCTCATCAACAGGGATGCAGCAGCGATGACGGTCACGCTCAACAAAGACGAGATATTGCAACGGGCCAACGGCTTTATGCGCGAATTTTCCGATGCGCATTACGAAATGGGCGAGGCGCAAAACTTCATCCGCGGTTTGTGCGAGGTGTTTGGCTTTTCCAACAAGCGCATGGTCAGCTTTGAGCAGCGCGTCAAAAAGCTGGGCGGCAAAAGCGGGCGCATCGACGGTTTTTACCCCGACAAGCTGCTGATCGAAATGAAATCGCGTGGCGAAGACCTGGACAAAGCCTTCACCCAAGCCACCGAATACCTGCCCGGCCTGCCCGAAGCCGAGCTGCCGGACTACTGCCTGGTCAGCGACTTTGAAAACCTGCACCTCTACGACCTGTCGGCGCATACGCCGCCACTCAAGCACACGCTGCCCGACTTTGCCAAATACATAGACAGCTACCTGTTTCTGGCCGACTACGAACCGCAGGCTCAAAAAGACCAGATCGCGGTGGACGAAGGCGCGGCCCGCAAAATCGCCCAGCTGCACGACGCCATGCGCGCGGGCGGCTACACCGGTGAAGACTTGCAGCGCTACCTGGTGCGTCTACTGTTTTGCCTGTTTGCCGAAGACACTGGCATCTTTCAGCGCCGGGGCGACTTTGCCCGCTACATCCGCCAGCACACCCGCGAAGACGCCACCGACCTGGACAGCGCGCTGCAGCGCCTGTTTGACGCGCTCAACCGCCCGCCCGAAAAACGCCCGCGCCACCTGCCGCACG
>CANFJQ010000069.1 GCA_947447615.1 Comamonadaceae bacterium
ATTGCCGACTTCCACCGCCAGGTCGCCACGGGCGACCATGATGCCGTCCGACGCCAGCAAAATTTCTTCCAGCTTGGGGATGGCCTCGGCACGCTCGATCTTGGCGATCAGGCCCGGCTTGTGACCGAACTCTGCCGCAGCCACGTTGCACAACTGACGCGCCATTTCCATGTCGGTCGCGCATTTGGGGAAGCTCACCGCCACATAGTCGGCTTTGAAAGCCATGGCGGTGCGGATGTCTTCCATATCCTTGGCCGTCAGCGCCGGTGCGGTCAGGCCGCCACCTTGCTTGTTAATGCCCTTGTTATTGGACAGCACGCCGCCCAGCTTGACGGTGGTGTGCACTTGCTGGCCTTGCACTTTGTCCACCACCATGACGATGATGCCGTCGTTGAGCAGCAGCACATCGCCCGCTTTGACTTCTTGCGGTAGCGATTTGTAGTCCAGGCCCACCGCGTTGACATCGCCAAGCTCGGTGCGGGCCGCATCCAGAATAAAAGCCTGTCCGTGTTCTAAAAAAACTTTGCCTTCGGTGAACTTGCCGACGCGGATTTTTGGGCCTTGCAAATCGGCCATGATGGCTACTTCGCGTCCGGCACGTTTGGCTACTTCGCGCACCATGGTGGCGCGGTCGATATGGTCTTGCGCGGTGCCGTGGCTAAAGTTCAGCCGCACCACATCTACGCCTTCGCGTATCAGGGCTTCCAGCATTTCAGGGTTACTGGAAGCAGGGCCCAGAGTGGCTACGATTTTGGTGGCGCGACGCGGCATGGTGAGAGCTTTCTGAAATGAAAACGCATAATTCGGGAGGACTCTTATTCTCCCACGCGCTAGAAGCCAGCGGTTACATCACAGCGTCAAGGGCTGGCACCTGGTCAATCACGCCACCGCCTAAGCACACATCCCCGTCATACAGCACTGCCGACTGACCAGGCGTTACGGCCCACTGCGCTTTATCAAAGCCCAAGCTAAATAGCGCGCCATGGCTCGATTGCAGTGCGCACGCACTATCGCTTTGGCGGTAACGGGTCTTGGCCGCAAAAGCCGTATGGGATGTGGGCGCGCTGCCCGCCACCCAGCTCGCATCAGCAGCGCTCAGCGACTGCGACAGCAACCACGGATGTTCATGCCCCTGCACGACCCACAAGGTATTGGTCAGCATGTCTTTGCGCGCCACAAACCAAGGCGTGTGCTCGCCACCGCCTTTTTGCGCGCCGCGCGCCTTCAGGCCCCCGATGCCCAAACCCTGGCGCTGGCCCAGGGTGTAAAACGACAAGCCTACATGCTGGCCAATGGTGTGGCCTTTCGGGTTCTTGATGGGGCCAGGTTCTTTGGCAATATAGCGATTCAGAAACTCCCGAAACGGGCGCTCACCGATAAAGCAAATACCGGTCGAATCTTTCTTTTTGGCATTGGGCAGACCGATCTCGTCGGCAATACGGCGCACCTCGGTTTTGTGCAACTCGCCCACTGGAAACAAAGTTTTGGACAATTGCGCTTGGTTGAGCCGGTGCAAAAAATAGCTTTGGTCTTTGGAGGCGTCCAGGCCCTTAAGCAGTTCAAACAAAGCGCTGGCTTGGTTTTGCCGCACGCGCGCGTAATGGCCGGTGGCAATACAGTCCGCCCCCAAGCGCATGGCGTGGTCTAAGAAGGCTTTGAACTTTATTTCGGCGTTGCACAAAATATCCGGGTTGGGCGTACGTCCGGCCTGGTATTCGCGCAAAAACTCGGCAAACACGCGGTCCTTGTAATCGGCGGCAAAGTTGACGTGCTCGATCTCAATGCCCAGCACATCGGCTACGGCTGCGGCGTCGATAAAGTCTTCTTTGGAAGTGCAATAGCCGGGGTCGGTTTCCAGTGCGCCGGCATCGGGAGCGCGGTCGTCGTCTTCCCAGTTTTTCATGAAGATGCCCACCACCTCATGGCCTTGCTGTTGCAGCAAATAAGCGGTAACAGCCGAGTCCACACCACCGCTTAGGCCCACCACAATGCGTTGTTTTTTCGGGTGCTTCGGTGTGGCGCTCATGGGGCGATTTTAGGCCTGCGCGCGCGCCATTGGGCCGCCATTGCGAGGCCGCAGACCTCGGGAACCTATTGCGCTTTGCTTTGGCATACAAAGCCTCATGCCGACATGGACTGCCACGTCGCTAGCGCTCCTCGCAGTGCCCCGCCCAGGCGGAACTTTCCGCTGTAATCAAATTCCTTGCGCGCTGGCGTAAACGCTGGCGTGGGTGTGCAGAACTTCAAGCGGATAGCGCCGCCCAGCCAAATAGTCTTCCATACATTGCAAGACCAGCGGACTGCGGTGCAGGGCCGAGCTGGCGCGTACTTCGTCAGGCGTTAGCCACAAGGTGCGCACAATGCCGGTGTCCAGCTTGCGCTCTGCATCCAAGGCGCCCAAGCTGCCACAAAACGCAAAGCGCATATAGCTGATGTCCGCGCCGCCTGGTCGTCCCGGCCCGTCGGGCATTTGCACGCGGGCCATGTAGATGCCGACCAGCGCCTCGGGCGTAAACGCAAATGCGGTTTCCTCCAAGGTCTCGCGTACACAGGCTTGCAGCAGCGATTCGCCCGGGTCCAGATGGCCTGCCGGGTTGTTCAGGCGCAGGCCTTCGGGGGTAAGTTCTTCCACCAGCAAAAACCGCCCCTCCCGTTCAATAATCGCGGCCACCGTGGTGGAAGGCTTGTAGCGCAAATCGTCCATGGGCTTGCGTAAGTGGGATGCTTGCTCGATACAGGTGTGGGCAGCGACTTTTTATGCAGAGGCCGCGCTGCCTGTGGGGCTGGCGCTTGGGGCTTGCGCGGCTTGCGCCTGCGGCGCGGGCCTTGCGCCCTCGGCGGCGCGTTCGGCATATTTATTAAAGCGCCAGGCGCTGCCGTCCAGGGTGATGCGCCGCCAAGTGCCGCGCTTTTCTGCCGGGCTCATTTGCGGCCAATGTTGTACTTCCGAAAAGCTGCGGCCGCATCCTTTACAGGTTTCGTCGCCCTGACTGGTGGAGCAAATGGCGATACAAGGCGTATCCGGCGTGCTGTGGTACCAGGCCAGCCAGGCCTCATGCGCTGAGCTCGGCATGCTGCGTTCATCGGCCTCGGTTTCGCCGTAATAGACCATCAAGGCATAAATCTCGGCCAAGGCGCGCGTGGGGCCGGGCAGGGACACACCATCGGGCGAAGGGCTTTTGCCGCGCCAATAGTTGATAGCCGACTCGATATCGGTAATGTGTATGCCTGCCATGGGGGTGTAAAGAGAAGAGGCGCGATGATAGCCGCCGCCGCACGGTCGGCGTGGGGGCAGGGCTATCCGCGCTTTGCCGGGGATGGCCGCGTCGCAGAGCGGGGGCAGCGCGAATGCTGCACAGCGCTTATCCCCACCGCGCCTGGGGACAGTCGCAGGTTTTTTACACTCGCGCCGTTGAAGGGGAGTAGCCCCCCGTTGTCGGGTCGTCAATACGGACACTTGCGGTCCCGGCCCCACAGATGCCTGCGCCTTGTGCGTTGCGCCATCGGGCAAGACCTTCGCCGCGCGTCGATGGCTTGGCCGGAGCGCGCGACAGGTGTCAACTGCCCGTTCCCGGGCCCCATTACAGGAAATACAAATCGTGGAACTTTTTTCAAATGCCTGGTGGTCGGCTTTGCTGGCTATTATCTTGATCGACTTGGTGCTGGCCGGAGACAACGCTATCGTCATCGCTCTGGCCGCGCGCAATGTGCCCGAGCACTTACGCAAAAAAACCATTCTCTGGGGTACGGTAGGCGCTATTGGCGTGCGTACCGTCATGACGCTGGGCGTGGTCTGGCTGCTGCAAATACCGGGTTTGATGCTGGTGGGTGGCTTGGGCCTGGTGTGGGTGGCCTACAAACTGCTGGCCGACCAGGGTGAGGACGGGCATGAAGAAGGCGGCGCCAACACGTTTTGGGGTGCTATGAAAACCATCATCGTGGCCGACGCACTCATGGGCATCGACAACGTGCTGGGCGTGGCCGGTGCTGCCCACGGCGCCATGGATTTGGTGGTGATCGGTCTGCTCATCAGCGTGCCGATTGTGGTGTTTGGTAGTTCGGTAGTGCTGCGTTTGGTGGAGCGCTTCCCCTGGATTATTGGCGTAGGCGCTGCCGTGTTGGCGCTTACCGCCGCGCAAATGATCGCCAACGAGCCTTGGCTGCAAGAATTTTTCGGCGCCGCCAAGGGCGCAGTCGATACGCACCAACAAATGGCGCGTTGGGGCTTGTACGCCATGGTCACCGCCGGTGTGCTGCTGGCCGGTTGGCGCAGCCAACGCCGCGCATTGCAAGTGGCGGGCCCGGTTTAACCGGCCTGGCCATGAAGCGGTTTGCGGCCTAGACCACTACCGCATCAGCGATGTGTTTAGCGTTGCTGGTTGGCCTGTTCGCGAATCAGTTGCACGATTTCGCGGGCGCGCGTGTCCACGATGGACGCTTCAATATGGTCCGGCCCATACGCACCCCATTGGCCTTGGCGCACCAAGTCTTGGGCAGCGCGCAAACGCCCTAGCGCAGCCGTCCAGTCGTATTGCAAACCATCGGCCTGTGCTTGCGCGCGTATGGCCGCCACCGGGCGGCCTTGCGCTTCATAAGCCGCACCCAAAGCGCGCCAGGCGCCCAGGTCGCGCGGGTGGTCCACCGTCCACAAATACAAAGCCGTCGCCGCGCGGGCCGCCTCCTTGGTGCGCACTTGCACCTGGGCGCGTAGCAATAATTCGGCGCGCTCCAGGGACATGTCTTTGGTATCAGCGGCGCGCACCGGTGTGGCCATCGTGGCCAGGGCCACACCCACCTGGTCTTGCGCCAGGGCAATGTCCGTGCGCAGCAGGCGCACCAAGCGATCGACCACTGGCGGCGCACCGGCCACGCCTGCCAGCTGGGTGGTCAAAGCACCCGCCTGCTCATACGTACGCAGCTTAAGCGCCGCCAGCGCCGCGCCATACAAAGCCGCTGCCTGCTGCGCAGGCGCCTTGGCTGCCAAAACGGCGGGCTGCACATCCGCCTGCCAGCGCTGCAAACCATCAACACTGGTATCGAATAGCACGCGCGCGCGCGCCGCCATCAGCAGCGCCTGCCAATCGCTTTCGAGAGGTTTGTTATTGGCTTGTTCCACGCCAATGCGGGTTTGCATATCGGCGATGCGATCGGTATTGAGCGGGTGGCTGCGCAAATACGGGAAGCCGCCGTTGTCGTTGTTGCGGCTGGACTGCTGCAATTTCTCAAACATGCTGACAAAGCCTTGGGGCGCAAAGCCCGCTTCGCTGGCCACGCCAAAGCCGGTGCGGTCGGCCTCGCGCTCCATGTCGCGCGAATAGTTCAGGGCGCCCTGAATCGCCAGCGCCTGGCTGCCAACGATCAAGGCGTTGGCCGCGTCGTAACCGCTGTTGGTACATTGATTTAACGCATTGCAACTGGCTTGGCTTTTGCTGGCCGCAATCAAGCCCAAAATCATGCCGCCAATCATCCATGGCGTGCGGGCCGCATCGTTGTCTGTCTTGCGTGCGAAATGGCGCTGCGTCACATGGCTCATTTCGTGGCCTAGCACCGAGGCCAGCTCGTCGCGGGTTTGCACCATACCTACCAAGCCCATATACAAACCGAAATAGCCACCGGGCAGCGCAAAGGCATTGACATCGCGCTCGCGCGACAACAATATTTCCCAGGCAAAGCTATCGTCCAGGTCGGGCCGCAGGTCACCACGCGCGCGCGCCGCTTTGAGCAGCGGCTGCCACAGGCTTTGCACATAGTCGGTCATCACCGGGTCGTCCAGGTAATCCGGGTCGCGGTACAGGCTGCGCACTATCGAGTCGCCCAGCTTGCGCTCAGCCGCTGGGGAGATAGCGGTGCCGTCGCCCAGGGCCGGCAGGCTGGTACCGGACGCGTTCACCAGCACGGGTGTGGTTTGTGCGGCAGCAGCCACGCACAAGCCCGACGCGGCCAAGCACGCCAAAGCACTTAGCAAATGGGCCACCAGCGCGCGGCGCAGGGCGGGCGCGCTGGGCGCATGGAAAATCCGTGTCATACCCGTATGATGCACCTTAAGCATGAACGCCTGGTAAATGGCGGCGCATTTTTGTTGGCAGTGCTTGGCACCCAGGCGGCTGCCCCCACCTTGAACTACAAACCATGAGCAATCTCACGCATTTTGACGCCCAGGGCCAGGCCCATATGGTCGATGTCGCCGGCAAAGCCAGCACCCAGCGCCGCGCAGTTGCCAGCGGGCGCATCCACATGCTGCCCGCTACGCTGGCTTTAATCGAAAGCGGCACCGCCAAAAAAGGCGACGTGCTGGGCATCGCCCGTGTGGCCGCCATCATGGCGGCCAAAAAAACCAGCGAGTTGATTCCCCTGTGCCACCCCTTGGCGCTGACGCATGTATCGGTGGTGTTTGACATCCTGCATGCCGCCACCGACCCGCAGGGCAAGGACGGCGTGCGCTGCACCGCTACCGTCGAAACCGTAGGCCCCACCGGCGTAGAAATGGAAGCCCTCACCGCCGTGCAGGTGGCCTTGCTCACGATTTACGACATGTGCAAAGCCGTAGACCGGGGCATGGTGATGCAAGACATCACTCTGCTGGAAAAGCACGGGGGCAAGAGCGGGAGCTTTGTGAACCGCTAGGGGTTCAGCCCCTGCGCTGACCAGGCTTGCCAGCGTAGGGCATGCTGGCGTTATCAGAAGCGGTAGGACAGGCCTAGCGAGAGACTCGGGAAGACGCCGATGCTGGAAATGGCGTCCTTCACCAATTGGCTTTCCTTATCAATATCAGCTTGCGTGATAACTATGCCACCGATATTCTTGTTCAAGATGCTGGTGTTGATACTCGAAGTAAAGCTACCAATCATCAAACCCACGTCAGCATGAAAGCCCAGACCCTTGTCTTTTTTCGGGTTGTGGCCCAAGCCTACGCCGATATAGGGGGTTGCGGTAGGAAATGTCAGGCTGGCGTTATAGGTTTCACCGGATAGGCTGACCTTTTTTTTGTTGACGGTCACGAAATTGGTGGCAGAGCTAGTTCCGCTGAAATCACCCTTTATGTCGTTCAGCGTAAGGCCACCCACCAAGCGCAATTGATTATCAAAAGGAAACCAATCGGCGAACAGACCTACGCGAGAGGACTTAACACTAACGCTAGCCGATCCGCTGCTGACGGTATCGTTGAAGGTCAGCTTGGGAGTGATGGCGAATTCGCCGCGCATACCCCAACTGTTGTTGATAGGCTTGGCGTAGCCTACCGAAAGAATGCTGGTAGCACCCAGGCCAACATAGACGTTTTCAAAACTGTTGTTGCTATCTTGGGCTTGGACAGCTGAGCACGCCAATAGGGCAGCTAGAAGCATGGATGTACGCATATTTTTTCCCTCTAAGTTAGTTGCAAGTAAATGAGCCCGCTGGCGAATACTGGCACCTTTACAAAAACATAAAGGCGGTGTCTGGCATGGGTTCGGCGTCGCTACCTTATCATAATTTATAAAAATCATTATTTTTAAGGCAAGTTTAATTCCGGATGCGCATCACGCCAACGCTGGTAATCCTCAGGAAATGCAGCCGCAAAACGCGGTGCGTAAAAAGCGATTTTGTCGTCCCGGCCCAGCAGCAGGCTGGCATCCAAAATCTTTTCCACCACCTTGGCTTCCGGCGAAAAATGCAGCAAGCGCTCGCCTAGCTCCAGCAAATAGGGCGCGGTCTGCTCCGTCACCCGCGTCACCGACAAGACCGCGAAATCTACATGCCCGCCGAAAAACCAGGCGTCTTGCACTTTGGCATAGGTGTTGTCGCGGTAGGCGGGTGCGCGGTTTTCTAGGGTCATGTAGAGCTGGCTCATGCGCCAGTAGTTCCAGCTAACCAAAGCGCACAGCAAGGCCAGCAGCGGCACCGCAAACCAGCGGGTGTAGTGGGCGAGGCCTAGCTTCGAGGCCCGGTCGATTGCGGGTACGGACGCGGGTGTATCGGTCTTCGCAGCGTCTGGCGATTGCTGCGTCGGATACGCATGCAATATCCACAAACACAGCACGGCAGCCACCTGAAACGGCCCGTACCACAGCGGGTACTCCAGCAAACTGTGTAGTCCCACCATGGCTAGCAGGCCCCAGGCCAGTTGCCGCTGGGGCACACGCTCGGCCCAGGGCTTGCTGCGCAGCAGCCACACCAGCAACAGCGCGCAGATCAGCAAGGCCAGCGGCAGCCCCAGTTCCACCGCCAATTGCAAAGGCAGGTTGTGCGCGTTGTCCAAAATCGCGCAAAAGCGCACACCCGCCAGCGGCGTGGTGTACAGCGTCATGAAATGCGCAAAATCCAGCTCGCCCCAGCCCCAACCAGCCAGCGGTTTTTGCGTAATCAGGTAGAGCACATTGCGGTAAAGGGCCACGCGGCTGGCGCAGCCATCCGGCGATTCGCGCATACGCTCAAACACCGAGCCGTCCACCCCCGCTGCAATAGGCAGCAGCACAGCGGCCAGCACATAGGCCAACACCATAAAGCCAACCAGGCCCAGGCCACGGTAAACGCGACCCTGCGCAGCTGCGCTAGGCCGCCAGCACCAGGCCAAGACGAGCAACAGCAACAACTGAAAAAAACCGGTACGCGAGCTAGAGGCCGCCGACGCTGCGCAGACCAGGCTGGCCCCGGCCAACAAAGCCACAGTCAGCGCTGGGCTAAGCCAATGGCTTGCAGCGGCAGCGCTGGTTACAGGAGTAGCGGGCGCATCCTGCATTGCGCCCGCAGGCGCGGTACCGGAGCTGGTATCCGGGCCGGCCATGGCTTGCGTAAGCTGAGCCCCCGCCCGCACATACTGCGCCCACCACCACAGCAACACCAAGCCCATGCTGCATAAAGTGGCGAACTGGTTGCGCTGGCGCAAATTGCCAAAAGCCTGACCCAGCCCAGCGTAATTCACCCAAGGCCCGAGCAGCTGAGCCCGGTCGAAATACTGGAAAAGCCCCATCACCGCGCTCACACCCCCCGCCAGCGCCCAGCCCCACAGCAACACGCGCCACCTGGCTTCGCGCTCAGTAAGCAGTGTGATGAAAAACAGCCCCAAGCCCACCGCGCACGACCACGCGACCAGGACAGAGATGACGGTGACGGAAGGCCCCAAATTAAAAGGATTGAGCCAGGGGAAAGCCAGGCACAGGCTGGCGAAGCAATAGGCGATGAGTTGGGGTGGGCGCGGCACGCGGGGGATTATCGGTGGAGCGTATCTCCCGCGATGTTGAATTGGTGGCATGCCTACCATGACAATACTGTCTAATTCAGCGACAGTGCTGAAGCGATACATGGTGCCCCAGGGGGCTGAATCAACTTAACCCCGAAGGCTGAGCGTGTCAGATAAGGTAACAGTAATAAGGAAAGCAGCGGGGCTTAGCCCGCTACTTCTCGGATGGTGGTTTGACCTTGCTACACCAAATTAGATGGCTGTATAGGTTCCGTCGCAACCAACAGGTTTAAATTTTGCATCTACCTCTGTCGCACAGGTCCAGGTACCAGTGGCAGTCGCGGTGTCTGCAGAGCGGTTCCACTGAATTCCTTTGCCATTAATGGAGCCAGAACCCTTCACTTTGCATTGAACGGTAGCAGCGCCGCCGCCTACTGAACCTGCCGTTGCCGCCGTTATCGAAACTTTTAAATCGCAGCGTCCCGTGGAGTTAGATGCCATACCCCACTTTGTTAGATCAGTAGTGGAGGCAGCGACGTCGCTTGTCACGGTGCCCATGTTGAGCGCCGTTTCGATAGGCGTTTTGGCCGGGCTAATTTCTGCCAATGCTGAAGTCACTTGCGACTTGGAAATGTAGTCTTGGTAAGCCGGAATCGCCACCGCCGCCAGAACACCGATGATCGCGATCACGATCATCAACTCAATCAGGGTAAAACCCTTTTGCATGCTATTTTTCATAAAAAACTCCCTATCAATAAACTAAGAAAAAGTGTATTTTCATTGGCCAATTGGCAAATTTTCGATTATCAAAAAACAATCAATTTCGACAATGGTTATTAAATAATACATCAAACACGAAAAGCATAATATTTTTATTTCCAGGAAAAAGTTGCCAATCGTTGTTGAACAAGCACTTCCCGGCGCGATGTTTCCCTGTAAACCTGCCTAGCGCTGCTGGGTTACCCGGCTAGCGAGCTTGGCCTTGTGTGCCCGGGCCGTCGCCTTTGGCGACTCTAATTGCCGAACCGGCCTGCTGTCCGCTAATGTCCATGCAGCCGGCCAATCCTAACGGCGGCGTGCAGACCGCAGGTGATTCGTCCTGTTCATGGCGCCTTTGCAGCCAGCGGCGTAGAAACAGCACCAGCTCTGCGCCTAAGGCCGCGTCGGCTTGGCGCAGCCAGTGGCCGTTTTCAAGCAGCGAGGCTAGCACCTTGGCGCTGACCACGGTCTCGCCGCCCATCCAGCCGATCAGCGTCGCGCCAGAAGTCCCATCAGCGCGCTCACTCCCGTCGCCAGCGCCCAGCTCAAAAGCAACAAATGCCATCTCTCTTCGCGTTCGGTAAGCAAGGTGATGAAACACAGCCCCAAGCATGCTGCGCACCGCCTTACGACTAGGACAAAAACGACGGTTACGAACGGCCCGAAATTAAACAGATTGAGCCATGGGAAGGCCTGGCACAGATTGGCGAAGCAATATGCGAGGTGTTGGGGTGGGCGCAGCACGCGGGGGACTATCGGACATGCGTACCTGACTCGGTGTTGAGTTGGCGGCAAGCCATACCCCACCAAGCGTTATTCTTCGAGCGATGCATTCGATCTATAGTGCTGCTTCAGGGCATTGAAGCAAGATGACACAGAAGACCGAGCGGACAAGCCAAGACAACGGCAGAAAAAAAGCAGCGGGGGTGAGCCCGCTGCTTTTCGGATGGTGGTTTGACGTTGCTAAATCAAATTAGATAGCTGTATATGTACCGGCGCAACCAACAGGTTTAAATTTAGCATCTACCTCTGTCGCACAGGTCCAGGTGCCGGCGGCCGTCGCGGTGTCTGCAGAGCGGTTCCACTGAATTCCTTTGCCATTAATGGAGCCAGAACCCTTCACTTTGCATTGAACGGTAGCGGCGCCGCCACCTACTGAACCTGCCGTTGCCGCGGTTATCGAAACTTTTAAATCGCAACGTCCTGTGGAATTAGTCGGCAAGCCCCACGGCGTTAGATCAGTAGTGGTGGCAGCAACGTTGGCCGTCACTGTACCCATATTGAGTGCAGTTTCGATTGGCGTTTTGGCCGGGCTGATTTCGGCTAATGCTGCAGTCACCTGTGACTTAGAAATATAGTCTTGGTACGCCGGAATCGCCACCGCCGCCAGAACACCGATGATCGCGATCACGATCATCAACTCAATCAGGGTAAAACCCTTTTGCATGCTATTTTTCATAAAAAACTCCCTATCAATAAACTAAGAAAAAGTGGATTTTCAGTGGCCAATTGACAAATTTGTGTTTTTTGTAAAACAATCAATTTTGGCAATGGTTCGCAAATGATACATCAAAAACACAAAAGCAACATATTTTTTAAGTTTTTTGCAAAAGATGTCAAATGTTGCTTGGCAAGTACAGTCCAGGCGCGCTGTTTATACCTAAACCGGCCTGGTGTCGCCGGTCTGCGCCGCCAGGGGGCTTGGGCCGTGGCGCCCAAGTAGCCGTCCCGCGCGCATGGGCTGGTGGACTGGGCTTGCTGCCTGCCTGCCTGGTATGGCCCGTGCAGACGGCCTGGCCCAGCGGTCGCGCTCAGGGGGCGGGCGTTTCGTCCTGTTCATGGCGCTTTTGCAGCCAGCGGCCTAGCAGCAGCACCAGCGCCGCGCCCAGGGCCGGGCCGGCTTGGTGCAGCCAGTGGGCGTTTTCCAGCAGCGGGGCCAGCACTTTGTCGCTAACCACCGTCTCGCCGCCCACCCAGCCGATCAGCGCCGCGCCAAAGGTCACCACCACGGGGAAGCGTTCCATTAGGCGGATCATCATGGTGCTGCCGAAGATGACCAGCGGAATGCTGATCGCCAGGCCCAGCACCAGCAGCACCATGTTGCCACTGGCGGCAGCGGCTACGGCAATCACGTTGTCCAGGCTCATGACCAGGTCGGCTATCAAGATGGTGCGTATGGCCGCCATCATGGAGCCGTATTGTTTTTCCTCGCCCTCGTCGTCGCCGTCTTCGGACAGCAGTTGCACGCCTATCCACAAGAGCAGCGCGCCGCCTACTATTTGTAAATAGGGCAGTGCCAGTAATTGCACCGCCACCACGGTCAGCACGATGCGCAAGACCACGGCTGCGCCGGATCCAAACAAGACGGCTTGTTTTTGCTGCTCCGGCGGCAAGCTGCGCGCCGCCAGGGCGATGACCACTGCGTTATCACCCGAGAGGATGATGTTGATCCAGATGATTTTCAGTAGCCCGAGCCAGAACTCGGGGGTTTGCAGCATTTCCATGGTGGTGCGCAGTTGCGCTTAAAGCATGGCCTTGAGCAGCTTGGCCATTTCAGACGGATTGCGCGTCACTTTGAAGCCACACTCTTCCATCACCGCCAGCTTGGCATCCGCCGTGTCCGCGCCGCCGCTGATCAGCGCGCCGGCGTGGCCCATGCGTTTGCCCGCGGGCGCGGTAACGCCGGCGATAAAGCCGACGATGGGTTTTTTCATGTTGAGCTTGCACCAGCGCGCCGCTTCGGCTTCGTCCGGGCCGCCGATTTCGCCGATCATGATGACGGCATCGGTGTCCGGGTCGTCGTTAAAGGCGCGCATGATGTCGATGTGCTTGAGCCCGTTGATCGGGTCGCCGCCAATGCCCACGGCGCTGGACTGGCCTAGGCCGATTTCGGTGAGCTGCGCCACCGCTTCATAAGTGAGTGTGCCCGAGCGGCTGACCACGCCGATGCGGCCTTTGCGGTGGATGTGGCCGGGCATGATGCCGATTTTGATTTCTTCGGGCGTGATCAGGCCAGGGCAGTTGGGCCCGAGCAGCAGGGTTTTTTTGCCACCAGCAGCTTCTTTGGCGCGCATTTTGTTGCGCACTTCCAGCATGTCGCGCACCGGTATACCTTCGGTAATACAAATAGCCAAGTCCAGGTCCGCCTCGACGGCTTCCCAAATGGCCGCTGCCGCGCCGGGGGGCGGCACGTAAATGACGGACACGGTGGCGCCGGTTACGTGCGCGGCTTCTTTGACGGAGGCATAAATCGGGATGCCCAGCACCGACTCACCGGCTTTTTTAGGGTTGACGCCGGCGACGAAGCAGGCTTTGCCGTTGGCGTATTCCTGGCATTTTTCAGTGTGGAATGCGCCGGTTTTGCCGGTAATGCCCTGGGTAATAACGCGGGTGTCTTTGTTGATGAAGATCGACATGGCGGTTTCTTTCTGACGGTGGCGTGGGCTTTAGGCGTGGGCTTGGACAGCGGCGACGACTTTTTGCGCCGCTTCGGCCATGGTGTCGGCGCTGATGATGGGCAGGCCCGAGTCGGCCAGCATTTTTTTGCCGATGTCCTCGTTGGTGCCCTTCATGCGCACCACCAGTGGCACTTGCAGATTGACCGCTTTGCAGGCGGCAATGACGCCGTGGGCAATCGTGTCGCACTTCATGATGCCGCCAAAGATGTTGACCAAGATGGCCTTGACCTTGGGGTTTTTCAGCATTATTTTGAAGGCTTCGGTCACTTTCTCTGGAGTGGCGCCGCCGCCTACGTCCAAAAAGTTGGCCGGCTCGGCGCCAAACAGCTTGATGGTGTCCATAGTCGCCATGGCCAGGCCGGCGCCGTTGACCAGGCAGCCGATGTTGCCGTCCAGGCTGATATAGGCCAGGTCAAATTTGGAGGCCTCGATTTCGGCCGGGTCTTCTTCGTCTAGGTCGCGGTAGGCGACGATTTCGGGGTGGCGGTAGAGCGCGTTGGCGTCAAAGTTGAACTTGGCGTCCAGGGCTTTGATGTTGCCATTGCCTTCCAAAATCAGCGGGTTGACTTCCACCAGGCTGGCGTCGGTGTCCATGTAGACCTGGTAGATTTTTTGCAGCACGTCCACGGCCTTGGCGGTGGAGCCTGCGGGCACGCCAATCGCATCGGCCAGTTTTTTGGCTTGCGCGTCGGTCAGGCCCAGGGCCGGGTCGACGATCTCGGTGATGATTTTTTCGGGCGTGTCATGCGCCACGCCTTCGATGTCCATGCCGCCTTCACTCGATGCGATCATGGCCACGCGCTGGCTGGCACGGTCGGTGACGGCGGAGACGTAATATTCTTTTTGGATGTCCGCGCCGTCTTCAATGAGCAAGCGGCGCACTTTTTGACCCATGGGCCCGGTTTGGTGGGTAATGAGCTGCATGCCCAAAATCTCGGTCGCTAACTGTTTGACTTCGTCAATCGAGCGGGCCAGCTTGACGCCGCCGCCTTTGCCGCGTCCGCCAGCATGAATCTGCGCCTTGACCACCCACACCGGGCCGCCGAGTTTTTGCGCGGCTTCAACCGCCTCTTGCACCGTAAAAGCAGGGATGCCGCGCGGCACAGGCACGCCAGCATTGCGCAAGATTTCCTTGCCTTGGTATTCGTGGATTTTCATGGCTTTTCTCTTTTGGAATAGTGCGTGCGGTGAAGGCTTCACGGCGCGCAAACCGGGGGGACAACAGCGGGCAGCGCAAAGACGCGGAACTGTATCATGGTGCAGCGCGTCAAACTTGCCCTGCGCTTACGTAGCGCTAAGGGCCTATGGTGCCCTCGCCTTATCTGCATTGATTGCCATTTTTGCCCATGAAAAAAGTATTTATCGATGGCGAAGCCGGTACCACCGGCCTGCAAATCCGCGAACGCCTGCAAGCCATGGCGCAGATCGAGATGCTGCGCATAGACCCGGCGTTGCGTAAAGACGATGCCGCCAAGCGCGCCTTGATGGCGCAGGCCGATGTGGTGATTTTGTGCCTGCACGACGATGCGGCCATCGCCTCGGTCGCCATGGTCGATGCGCTGCGCCGCGACACGGGCAAGGCGCCGCGCATCATCGACGCCTCCACCGCGCACCGCACTGCGCCGGGCTGGGTCTATGGCTTTGCCGAACTGTGCGCCGGCCAAAGCGCGGCGATTGCCGCTGCGGACCGCGTGGCCAACCCCGGCTGCTACGCCACCGGCGCCATTGCGCTCATGCGCCCCTTGATCGACGCGGGCTTGCTACCGCCTGACTTTGCCGTCTGCTTGCCTGCGGTCAGCGGCTACAGCGGCGGCGGGCGCAGCATGATCGAAGCTTTTGAAGCGGGCAGTGCCGCGCCTTTTGAGCTTTATGCGCTGGGCCTGCAGCACAAACACATCCCCGAAATCATGCATTGCAGCGGCCTGACGCGCCGCCCGCTGTTTGTGCCCTCGGTGGGCAATTTCGCGCAAGGCATGCTGGTGCAATTGCCGCTCCACCTGGACGACTTGCCCGGCCAGCCCAGCGCCCAAGCCCTGCACGACGCCCTGGCTGCGCACTACGCCGGTAGCCGCACGGTGACGGTGGAGCCGCCCACCGCCGACGGCAAACTCGACGCCGTGGCCCTGGCCGGTAGCAACCAAATGGAGTTGCGCGTTTTCGCCAACCAAGGCGCCGGCCACGCCCTGCTGGTCGCGCGTCTGGACAACCTGGGCAAAGGCGCAAGCGGCGCGGCGGTGCAAAACTTGGAGTTGATGTTGGGGCTGTGAGCGGGGTGCTTGCGCCTGGCCCTTAAAAGAGCCGTAAAAAGCTTTAATATAAGCGCTCAAATTGGAGCCTTTATA
This sequence comes from Comamonadaceae bacterium, assembly GCA_947447615.1. Classification (GTDB taxonomy): domain Bacteria; phylum Pseudomonadota; class Gammaproteobacteria; order Burkholderiales; family Burkholderiaceae_C; genus Allorhodoferax. The sequence continues at coordinate 15,717 of CANFJQ010000069.1, forward strand.
TGGAAAACATCTATTCCGATGTCACCGTTAGCATGTCGGAATTCAAAAAAAACCCGGCCGCTGTGCTGCGCGACGCCA
>CANFJQ010000070.1 GCA_947447615.1 Comamonadaceae bacterium
GAAGTCACTGCCATGCACACCCAATTGGAAGCTTTGGGTCAACTGGTGAAAGCGGGCAAAGTGCGCGCCATTGGCCTGTCCAATGAAACGCCTTATGGGGTCTGCGAGTTTGTGCGTTTAGCCGAAGTGCACGGCCTGCCGCGCGTGGCTACGGTGCAAAACGCCTACCACTTGCTCAACCGCACCCACGAGAACGGAATGGACGAAGCCATGCACCATTTGCAAGTGAGCCTGCTGGCCTATTCGCCGCTGGCCTTTGGCTTACTCAGCGGTAAGTACGATGCCTCGGGTATCACCGGCCCGGATGCGCCCAAAGACGGACGGATCGCGATGTTTGAATCGGTGCGTAAGCAGCGCTGGGGGCGCCCCGAAGCGCTGGACGCGGCCCGTCGCTACAACGCTTTGGCACGCGAACATGGCATGCGCCCTGCACAGATGGCGCTGGCTTTTTGCAATAGCAAATGGCAGGTGGCCAGCACCATCATCGGCGTGACCACGCAAGCGCAGTTGGACGAAGATATTGATGCGTTTAACACCGTGCTCTCGCCCGAGCTGCTCAAGGCGATCGACGCCATCCGCCAAGAGACGCGCGACCCGGCGCAATAAGCCGCAGGTACGCAAAAGGCACTGAGCGTGGCAAAAAAAGAGCGGGTGAGTGAAACCCCTGCCACGCAGTTGCTCAGGAGTGCCAAAGTCGATTTCAGCGAACACCCTTATGAATACCTAGAGCACGGCGGTGCTCAGCACAGCGCCCAGGTGCTGGGCTGGGACCCTTTTCATGTGGTCAAAACATTGATCATGCAAGACCAGGACGCCAAGCCCTTGGTGGTGCTGATGCACGGCAACCGCAAGGTATCAACCAAAAACCTGGCGCGCCAGATCGGCGCCAAATCGGTAGAGCCCTGCACGCCGGACACCGCCAACCGGCATAGTGGATACCTCGTGGGTGGCACTTCGCCCTTTGCCACGCGCAAAGCTATGCCGGTGTATGTGGAAGAAACCATTTTGGGTTTGCCCAAAATCTTGATCAATGGCGGGCGGCGCGGCTACTTGGTGGGGCTGGACCCGCAAGTATGCGTGCGCCTGCTCGGTGCCAAGGCGGTACAGTGCGCCTTGGAAGAATAAAGCGCCGCGCCTTTAATGGCGCGCAGCATCAAGGAGAACACGCGTGGAATCACTTAGCCCCTGGGTCTTGTTAGGCAATACCTTGATCGCCGTTGTCGGCGCGTATCTGATCGGCTCTTTGTCCTTTGCCGTGATAGTCAGTCGCCTCATGGGACTGAACGATCCGCGCACCTACGGCAGCAAAAACCCGGGCGCCACCAATGTGCTGCGTTCGGGCAGCAAAGCCGCAGCGGTGGTGACCTTGCTGCTGGACGGCGCCAAAGGCTGGCTGCCGGTCTATGCGGTACAGCGATTGGGCGCGCCCTACGGACTGGAATCTTCCGCCATCGCCATGGTGGGCTTGGCTGCATTTTTGGGGCATGTGTTCCCGGTATTTTTCCGCTTTGAGGGCGGCAAGGGCGTGGCGACTGCCATGGGCGTAGTGCTGGCCACCAACCCCTGGCTGGCGCTGGCGGTGGGGGCCAGTTGGCTCATCATTACCTACTTTTCCCGTTATGTGTCTTTGGCCTCGGTGGTGGCAGCGGTGTTTGCGCCGGTGTACTACTTGTTTGGCGATGGCGTGGCCTGGCGCGCGGACAACGGCATCGCGCTGGCCCTGGCCCTCATGAGCGGCCTGCTGGTCTGGCGCCATGCGCCCAATTTGGCGCGATTGATGAACGGCACCGAGTCCCGGCTGGGCGCGAAGGCAAAAACCGGGGGCTAATTTTCAGTCGCGAAAATTATTGAAGCTCAGCGGTATATCGGTAATTTCTTTTTTCAATAGCGCCATGGCCGCTTGCAGGTCATCACGCTTGGCGCCGGTGACGCGCACCGAGTCGCCCTGAATAGCAGCTTGTACTTTGAGTTTGCTGTCCTTAATCAGGCGTTGGATTTTTTTGCCCAATTCACTCTCAATGCCATTGCGTACCTTGATGACGCACTTGACCTTGTCGCCACCCATTTTTTGCACATCGCCTTTGTCCAAAAAGCGCACATCGACATTGCGTTTGGTGAGCTTGTTGCGCAGCACGTCTTCGATCTGATCGAGCTGAAATTCCGCGTCGCCTATCAAGGTGATCTCTTTGTCCTTGATCTCAATTGCAGCGGCTGTGCCCTTGAAATCAAAACGGGTGCCAATTTCTTTGGTGGTGTTCTCCACGCCGTTTTTCACATCGACCAAATTGGCTTCACACACGGTATCAAACGAGGGCATTTTTTTAATTTCTCCAACAAGGCTTCTAGGGCGGGGCGCTGCGCGTAGCGCCGGACGGGTGCGACAATCCCGCCATGGTAGTCGAGAACAACGTGCCTTTGCAGGCGCTCAACACGTTTCACATTGTGGCGAAGGCGCAGCAATTGCTGCGCATCCGCCGCGAAGACGACGTTGCCGCCATGCTGCAAGACGCGGCGCTGGCGACGCTACCCAAATTCGTACTGGGCGGTGGCAGCAACCTGGTGCTGACGGGGGACGTCAAGCCCCTGGTGCTCAAGGTGGAGATTGGCGGGCGGCGCTTGCTGCGGGAAACGCCCAAAGCCTTTATCGTGGAAGCCGGGGCGGGGGAAAACTGGCACGATTTTGTGGCCTGGACCCTGGCGCAAGGCATGCCCGGCATGGAAAACATGGCCTTGATACCCGGCACTGTGGGCGCCGCGCCGGTGCAAAACATTGGGGCGTACGGGATTGAACTGCAAGACGTGTTTGACTCGCTGGATGCGATAGATTTGCAGACCGGCGAGGTGTTTAGCCTGGATGCTGCCCAATGCGCTTTCGGCTACCGCGATTCGATTTTTAAGCACACCAGCGCCGCGCCGGGCTTGGGGCTGAAGGACAAGGCCTTGATTTTGCGCGTGCGTTTCGCCCTACCCAAGGCCTGGAAGCCGATACTGGGCTATGCTGATATTGAAAAAATGCGCGCCCAGGAGGCTTGCGACCAACCTGACGCACAGCAAATTTTTGATTGGGTTTGCCGCATCCGCCGCAGCAAATTGCCCGACCCGGCGCTCGTGGGCAATGCAGGTAGTTTCTTCAAAAACCCCACGGTCAGCGCCGAGCAATGCGCCGACATCATCGCCCGGGATCCGCGTGTGGTGCATTACCGCCTGGCTGATGGTTCCTTCAAGCTGGCCGCCGCCTGGTTGATTGACGCTTGTGGCTGGCGCGGTAAATCGGTGGGGCAGGCGGGCGTGTATGAAAAGCAGGCTTTGGTGCTCGTCAACCGGGGCAGCGGCAGCCAAGGTGCCACGGGGGGCGAGGTGATGACCCTGGCCAAGGCGATTCAAACCAGTGTGTATGAACGCTTTGGCCTTTTGCTGGAAACCGAGCCGGTGGTCTTGTAGAGTTTTTGACGGAGCGCAAAGGCTGCCAGCTGCGCGTGTTCAACAATGAGGCCTAGGCCTTTGCAGTGGTCTTGGCAATGTGGAGATGTGATTTCTATGAAGCAGGTTTTGGTCTTGGGAGGCTCCGGTTTTGTCGGCGGCCATGTGTGCGAAAAACTGGTACGCGCCGGTTATCGGGTCAGCGTTACTACGCGTAAAGCGGTGCATGCCAGGAGCGTGATGCATTTGCCGGGGCTCACCGTGTTGGAATGCAATATCCACGACGAAGCGGCCTTAAAGCGCGCGATGGCGGGTATGGATGCGGTGATCAACCTGGTCGCCATCCTGCACGGCAGCCCCGCAGCTTTTGTCCATATGCACCAAGACTTGCCAGCCAAGATCGCCCGCGCGTGCGTGGCCAAAGGCGTGCGGCACCTGGTGCATATCAGCGCGCTGGGTGTGAACGCGGCGCAGCCGCAGGCCGCACCCTCCAATTACCTGCGCAGCAAAGCGGTCGGTGAAACGCTGTTAGCCGATAACTTGGGTTGGGCCAAGGGTGGCATGGGAAGCTGTGGTTTGACGGTGCTGCGCCCGAGCGTTATTTTTGGTGCGAATGACAAGTTTTTAAATGTGTTTGCGCGCTTGCAAGCGCTGTTTCCGGTAATGCCCCTGGCCTGTGCCGATGCGCGTTTCCAACCGCTGTGGGTGGAGGATGTCGCCAGCGCGGTACTGGCCAGCCTGAAGCAAGGGCTGGAGCAGGCGCCAGCAATGCGGGTATATGAATTGGCCGGGACGCAGGTGTACACGCTTCGCCAACTCGTGCAATTTGCCGCGCGCAGCAGCGGCATCAACCAAGGCCGCGGCCGACCGGTTATTGGCCTTCCTTTGTGGATGGGCCGCATCCAGGCTTTTATGCTGGGCCTGATGCCTGGCGAGCCCGTGATGAGCCAGGACAATCTGGACTCTATGCAGTTGGACAACGTGGCCGCCGGCGGCCTACCCGGCTTGGAGGCTTTAGGTATTGAAGCCAGCAGCCTGCAAGCCATAGGCCCGCAGTACTTGTTTGGGGAACCCGCAGCACAAGGATTGCTGGGGCTGCGCAACCGCCATCGTTAGGACTGCGCGGGCGGCGGATCCTGTGCAGCTTCGCTGCCCGGCTCCAGGTGCTGGCGGATCATCTCTTGCAAGCGGCCCATATGTACCGGCTTGGTGACAAAGTCGTTCACGCCCGCAGCCAGTGCTTCTTCATGGGCATCGTTCATCACGTCGGCGGTGAGCGCAATGATGGGAATTTTGGCGGCCGGGTGCGCCAGCGCCCGGATGGCGCGTGTGGCCTCAATGCCGTTCATCACCGGCATGTGCAGGTCCATCAACACCAGGTCAAAACTTTGCTTTTGTAAACGGTTGATGGCGACACGGCCGTTTTCCGCGAAATACGTCAGGTAGCCCATGCGCTTGAGCAAGATATCGACAAACTTGCGATTGACCTCGTTATCCTCCACGACCAGGATGCGGTACAGACGCTCGGGTTTGGTCGGTGCGTCCAGTTGAAAAACCTTGCGTTGGCTGGTGGGAAGGGGCGCTTGGGCTAGTTGCGCCCGCATACGCAAGGTAAAACAAGAGCCCACGCCCTTGGCACTGGTCACCTCGATCTGCCCACCCATGAGCTGCGCCAGCGACTGGGAGATTTCCAAACCCAGCCCGGTGCCGCCGTAGTCATTGCTGATGCCGTTATGCACCTGGTTAAAGCGCTGAAATAAGTTTTCAAGCGCATCGCTGCTAATGCCTATGCCGCTATCTTCCACAGCAATATCGAGCAGCACAAATTCTTTATCGTCTACCGACGGCGCTGCTCCTAACTTGACCTGAATCTGTACACCGCCACGGCTGGTAAATTTGACTGCATTGTTGGCCAAATTGAACAAAATTTGCTTCAGACGCTTGACGTCCATGAGCAGCCACTGCGGTACTTCTGTGTGGACCTGTACTTCAAAGTCCAGTTTTTTTTGCTCGGCCTGGGGCCGCATCACGTCGCGGATGTCGCGCAGCACCTGGCGCACATCTAAAGGTGCCAATTGCAAATTAATTTTTCCCTCTTCCAAGGCGGAGAGATCCAAGATGTCGTTGAGCACGTTCAACAAATGGTTGGCCGAGGCATTGGCGGTCTTGAGGTAGTCCGCCTGCATGGCGTTGAGGGGCGTCGTACCCAGCAAACTCAGCATGCCAAAAATACCGTTGAATGGGGTACGCAGCTCGTGGCTCATATTGGCTAAAAAGCGACTTTTGCCTCGGCTCGCGGTTTCCGCTTTCATTTGCGTTTCGCGGAAATACTCGGTCAATTTACGCGACTTTTCTTGGGCCATGGCGCGCTGCCGGTTGAGTACCAGCAAGGTTCCAATGGTGAGCAAGGTCAGGAGCAAGCACAGGACCGAGAGTAGGAAAATTTCGTCGGCGTTGCTACTTAAACGTTCGTTTTGGGCATTGGTTTGCTGTTTTTCCAAGGCTTTGGCGCTGGCCGTGAGGATGGACATGGGCTGCGCCAAGCCTTGGGCGATTCCTGTAAGACCCACCAAGTCCTTGTTGTCCCGGTTGGGGTCTTCCAACCATTGATTGGTTCGGGTGAGCAGCCTTTGCACACGTTCCATGGTCAGGGTGGACTCGGGGCGACTGAGCAAGGCTTGGGCATCGCCATAGGCTTGCAAAGCAGAAAAGCGCTTTTGTAGTGCGCTGTAGCGCGCATTCAGAACTGTGGGCTCGCCTGCTGGGCCAGGTGCTTGTTCCTGGTTAAGCGCCTCGCGCAGGCGTGCCATGTCGCTATCGAGGTCTTGCACCAGCAGGGAAACGGCGGTTTCACGCATTTCTGCTGCGCTCTGCAGCCAGCTCCGTTGCTGCCATTGCAAATAAAACAGCAAAGCCACCGCCAGACATAGGCTGACGCCGATCACCGCCAACACCAGGTGCAGGGCGCGCACCGTCAGGCGCGGCTCGGTAGCGCTCCCATCTCGACCTGCTTTAGTGTCCGGACGTTTGTCAGCAGCCATCGCCCGCGTATGTCCTTTGTATCGCCATCGAACCACCCCCCGTTGAAGAACATTCAAATACCAAACGCTATGTATTTTTATATTTATAAACGTTTTAGTAGTTTAATCTTCTTTGGTCAAGCCCATCATCCGGGTGCCCGGGTCCTGCGCCAGCAGCCCGGCCTGGCTGTAAATGCCCAGTTTTTCGCGGGTGTCGGCAATATCCAGGTTGCGCATCGTCAGTTGTCCTATGCGGTCTGCCGGCGAGAACATGGAGGCGCCTTTCTCCATGGTCAGGCGCTCGGGGTGGTAGGTCAGGTTGGGCGATTCGGTATTGAGAATCGAATAGTCATTACCCCGGCGCAATTGCAACGTCACCTCGCCCGTCACAGCGCGTGCCACCCAGCGTTGGGCGGCTTCGCGCAGCATGATGGCTTGCGGGTCAAACCAGCGGCCCTGGTACAAGAGGCGGCCCAATTTGCGCCCGTTCTCGCGGTATTGCTCTATCGTGTCTTCGTTGTGGATGCCGGTGACCAAGCGCTCATAGGCGGTAAACAGCAAGGCCAGCCCTGGCGCCTCGTAGATGCCACGGCTTTTGGCCTCGATGATGCGGTTCTCAATCTGGTCGCTCATGCCCAGACCGTGGCGTCCGCCGATGCGGTTGGCTTCCAGAATGAGGCTGACCAAATCCGGGTATTCGACGCCATTGAGCGCGACCGGGCGGCCTTCGTCAAAGCGTACCCGCACGTCTTCACGCGCGATGCTGACCTCGTCCTTCCAAAAGGCCACGCCCATGATCGGGTTGACGATGGTCATGCCGCTGCTCAGGTGCTCCAGGTCTTTGGCCTCGTGGGTGGCGCCCAGCATATTGGAGTCGGTGGAATAGGCTTTTTCGGCTGACATCTTGTAGCCAAAACCGGCTTGGGTCATAAAGGCGGACATTTCCGCGCGGCCACCGAGTTCGTCGATAAAGCTTTGGTCTAGCCAGGGCTTGTAGATTTTGAGCGCTGGGTTGGTCAGCAGGCCGTAGCGATAAAAGCGCTCGATGTCATTGCCTTTGTAGGTGCTGCCATCGCCCCATATATGCACATCGTCTTCCTTCATTGCCGCTACCAGCATGGTGCCGGTCACAGCGCGGCCAAGGGGCGTGGTGTTGAAGTAAGTAAGCCCGCCGGTGGAAATATGGAACGCACCGCTTTGCAGGGCGGCGATACCTTCGGCGGCCAGTTGGCTGCGGCAGTCGATCAGGCGGGCTTTTTGGGCGCCGTATTCCATGGCTTTGCGCGGAATCTCGTCGTAGTCGGCTTCGTCGGGCTGGCCCAGGTTGGCGGTGTAGGCGTAAGGAATCGCGCCTTTGTTACGCATCCAGTGCAGCGCCGCGCTGGTGTCCAGGCCGCCGGAAAACGCGATACCTACTTTTTGGCCAATGGGGATGTTTTGAAGAATGGTGGACATAGTGCGTGGTCTTGAAAATTGCTATGGACTGGGGCGGGAAAGTCAAGGCTAAGCGCCTGTGAGGCTGGGCTGCGAGATGCGCCTTCATTAAGGGGCCGAGCGTTATGCCAGATCCCGGCGATCGGACCTAACCGTAATGGCAGATGTAATGAAAGGCCTCGGCTACACGAATCTGGAAACTGCTGTCGCCCGGCACGCTGAAACGCTGGCCGGGCTGGCAACTGGCCCAGGCGCTGGCGCCTGCCAGTAGGTATTCGCAGCTGCCGGCCACGCATTCCATGACTTCCGGCGCTGCGGTGCCAAAGGTCAGTTCAGCGGCCAGCACCACGCCCACGGATTTTTTGCTGCCGTCGGCCATGGTGAGGCTGTGGCTCACGCATTTGCCGTCGAAATAGACGCTGGCTTGGGTGGCGATGCTGGCGCTTTGGATATGGGTGGTGCTCATGGCTTTGGCTGGGTAGGTGCCGGCAGGGGCCGACGCGGGTGGGAATTAGGCGGCTTAAGGGGGAAGCGGGCCGCCCGCAAAGCCTTTGATTTTAGGGCAGCAGGCTTGCAAAGCGCTCGGGTGCAAAGCCCACCGTGATACGCCCATCGGGCCACTGCACCACGGGGCGCTTGATAACGCTGGCTTGGGCTTGCATCAGCGCCGCTGCGCTGGCGGTGTCGGTGACGCTGGCTTGCAGCGCCGCGTCCAGTTTGCGCCAAGTCGTGCCCTTGCGGTTGAGCAGCACTTCCCAGCCCACGGCCTGCATCCAGCGGGTCAGGGCTTCGGGCGGTACACCGTCTTTTTTGAGATCATGGAAGTGGTAGGCCAGGCCCTGGTTTTGTAACCACAGCCGGGCTTTTTTGACGGTGTCGCAGTTGGGGATGCCAAAGACCTTGATGGCTGGGATAGGGGCTTTGTTTTTCATGGCCACGATGATGCCACGGCCCGGCTCAAGGCCTTTGCCGGGCTGCGCGACAATCCCTCCCTTATGAAAAATTTACCGGACTGGTTGGCCTATTGCGAGCAATTGCACCCCAAAAACATCGACATGGGCCTAGAGCGCGTGCGCCAGGTGGCGCAGCGCATGGATTTACACCTGCCTTGCACCGTAATTACGGTGGCCGGCACCAATGGCAAAGGCTCCACCTGCGCCATGCTGGAGTCCATCTTGATGCAGGCGGGATACCGCACGGCGGTCTATTCCTCGCCGCATTTGGTGCATTTTGAAGAGCGTCTGCGCTTGCAAGGGCAAAGCGTCGACGCCGATGCTCTGATGCAAGGTTTTGCTCGGGTTGAGGCGGCGCGCACGGCGGGGGTGGAGCCGGTGTCGCTGACTTATTTCGAGTTTTCTACGCTAGCCATCATGGATGTCATGCGCGCGCAGGCGCTGGATGTGGCGATTTTGGAGGTGGGCATGGGCGGGCGGCTGGACGCAGTCAACATCATCGACGCCGATTGCGCGGTGATTACCAGTATCGACCTGGACCATATGGAGTTTTTGGGCAATGACCGCGAGACCATAGGCTTTGAGAAGGCCGGCATCATGCGAACTGGGCGCCCGGTGGTGGTCAGCGACCCGGTGCCGCCGCAAAGCGTGCTGGACCACGCCCTGGAAATCGGCGCCGATTTGTGGCGCGTGGGTCGGGATTTCAACACCCGGGGCGACCCGCAGCAATGGGAGTGGGCGGGACGGGGGCGGCGCTACAGCGGGCTGGCCTATCCCGCTTTGCGCGGCGCCAACCAACTGGTCAATGCGGCGGGTGTGCTGGCGGCTTTGACGGCTTTACGGGACAAGCTGCCGGTTACGGCACAGGCGATCCGCAATGGCCTGGCCATGGTGGAATTTACCGGGCGCTTTCAAATTATTCCAGGCACTCCCAACCTGGTGCTCGATGTCGCCCATAACCCGCATTCGGTGGCGGCACTGGCGGCTAATTTGGATGCCATGGGATTTTTTCCACGCACCCACGCGGTGTTCGGCGCCATGGCGGATAAAGACCTGGCCCCCATGCTGGCCCGCATGAACCCGCTGGTGGAGTGCTGGTATTTCACCGATTTGCCCACGCCGCGTGCGGCTGCGGGCGCAGATTTGATGGTTCGCTGGCAGGCCCAAAATACACGTAAAGATGTGAGCGCCAGGGCCTTTTCCAGCCCGCAATCCGCCTTGGATGAGGCCCTTCGCTGCGCCGACCCCACTGATAGAATCCTTGTGTTTGGATCGTTTTACACCGTTGGCGGTGTGCTGCAGCAAGGGCTTCCCCGGCTGCCCGGAGCACACCTCGCATCTTCTTAAAAAAATCACGCTATGGCATTTTTCAAGTTTCGCAAAGACGGTGCCGAGCCTGCAGCCCCCGCACCGGCCGCCGAAAGCTTGGAAGCGATGCGCAAACGGGCCCGCCATCGCTTGATAGGCGCGGCAGCATTGGTGCTAATCGGGGTAATTGGTTTCCCCCTGCTGTTTGACAGCCAGCCGCGCCCGATTGACGTGGACATTGTCATCAACATCCCTGAGAAGAACAAAGTAGCGCCCCTGGCAGCGACGCCCTCGGTCGTGGCCGCGTCGCAAGCAGAGGCGCCACCGCCATCCGCGCCGCAGCCGGCGGAAAAGGAAACCGTGGTCACGCCCGCACCGTCCGAAAAAATGATCGTGCCTGCGGTTGGCGCTGCGGTGGAAAAGGCCACGGCAAAGACGGATACCAAGTCCGAAAACAAGACCGACGCTAAATCAGCCGCAAAAACTGAGGTCAAGCCGACCGACACCAAATCCCCAGCAGAGGCCGCCAAAGCCCAAACCTTGCTCGAAGGCAAAGAGCCCGCGCCTGTGGCCTCATCGCCAGGCCTTCGTTATGTGGTGCAAGTGGGCGCATTTGCCGACGCGCAAAAAGCCCAGGAGGCGCGGCACACTTTGGAAAAAGCCGGCATCAGCACGTACGCACAAGTGGCCAATACCAAAGAGGGCAAGCGCACCCGCGTGCGCGTGGGCCCCTTTAGCAACAAGGCGGATGTGGACAAAGCCGTAGAAAAGATCAAAGCATTGAATCTGCCCACCCAGGTTCTGACGCTGTAGTTACAGGCGGGCCATGGCCGATCTCGATTGGATTTGCTGCGCCGTGCTGGCCTTGTCCCTGTCCATCGGCGCCTGGCGCGGCCTGGTGTACGAAGTTTTGTCCCTGGTCAACTGGGTACTGGCCTTTGTGCTGGCGCAATGGGCTGCACCATCCGTAGCGGAATTTTTACCTACGCGCGGCGCCAGCGACATGGTGCGTTATGGCTTTGGATTTTTTTTCGCCTTTATCCTGTGCCTGCTGGCGGGCAGTCTGGTCGTGTTCCTGACCAAAAAGGCGGTCTATGTGACTGGCATGGGCCTGGTGGATCGCTTGTTGGGGCTGGCCTTTGGAAGTCTGCGGGCGATGGTGATTTTGTTGTCAGCAACCGTGGTGTTGCGTATGACGCCTTTGGTCAACAGCGATTGGTGGCTAGAGGCCTATAGTCCACGCATTGCACAATCGGTGCTGGCCGGACTCAAACCCTGGTTACCCCAGGCCCTGCGCCCTTATTTACCTTGAACGAGCAAACCCAAGCATGTGTGGAATCGTAGGCGTTGTCAGCAACGCACCTGTCAACCAGCTCATTTATGACGCTTTGCTGCTCTTGCAGCACCGCGGCCAGGATGCCGCTGGCATTGTCACGCAGCAGGAAAACAAGTTTTTCATGCACAAGGCCAAGGGCATGGTGAAAGACGTGTTCCGTACCCGCAATATGCGCGCCTTGCCAGGCCACTGCGGTCTGGGCCAGGTGCGTTACCCGACAGCGGGCAATGCCTTTAGCGAAGAAGAAGCCCAGCCTTTTTATGTGAACGCGCCCTTTGGCATTGTGCTGGTGCACAACGGCAACCTGACCAACGCGCAAGCCCTCAAGCATGAGTTGTTTACCGTGGACCACCGGCACATCAATACCGAGAGCGACTCCGAAGTACTGCTCAATGTGCTGGCCCATGAAATCGAGCGCACCACGCGCGGAATGCCTTTGCAACCCGCGCATTTGTTTGAAGCGGTGCGCAATGTGCACCGCCGCATCAAAGGCTCGTATGCAGTCATCGCCTTGATTGCCGGGCACGGCGTCTTGGCCTTTCGCGATCCCTTTGGTATCCGGCCCTTGTGCATCGGGCGCGGCCCGGGGCAAATTGTGCTGGCCAGCGAGTCGGTGGCCTTGGAAGGCACCATGCACCAGTTCGAGCGCGATGTGGCACCTGGCGAAGCGGTGTTTATCGACCTGCAAGGCAAGATGCTGGCAGAGCAATGTGCCGATAAGCCGGTGCTCAATCCCTGTATTTTTGAGTTTGTGTATCTGGCGCGGCCCGATTCGGTGATGGACGGTATTTCGGTCTACCAAGCCCGTCTGAATTTGGGACAAACCTTAGCCAAGCGTGTGGTCTCTACCGTGCCACCCAATGAAATAGATGTGGTGATTCCTATTCCCGAATCCAGCCGCCCTAGCGCGGCGCAATTGGCGCAATTGCTAGGCCTTCCCTACCGCGAAGGCTTTGTCAAAAACCGCTACGTGGGCCGCACCTTCATCATGCCCGGCCAGGCGGTGCGCAAAAAATCGGTGCGGCAAAAGCTCAATGCGATTGCCAGCGAATTCAAAGGGCGCAATGTGCTGCTGGTGGATGACTCGATTGTGCGCGGCACCACCAGCCAAGAGATTGTGCAAATGGCGCGTGATGCGGGTGCGCGCAAGGTCTATCTGGCCAGCGCCGCGCCACCGGTGCGTTTTCCCAATGTGTATGGCATCGACATGCCCACCAGCTCAGAGTTGGTAGCCTACAACCGCACGGTGGAAGAGGTGCGCGCCATCATCGGTTGCGATGCCCTGATTTACCAGGACGTCGACGCCATGAAAAAAGCGATTGGCTCGCTTAACCCCGCTATCAAAGACTTTGATGCCTCGTGTTTTGATGGCGTTTACGTCACCGGCGATGTGGGTGTGGCCGATATTGCGCGCCTGAGCGCAGCGCGTGTCAGCAGCCAGGAAGACGAGCAAGACAGCTCGCGCCTGGCCTTGCCCAATCCCGTATAGCAAGCCCCTCGGTTTAACTTTTTCAATTTCCCATGCCAAGCCATCCATTGCCCCCCGGACTGCATCCTGACACCCTGGCCCAGCGCGTGGCTATGGAGCCCAGCCAGTACGGTGAAAATTCTGAAGCGCTGTTCTTGACTAGCGGCTATGTGCAGCCCTCGGCCGAGGTGTCGGCGCGCCGTTTTGGCGGCGAGGAAGAAGGTTACACCTATGGTCGCTCGGGCAACCCCACGGTCAGCAGTTTTGAAATGCGCTTGGCGGCCATGGAAGACAGCGAGGCGGCGCTGGCCACCTCCTCGGGTATGTCGTCCATCATGCTCATGCTGTTTAGTTTGCTCAAGGCGGGCGACCATGTGCTGTATTCGCAGTCCATGTTCGGCTCTACGCTGAAGCTGATCGGCTCAGAGTTTGCGCGCTTTGGCGTGGAGTCCACTGCGGTATCGCAAACCGACTTGGCCGCCTGGAAAGCCGCCATCCGCCCCAACACCAAATTGCTGTTTGCAGAGACCCCGACCAATCCTTTGACTGAAGTCTGCGACATCCAAGCCCTGGCCGACTTGGCCCACAACGCCGGTGCTTTGCTGGCCGTGGATAACTGCTTTGCCACACCGGCTTTGCAGCGCCCTATGCATATGGGCGCCGATATCGTGATGCACTCGGGCACCAAATACTTAGACGGGCAGGGCCGCGTGATGGCTGGTGCCTTGTGCGCCAGCGAAGCCCTGATCATCGGCAAGTGCCTGCCCGTGATGAAAAACAGTGGCATGGTGCTCTCGCCCTTTAATGCTTGGGTGGTGCTCAAAGGCCTGGAAACGCTGGACATCCGCATGCGCGCCCAAAGCGCCCGTGCCCATGCACTGGCCTTGTGGCTGGAGCAGCAGCCTTTGGTGGAGCGCGTGTACTACCCAGGCCTTCCCAGCCACCCGCAACACGCTTTGGCGATGAAGCAAATGTCTCATGTGGGCGGCGCGGTCGTGTCTTTTGACATCAAGGCCGCCAAGCCGGAACAGGCACGCAGCCGCGCTTTCCATGTGCTGGACAGTTTGCGTGTGCTATCGCTTTGTACCAACCTGGGCGACACCAAAACCTTGTTGACGCACCCGGCCAGCACCTCGCACGGCAAATTGGCCGAGGCGCAGCGCCAGGCCGCCGGCATCGGCCAGGGCCTGATCCGCGTGGCCGTGGGGCTGGAACATGTGGGTGATATGCAAGACGACTTGCTGCGTGGCCTGGACACACTTTGAATCTGAATTGGCATGACTAAAACACGCACCCGCTTTGCGCCTTCGCCCACGGGCTTTATCCACCTGGGCAACATCCGCTCGGCACTCTATCCTTGGGCTTTTGCGCGCTCCACCGGTGGCGACTTTATTTTGCGGATTGAAGACACCGACGAAGACCGCAGCACGCAGGCCGCTGTCGACGTGATTTTGGAAGGTATGCGCTGGCTGGGGCTGGAGCCTGACGAAGGCCCGTTCTACCAAATGCAGCGCATGGCGCGCTACAAAGAAGTGTTGTTGCAATTACAAGCCGATGGCTGGGTCTATCCCTGTTACACCAGTGTGGCCGAATTGGATGCTTTGCGCGAGCGCCAGATGGCAGCCAAAGAAAAACCGCGTTACGACGGCACTTGGCGCCCCGAACCCGGCAAAGTACTGCCCCCAGTGCCCGCGGGCGTGGTGCCCGTGTTGCGCTTTAAAAACCCGCAAACCGGTAGCGTGGTGTGGGAGGATAAAGTCAAAGGCCGCATCGAAATCAGCAACACCGAATTAGACGATTTGGTGATTGCCCGCCCCGCGCCAGCGGGCGAAGCGGTTGGCACCCCGACTTACAACTTTTGCGTCGTGGTCGATGACATAGACATGGCCATTAGTCATGTGATTCGCGGTGATGACCATGTGAACAACACGCCGCGCCAGATCAATATTTTCAAAGCCTTGGGCAAAGAGCCGCCGGTGTATGCGCACTTGCCCACGGTGCTCAATGAGCAGGGGGAAAAAATGAGCAAACGTAACGGCGCCAAAGCCGTTACCCAATACGCCGCCGAAGGCTACCTGCCCGATGCCATGGTGAATTATTTGGCCCGCCTGGGCTGGAGCCATGGCGATGAAGAAATATTCAGCCGCCAACAATTTGTCGAATGGTTCAACCTGGACCATTTGGGCCGCAGCGCCGCGCAGTTTGATGAAGCCAAATTGCGTTGGGTGAACGCGCAACATATGAAGGCCATGGACGGCGAATCCTTGGCCCCCTTGGTGGCTAAGCATTTGCAAGACCTTGGTTTGATAGCCGACGAACGCCTGGCGCGCCTGTGCGATTTGTTCAAAGACCGCTGCGACACTACGCTGGTACTGGCCGATTGGGTAGGGCGCTTTTACGCCGATGTGCAGGCCAGCGACCAAGACCTGGCCCAGCATGTGACCGATGCGGTACGCCCGGCACTGGAGCTTTTGCGCACGCAATTGGCACAGTGCGAATGGGACAAAGCTAGCATTAGCGCCGCGATCAAAGAGGTGTTGACGCAAGCGGGTCTGAAAATGCCGCAGTTGGCCATGCCCGTGCGCGTGCTGGTGATGGGCACGCCGCAAACCCCGGCGCTCGATGCGGTGCTGGCGCTGTGCGACCGGCAGAAAGTTCTGGACCGGCTACAGGCGGCCTAAATTTATTGGCTATAATCGAGGGCTTGGAAATTGAAGGCCCTGCTTGCAGAGCCTTGTGGTTTGGGGGTATAGCTCAGCTGGGAGAGCGCTTGCATGGCATGCAAGAGGTCAGCGGTTCGATCCCGCTTACCTCCACCAAAAA
>CANFJQ010000071.1 GCA_947447615.1 Comamonadaceae bacterium
CAAACCCTTGCCCAGGCCACCGGTTTGTCGCTGGCCACGGTGTCTCGGGCACTCGCTGGCAGTCCCCAGGTGCTGCCGGGTACGCGGGCGCGGGTGCTGGAAGCGGCCAAGGCCCTGCACTTTGTGCGTGACCGGGCGGCGGTGCGGCTTAAAACCGGCAAAACCCATGTGCTAGCTTTTTTGGTAAATCGCTCAGACGCGAACCAACCGGCGTTCAAGGACTTGATGCTGGGCATTAGCGACGCCTTGCAGGACACGGACTACCACCTCATCGTCATGCCCGAAGGCACCGACAGCAACGGATTGAAAGCGCTGCGCTACGTCGTAGAAAACAAGTTGGCCGACGGCGTGGTGATTACCCATACGCAGCCCGACGATGCGCGCGTGCGCTATTTGCAGCAGGCGCCGCTGCCCTTTGTGACGCATGGCCGCACCCGCATCAGCCCCGAACACGCGTATGTCGATTTCGCCAACGAGCGCTATGCCTTTGACGCAGTGCAGGCCTTGCACGCCCAAGGCAGAAGGCGTTTGGCGATTTTGCTGCCGGAGGCTGGCGGTACGTTCTGGGGCTATTTGGCCAGCGGATTTACCCAGGCTTGTGCGCAATTAGGCATAGAAGGCCGGGTGATACACGACATGGACTTAGACCAGAGCCCGGAAAAAATATACCAATGGACACGCGCGCACGCGCCTGGTTTTGACGGCTTGGTGCTTACCCGCGAAGCGCCCGTGATGGCGCTCACTACGGCAGTGCTCGATGCCGGTTTGCGTCTGCGCCAGGACCTGGACCTGGTGGTCAAGTACAGCAGCCATTTGCCCCGCTATGTACGCCAGCCATTGCTCGGCTGTTTTGAAGATATTTATCTGACCGGCACCTCGCTGGGTACCAGTCTTTTGCACCAGATGACAGCCCCCGGCGCCGCGCCCCAACACATACTGTTTCAACCGCCACCTATCGAAAGCTTGTATGAACCCGACGCCCGCTGATACGCAAGACCCCAACGCACCCCACCTGGAAACGATCCGCCAGACCAAGCGCGCATTGCGTGCCGCTATGCCGGATTTGAAGGAGCGCTTTGCAGCGCTCACAGCGCATATCGAGTCGCAAGTGCAAGCGATTGAGGCCGAGCGCGCTGCCGGCGTGTCACCGGTGCCCACCATCGATGCCGCCGATCTGGATAAGCTGGACAGCGCCGCTATAGATCGCGTGCGCCAACGCGGGTGCGTAGTGGTACGCGGTGTTTTTGATCCGAGCCGGGTGCAGGCCTGGAATTCCGAGTTGGCCGATTACCTGGACCGCAATAAGTACCTGGAAAAAGAGGTGAGCAAACGCGGTATCGACAAGTATTTCAGCAGCCTGGCCAGCGGGCGTCCGCAAATTTTTGGTGTTTACTGGTCGCGCCCGCAAATGGATGCGCGCCAGTCGACCGAGCTGGCGCGCGTGCGCCGCTGGCTCAACCGCTTATGGAAATTTGAGCATGCTGGCAAGCAGGTTTTCAATCCGGACTTGGAATGCACCTACTCGGACCGTGTGCGCCAGCGCCAACCCGGCGATAAAACCTTGGGCTTGTCGCCCCATACCGACGGCGGTTCGATTGAGCGCTGGATAGACCCCGGTTACCAGCAGGTCTATCGCCATGTGTTTGGCGGTGATGTGCGCCAGTACAACGCGTTTGACGCCGCTTTTCGCACCGAGACGCACGAGATTCCTTCGCCTGCGGTCTGCCGCATGTTTCGTACCTTCCAGGGTTGGACGGCGCTCACCGCCCAAGGCCCGGGCGATGGCACGCTGCGCGTAGCGCCGATTGCAGACGCTATGGCCTGGGTGCTGCTGCGCGCCTTGCAAGACGATGTGCCCGAAGACAGCTTATGCGGCGCCCGCGCCGGACGCGCGCTGGGGGTCAATGCCGAGTTTCATAGCCTGATACTGCGTGCCTACGGCCCAATTCCCAAAGTGGAGCAGGGCGATACCGTGTGGTGGCACCCGGATGTGATCCATGGCGTGGAAGACGAACACCTGGGCAGCGGTTCGAGCAATGTGATGTACATCGGCGCCGCGCCCGACTGCGGGAAAAACCGCATTTTTCAGGCGCTGCAAAAACCGGCTTTCGAAGCGGGCTTATCGTCGCCCGACTTTGCGCCGGAAAACTATGAAATGGACTTCGAAGGCCGCTTCACCCCGGCTGATTTGTCGCCGCTGGGATTAAGGCAGATGGGCTTTGCTAGCTGACTGCGTACACGCTGCCGGGCTGCCATAGCCCGGCGCGCTAAGACTTAGTTCAGACGCTCGCCGCTTTGGGCGTCAAACACATGGATTTTGTGGGTGGCCACTGTCATGCGCAAGGCATCACCCGGCGCGTAGCTTGCGGCACCGGCCATGCGCAAGGTGCATTCGCCCATGGCTGAGCGCACCAGCACATAGCTTTCGGCGCCCGTGGGCTCGACCAGGGTGACATTGCCTTGCAAGGTGCCAGCCTCGCTGACCACCATGTCTTCGGGGCGAATGCCAATGCGCACGCGCCGACCTGCCAGATCAGGCAAGAACAAGCCGCTGCTGTCTTGCCCCAGGTAGATGTGCCCGTCGCTACCGACTTCGCTCTCGCTCCAGTTGATGGCTGGCGAGCCGATGAACTCGGCAACAAAGGTATTGGCGGGCCGCTCATACAACTCCATCGGCGTGGCCAGTTGCTGAATGCGCCCATCTTTGAGCACTGCGATGCGCGTGCCCAGCGTCATGGCTTCCACCTGGTCGTGCGTCACGTAAATTGTGGTCACGCCGGTGGCCATGTGCAGTTTCTTCAGCTCGGCGCGCATGTCCACGCGCAGCTTGGCATCCAGATTGGACAGCGGCTCGTCAAACAAAAACAAAGACGGCCTGCGCGCCAGGGCGCGGCCAATAGCGACGCGCTGGCGCTGTCCGCCCGAAAGCTGGCGTGGCTTGCGTTGTAGCAAATGGCCGATTTGCAAGAGCGCGGCCACTTCATCGACCGCGGCTTTGCGCTGTGCTACCGGCACTTTGCGCATCTCTAGGGGAAATGCGATGTTTTCGGCCACCGTCATATTCGGGTAAAGCGCATAGCTTTGGAACACCATGGCAATGTCGCGGGTGTCGGGCGCTTCCTTGGTGATGTCGCGCGCGCCCAAGTGGAGGCTGCCGGTGCTGGGTTCCTCCAAACCGGCCACGATGTTCATCAGCGTACTTTTGCCGCAGCCCGAGGGGCCGACCAGCACCAGAAACTCGCCGTCGGCCAGGTCCAGGTCGATGTTTTGCAGCACTGTGGTGCTGCCAAAGCTTTTGGAAATATCTTTTATCGTGAGCGTTGCCATACCAATCCTTAGCCCTTGACCGAGCCCGCCATCAGGCCCCGTACAAAATATTTACCCGAGACCACATACACCGCCAGCGTGGGCAGCGCGGCGATAAAGGCGCCTGCGAAATGCACGTTGTATTCCTTCACCCCGGTGGAACTACTCACCAGGTTGTTGAGCGCTACCGTGAGCGGGTAAGACGAAAAATCGCTAAAGGACGCGCCAAACAAAAAGTCGTTCCAAATGTTGGTGAACTGCCAGATCACGTTGACCACGATGATGGGCAAGCTGTTGGGCAGCAACAAGCGCCAATAAAGCACGAAAAACCCAGCGCCATCCATGCGTGCAGATTTGACCAATTCATGAGGGAAAGCAGTGTAAAAGTTGCGGAAAAACAGGGTGCCAAAGCCGATGCCATAGACAGTGTGCACCAGTATCAGCCCTTTGACGGTGCCAGCCATGCCTAGCTCGCCGAGCAACTTGGCCATAGGGATGAGCACGATTTGAAAGGGAATAAATACCGAAAACAGCAAAGCGCCAAACATCAGCGTGGCGCCGCGCATCTTGAACTGCGTGAGCACATAGCCGTTGAGCGAACCGATCAGCGTGGAAAACAGCACCGCCGGGATCACCATCAAAAACGAGTTCATGAAATACGGACGCAAGCCGGTAGGTTGCACGCCGATTTGCGCTTTGCTCCAGGCTTGCAGCCAGGGCTCGATGGTGGCATTGAGCGGCAGGCTAATGAGATTGCCGCCGCGGATTTCGTCTAGCGGTTTGATGGAGTTGACCACCATCACATAAATCGGCAGCAAAAACACCAGCGCCAAAAACGCCAGCACCACATAAAGCAGTACGCGCTGCACAAGGTCGGTCGTGCTGCGGTTCATGATGGCGTCTTTTCCCGCAATTCGCTGCGCACGTAGGGGATGACGACAATACTCACTGCTATCAGCATCAAGACCGCGCTGGCGGCACCCAGCGCCATTTCATTTCGGGTAAAGGTGTATTGGTACACAAACACCGAGGGCAGCCAGGTGGCCCGGCCCGGTCCGCCGCCGGTCAGGGCGATCACCAGGTCGTAACTCTTGATAGCCATGTGCGCCAGAATCACAAAGGATGAAATAAAACTCGGCCCCAGCTGCGGGATGACGATGCGCCAGTACATATTCCAGCCCTTGGCGCCATCGACGCGGGCGGCGTTCATCACTTCGGTGTCCACGCCGCGCAAACCGGCTAAAAACAAGGCCATCACAAAGCCCGAGGTTTGCCACACGGCGGCGATGACCACGCAGAAAATCGCCATGTCGCCGTCTTTGATCCAGTCGAACACAAAATCGGGGAAACCCATCAAATGCACGGTGCGCTCAAAGCCGATGCTGGGGTCCAAAATCCATTTCCATGCGGTGCCGGTCACGATAAAAGACAGCGCCATGGGGTAGAGAAAAATGGAGCGAAAGGCGGTTTCACCGCGAATCTTCTGGTCGATCAAAATCGCCATCAACATGCCCAGCAAGAGGCTCAGGCCAATGTACAACACCGAGAAAACGCCCAGGTTTTTTGCCGATAGCGCAAAAGTGCTCAGGCGAAATAAGCGGTGATAGGGAATTTCTTCTGCCAACTCGAACTGCGGCATCAGCGTCGAGGTGGTAAACGAGAGATAAATCGTAAAGGCGATAAAGCCATATACGCATGCGCCGACCAGAACCAAGCTGGGGGTCAGGGTGAGCGCGGGTAACCAGCGATTTTTCATAGCTAAAAAAACAGGGGAGGGGCAAGCCCCTCCCCTTATTTGCAATGCACCAAAGGCGCTTTACTCGGCGGCTGCGACCATGGCCTTCACCGCAGCGGCGCTGTCGAGCTTGCCGTTGAAGTGCTGGGTGATCACGTCATAAAAGCCGTTCTTGACCGAGGCGGGTACTGCATGGCCATGGGCCATGGAGCCGACCAAAGTGCCTTTGGAATTAGCTTCTGCCAAGTCTTTCATGCCCTTTTTGCCGCAATCGTCAAAGGCTTTGTCCGAGACGTCGGTACGGGCAGGCACCGAGCCTTTGACCACGTTGAACGCGCTCTGGAAGGAGGGGTTCATGATCGCGCTGGCCAACTTGGTTTGTGCTGCTTGTGAACCAGCGCCCACTTTGAACATACCAAACTGGTCGGCGTTAAAGGACACCATACCTTGGGTGCCAGGAACGCGGAAGCACAGGAAGTCTTTGCCTGGTACTTTCTTGGCATTCAAGAACTCGCCCTTGGCCCAGTCACCCATGATTTGGAAACCGGCTTTGCCTTCGATGACCATGGCCGATGCCAGGTTCCAGTCGCGGTTGGAGAAGTCTTTGTCCACATACTTGCGCAGGGCAGCCATGCGGTCGAAAGATTTTTTCATGGTGTCCGAACCCAGCGCGGCTTTATCTTTGTTGATAAAGGCTTTGCGGTAGAAATCGACACCGCCGGTGGCCAGCACCACGCCGTCAAATACGGTGGCTTCTTGCCAGGCTTGGCCGCCATGCGCCAGGCCGACAAAACCGGCTTTTTGCACTTTGTCCAGGGCTGCGAGGAAACCGTCAAAGTCGGTCGGCATGGTGGTCACACCGGCTTTGTCCAATACCGCTTTGTTCGCCCACACCCAGTTGGTGGAGTGGATGTTGACCGGAGCGGCAACCCACTTACCTTGGTATTTGGAGAACTGCTGCAATGCCAGGGGAACGGTTTTGTCCCAGTTTTCTTTTTGTGCCAGGGCATTGAGGTCACCCAGCGCGCCTTGTTTGGCCCAGTCCTGGATGTCAAAGCCGAGCATTTGCACCGAAGTGGGTGGGTTGCCGGCAGTCACGCGGGCACGCAATGCGGTCATGGCAGCTTCGCCGCCGCCACCGGCTACAGGCATGTCATTCCATTTGACGCCCTGGCCTTCCAAGTCTTTCTTCAAAACACCCAGAGCAGCAGCTTCGCCACCCGATGTCCACCAATGCAGAACCTCTACAGATTCCTGTGCCAAAACCGGCGAAGCAAGCGCAATGCTCACCAGACCAGCAACAATCGTACGCTTCATGGTTGTCTCCTAGTTGATGCCCAACAAATCGTGTTGGCGCAACAAGGATGATAACGTTTACATCATCGCGTGGGCCTACGGATTTTCCCCTAGGTGACAAGTAAAAAAAACGCGTCGGTACGGCTGAAAGCTGGCTATCTGCTGGTAGCCACCCTCTGAACGCGCTGTACTGGGGATGTAACCCGGCGGTAACGTAGGCACCGGACCGGAATGTCTGCGAAGCGTTGCTGCGCTTCAGGTCTTGCGCACAATCACGCTGCCAATCGAGTAACCCGCGCCAAAGGAGCAAATAACGCCGGTTTCGCCGCTTTGGATGTCGGCCTTATTGCGGTGAAAAGCAATGATGGAACCCGCCGAGGCGGTGTTGGCAAATTCGTCCAAGATGACCGGCGCTTCGTCGGCGCTGGCATCGCGCCCGAGCAGCCGGCGGATGATGAACTGGTTCATGGACAAATTGGCTTGGTGCAGCCAAAAGCGACGCACCAGTGCGGGCGTCAAGTCCAGGCTTTGCAAATGGCTTTCGATGTGCTCAGCGGCCATGGGGCAGACTTCTTTAAACACTTTGCGGCCTTCCTGGCGAAAGAGCTGGTCCCGGTCGTCCGGGTCGCGGTCTTCGGCGCGGGACATAAAGCCTTGGTTGTTGCGGATGTTGTTGGAAAAAGTGCTGAGCAAGCGCGTGCCCAAAATCTCAAAAGCGCCTGCGGGCGCCAAGTCCAGACGCTCGACCAGGATAGCGGTGCAGACGTCGCCAAAAATGAAATGGCAATCACGGTCTTTCCAGGCCAAATGCGCCGAGGTAATTTCCGGGTTGACCACCAGCACTGCGCGCGACTGGCCGGTGCGCACGGCGTTATAGGCCAGCTCTAAAGCAAAAGTGGCCGACGAGCAAGCCACGTTCATGTCAAAAGCGTAGCCGTGGATGCCCAGCGCGGTTTGAATTTCTACGCCCATTGCGGGGTAGGGGCGCTGCATATTGGCGGCGGCGCATATCAGCCCATCCACATCGGCAGCGGTTTTACCGGCGGTGCGCAAAGCCTCTTGGCAGGCCAGCACGCCGATTTCAGCCATCATGGAAATCTCGCTATCCGGGCGCGGCGCAAAGCGCGGACGCATACGCTCAGGGTCCAACACGCCTTGTTTTTCCATCACGTACCGGCTTTTGATGCCCGAAGCTTTTTCGATGAACTCCACGCTCGAATCGGTCAGGGCGGTGTGGGTGCCTGCGGCAATCGCCTGCGCATGGCGGGTGTTTTCCAGCGCAGCGTAGTCGTTATAGGCTTGCACCAACTCTTCATTGCTGATGGTATGCGGCGGGGTAAACAGGCCGGTGCTGCTGATGGCAACGCGATGCATAGGGTTTCCTTAATCTTCGGCGCTA
Source organism: Comamonadaceae bacterium (assembly GCA_947447615.1). GTDB lineage: Bacteria > Pseudomonadota > Gammaproteobacteria > Burkholderiales > Burkholderiaceae_C > Allorhodoferax. The sequence continues at coordinate 7,737 of CANFJQ010000071.1, forward strand.
GCCGCGCCTGAGCGACTTTAGGCCAGGGCGTGGCGCACAAAGTCCACCCGGTCTTGCCCGAAAAATAGGTGGTCGCCCACAAACATGCTTGGGGCGCCAAATACGCCGCGCGCCACCGCTTCGTCGGTGTTGCTGATGAGCTGGGCCTTCACGTGAGGGTCGGCGATCAAATCCATAAATTCTTGCGCCTCAAAACCCGCTGCGCCCAGCACCTGCGCCAGCACCTGCGGGTCGCCCATATTGCAGGGCTTGACCCACATCGCTTCAAACACCGCGTCGATGTAGCGCCCCAGCGCTTCGGGGTGGCGCATTTGCACACCACAGGCGCCGCGCATCAAGGGCAGGGTGTTGATGGGGAAATGCGGGTTAAACGCAAAGGGCACGCCATAGCGCTCGGCCCAGCGTTGCATGTCCGTGCCCATCCAGCGGCCCTTGGCCGGCACGGTCACCGGGCTGGCATTGCCGGTGGCTTTAAACACACCGCCCAGCAACATGGGCCGGTACACCAACTGCGCTCCGCATTCCTGCGCCAACTTTGGCAATTGGGTATTGGCCAGGTAGGTGGTGGGGCTGCCGAAATCAAAAAAGAATTCAATAGTTTTAGACATAGGCTCTGGCTTTGCGGTGAATGGCTTTTCGAGGTGTTACGGGCCAGGCGGCATATTCAGCCGTGGCGCTGGCGCGCCAGTTCGGCACCCTGGGCCAGTGCGTAGAGCTTGCGCGTGGCAATGCTGCGGTCCATGGGCGCCATGCCGCAGTTGGTGCAGGCGGTGAGCTTCATTTTGGGCACAAACTGCAAGGCGCGGCCAATGGTGTCGGCCACTTCTTCGGGCGTTTCCACCACGTCTGACGCCACATCAATCACACCCACCATGACTTCCTTGCCTTCGAGTAAGGCCATCAAATCCATGGGCACGTGCGAATGCGCGCATTCCAAGCTCACTTGGTGGATGCTGCTCTTGGCAAGCGCGGGAAATACTTTTTCATATTGGCGCCATTCGTGGCCCAGGGTGGTTTTCCAATCGGTGTTGGCTTTGATGCCGTAGCCGTAGCAAATATGCACAGCGGTTTTGCAGGTCAGGCCTTGGGTAGCGCGCTCCAAGGCTTGCACCCCCCAGTCGGCGGCCTCGTCCATATAGACATTGAAAGCCGGTTCGTCAAACTGCACGATGTCCACACCGTCGGCCTGCAGCGCCAGCGCCTCGGCATTGAGCAGCTCGGCAAAAGCAAAAGCCATTTTGATGCGGCCTTCGCGCCCGCCGCCGTAATATTGGTCGGCAACGGTATCGACAATCGTCATGGGGCCGGGCAGGGTGAACTTGAGGGTACGTTTAGTGTGCGCGCGGGCCAGTTGTGCTTCCATGGCGTGTACCCGGCCTTTAAGGCGCAGCGGGCCCACCACCTGGGGCACCATGGCGTCATAGCGGTTGTCGCGAATGCCCATGCGCACTTTGTTTTCAAAGTCGATACCTTCGACCTGCTCCACAAAACCATGCACAAAGTGCTGGCGGGCCTGCTCGCCGTCGCCGATCACGTCCAGGCCTGCGTCCTCCTGGGTCTTGATCCACAAGAGCGTGGCGTCAGCCTTGGTCTGCGCCAGTGCTTCGCCGCTGGCGCGCCATTGGGGCCAGAGCTTTTGCGGCTCGGCCAGCCAGTCGGGTTTGGGCAAGCTGCCGGCGATGGCGGTGGGGAACATAGGCTTATCTCCTGTCATACGATTTTTTGGGTGTCCCGACGGCCACGCGCCGGGGCTGCGCCCTCGGGTTTTAGATTTTTCCGAGGTAGTCGCGTTTGCCGACTTCCACGCCATTGTGGCGCAAGATGCTGTAGGCCATGGACACGTGGAAATACACATTGGGCAGCGCGTGGCCGAGCAAAAACTGCATGCCTTTGTAATGGGTTTCGGTGTCGCCGCGCTTGGTCACAATGTCTTTGTCTTCGGTGCCGTCGATTTGCGCCGGGGTGAAGCTCTCGATGAAGGCGATGGTCTTGGCAATGCGGGCTTGCAAGTCCTCAAAGCTTTGCTCTGTGTCCTCGTAAGCGGGGATTTCTACACCGGCCAGACGCGCCATCACGCCTTTGCAGGTATCGCTGGCGATCTGGATTTGGCGTTTAAAGCTCAGCATATCGGGGTAGAGCCGGAAATCGATGATGGCAGCGGGGTCTATTTTTTTGGCTTGTACATGCGCCTGGGCTTTGCTCAGCAGGGCGGATAAATTAGTCAGGGCATTGGCCAGGCGCGGCGCGCTGGCGTGGTACATAGAAATCGTCATGGGAGGTATCTCGGGTAATAAATGGCTTGCGCCGGTTTGGCGCGGCGCTATCTTAGCGACCCTCGCGCCGCCGGGCGAGCCTGGCGTTATGCTTGGCACTCTTGGCTTTAGGTACCCCAGATTGGAAGGATTTCGGCTATGAACGCACCTCTTGTCGCCGCTTCGCTCATGCCCTCGATTGCCCAACGCGCTATTGCGCCGGCGTTTTTAGACCGGTTGCAAGCCCGGTTTGGCGCCCAGTGCTCCACTGCCATGGTGGTGCGCGAGCAGCACGGGCGCGACGAATCGGCCATGCAAGCCCCGCCCCCGGTAGCGGTGGTGTTTGCAGAGTCCACCGAAGACGTGGCCGCTGCCGTGCAACTGGCCGCGCAGTACCACGCGCCGGTCATCCCCTTTGGCGTGGGCTCCTCGCTGGAAGGGCATTTGCTGGCGGTGCAAGGCGGCATCAGCCTGGATGTCAGCCGCATGAATAAAGTCCTGTCGATCAACGCGGACGATCTGACGGTCACCCTGCAGCCCGGCGTTACCCGCAAGCAACTGAATGAAGCCGTGAAATCCGCCGGTTTGTTTTTCCCGATAGACCCGGGCGCGGACGCCAGCTTGGGCGGCATGTGCGCCACCCGCGCCAGTGGCACGAATGCAGTGCGCTACGGCACTATGCGCGAAAACGTGTTGGCCCTGCAAGTGGTGACCGCCAGCGGCGAAGTGATACGCACCGGCACCGGCGCGAAAAAATCGTCCGCCGGTTATGACTTGACCCGCTTGATGGTAGGCAGCGAAGGCACGCTGGGGGTGATCACCGAAATCACGCTCAAGCTCTACCCTTTGCCCGAGGCGGTAATGGCGGCCACGTGTGCGTTTTCTTCGCTGGCTGACGCGGTCAACACCACTATCCAAATTATTCAGCTGGGCGTACCGATTGCGCGCTGCGAATTGCTAGACGGCAACACCGTGCGCATGGTCAACCAGCATTCCAAGCTGGGCCTGGCCGAAGGGCCGATGATGCTGATGGAGTTCCACGGTTCACCCGCTGGTGTACAAGAGCAAATTGCCACGGTGCAGGAGATTGTTAAAGACAATCAGGGCCACGGTTTCCAATGGGCCGATACGCCCGAGGAGCGCACCCGCTTGTGGACTGCGCGGCACAACGCCTACTTTGCCGGTATCCAGTCGCGGCCCGGCTGCCGCTGCATCACCACCGATACCTGCGTACCGATCTCAAGATTAGCCGATGCGCTGCTCGATTCGGTGGAAGAGGCCAATGCGGCGGGCATTCCTTATTTCATGGTCGGCCATGTGGGCGACGGCAATTTCCATATGGGCTATTTGATAGACCCGGACAACGCACAGGAACGCGACACCGCAGAACAACTCAATGCGCAACTGGTCGAGCGCGCTTTGCGTCTGGGCGGCACCTGCACTGGAGAGCACGGCGTGGGCCTGCACAAAATGGAATTTTTAGTGCACGAAGCCGGAGCGGGCGCAGTCGCCATGATGCGCGCTATCAAACAAGCACTAGACCCGCACAACATCCTCAACCCTGGAAAAATTTTCGCGCTGTAACAAGCGTCTTGCATGCGCGCTAGTCCTTGCGCTCGCGTGGTGTAAAGCCTTTATGGCACAGTGAGCCCCATGAGCACGTACCGCACACTTGAAAACCTGATCGGAAACACCCCCTTGGTGGCTTTGCAGCGCATAGGTGCAGCCGCCAATCAAGCGCGCAACAACATTATTTTGGGCAAGCTCGAGGGCAACAACCCGGCTGGTTCGGTGAAAGACCGCGCGGCAGTGTCCATGATCCGCCGCGCGCAAGAGCGTGGAGATATTCAGCCCGGCGACACCTTGATCGAGGCTACTTCGGGCAATACCGGTATTGCCTTGGCCATGGCCGCTGCGATCATGGGCTACCGCATGGTGCTCATCATGCCCGAGGACTTGTCGATTGAACGCGCCCAGACCATGAAGGCTTTTGGTGCCGAACTCATTCTCACCCCCAAAGCGGGCGCTATGGAACATGCGCGCGATCTGGTCGACCGCATGCAGGCCGAGGGCAAAGGCCGGGTGCTGGACCAGTTTGCCAACGGCGATAACCCGCGCATCCACTTTGAAACCACCGGCCCCGAAATTTGGCGCGACACGGCGGGCGGCATCACGCACTTTGTCAGCGCCATGGGAACCACCGGCACCATCACGGGCGTCGGTCGTTACCTGAAAGAGCAAAACCCAGCGATCCGCATCGTCGGCGCGCAACCGTCCGAGGGCTCGCGCATACCCGGCATCCGCAAATGGTCGCCCGAGTATTTGCCCAAAATTTATGACGCCAGCTTTGTAGATGAAATCCGCCTGGTTAGCCAGCTAGACGCCGAAGACATGGCCCGGCGCATGGCGCGCGAGGAGGGCATTTTTGCGGGCATCTCCGCAGCCGGTGCATGCTGGATCGCGCAGCAAATCGCCAGCGAAGTGCGGGATGCGACGATTGTTTTTATCGTTTGCGACCGGGGCGACCGCTACCTGTCCACCGGTGTTTTTCCCGCTTGAAATGATTGGCAGCGCATGAACCAGGCCTTTAAGTTTTGCCCGCAGTGTGCCACCGAGTTGGCCTGGGTGACGCAAGCCGAAGACGGCGGCGACAAATCGCGGCTGCGCTGCACCGCCTGCGACTTTACGCATTGGAACAACCCCACGCCGGTGCTGGCGGCAGTGATTGAAATTGAGGGCCGCGTCCTGCTGGCGCGCAATGCCGCCTGGCCGGGCAAGATGTATGCGCTGATTACCGGATTCATGGAAGCAGGTGAAACGCCGCAAGAAGGCATTGCCCGCGAAATCGCGGAAGAAACTGCTTTGACCACCGACGCGCTGAACCTGATCGGCGTGTATGACTTTCAGCGTATGAACCAGATCATCATCGCCTACCACGCGGTCTGCCACGGCGATGTGCGGCTGTCGCCCGAACTGGTGGACTACCGCATGTACGCGCCGCAAGACCTGAAATGCTGGCCCGCAGGCACCGGCTATGCGCTGGCCGATTGGCTGCGTTCGCGCGGGCACACGCCGCAATTTGTTGAATGGGCTAAGCGTGACGACACCGCGGCTCCGCGCGCTGAAGGCTAATTTTCTGAGGCTACCATGAGCACCGAATACACCATCGCCAAAGAAGTGGACAGCCGGGGCCTGAACTGCCCCTTGCCCATCCTCAAAGCCAAACGCGCGCTGGCCGACATGCAAAGCGGTGACGTGCTCAAAGTGATTGCCACCGACCCCGGCTCGGTGCGCGACTTCCAGGCCTTTGCCAAGCAAACTGGCAACACCTTGCTGGACCAGCAAACCGTGGACAAGGAATTTATCCATCTCATGCGCAGGCGCTAAGGCCGGACCATTCAGGCGCAAAGGAAAGCCCTGGGCACACCAACGCTAGGTGCACTTCGGCGCTATACTCGCTAAATGTAACCACATGTAGTCACAAGGAGGAATTCTATGGAGACATTCCAAATTCGCGAGGCCAAGGCCAGCTTTTCCGCCCTGGTGGCCGCAGCAGAAAATGGCCAGCCCACCCTGGTTAGCCGCCATGGCAAACCTTGCGCCTTGATCGTGCCGGTGGCCGACGGCGCACGCTTGTACCCGCTTACCATGCCCAACCTGGCCAATTACCTATTGGGCATGCCCGAGCCGCTAATTACCGAGCGCGATGCCACACCGCTGCGGGGCGTGGATTTTGCATAAAGGCTATTTGCTAGACACCAGCGTGCTGTCCGTGCTGACACCCGGCCGCGAAGCGTTTGTTCCCGCCCACCTGCCTCCGTGGCTGCAAGCGCAGCACGACAAGCTATTTATCCCCTGCATCACGATTGCCGAATTAGCGCAGGGCATCGGCAAGTTGCGCCGCGCGGGGGGCAAAGAGCGGGCTGATCGTCTAGACAGCTGGCTGGACGGTCTACTGAGCGCCTACAGTGAGCGCATCCTGCCGCTCGATGCGCAAGCGGCACGCGTGGCCGGCCAAATTTCGGATGCCGCCATGGCCAAAGGCCGCCACCCTGGTTTTGCAGATGTCGCCATTGCCGCGCTGGCGCAAAGCGCGCAGCTACTATTACTCACATCCAATATCAAGCACTTCAAACCCCTGGGTGTGCCTTGTGTGGATCCATTAAAAAAATTGCCACCTGAACCGTAAATACTTCCCTTTGTAATCCGTCAGTGGGGTTTGCCAATACTGGCTTCCAAACAGGCGCACCCATTACCACCATGAAGCCCTCGCCCGAAATTGCTATGTCCACCTCAATGCCCTCCGACTTTTCGATGTGTGTCTATTGCGGCTCGCGCCCGGGTGCCGATCCGCGCTTTGCACAATCGGCGCGTGATACCGGCACTTTGATCGGCAGCCAGGGCTGGGAATTGGTGTACGGGGGTGGCAAAGTGGGGCTGATGGGCATGGTGGCCGATGCCACGCTGGCCGCAGGCGGTAAGGTGTATGGCGTGATTCCGCAAACGCTGATAGACAAGGAGGTGGGCCACACTGGCCTCACCGAATTGCATGTGGTGGACAACATGCACACGCGCAAAACCATGATGTTTGAGCGTGCCGATGCTTTTGTGGCCCTGCCCGGCGGCATAGGCACTTTTGAAGAACTGTTCGAAATCTGGACTTGGTACCAACTAGGCATGCACCGCAAGCCCTTTGGTTTGCTAAACGTCGCAGGCTATTACGACCCGCTGATCACCATGCTGGATGGCATGGTGGCGCAAGGTTTTCTTAACCCTGCGGTGCGCGCGTTATTGCAGGTGGGGACGGATGCGGGGGAGTTGTTGCGGCGGCTTGACCAGTTGGCCCGCGCGAAGCATTAAGCCAATCGCGCCAACTGTCCCCGCACCTTCTCCAAAGTACTTTCAAAATCCGCCATGCGTTGACGTTCCTGGGTAATCACCGCAGGCGGCGCTTTGGCGACAAAGGCTTCATTAGACAGCTTGCCCTGCGCCTTGGTAATTTCCCCTTCCAGGCGCGCGATTTCTTTGGACAGGCGCACCTTCTCTGCCGCCACATCCACTTCAATAAACAAGCACATGCGGATGTCACCCACCACGGCTACGGGCGCGGCTTGCGCTGCGCTTTGCCAGGCGGCTTCGTCGTCAAACACTTTTACATCGCTGAGCTTGGCCAGCGCTTGTAAGACCTTGGCATTGGCACGCATGAAGTTGGCGTTGCCCAGGGCGAACAGAGGCATTTTGGTCGCCGGTGACACATTCATCTCGCCGCGCAAATTGCGGCAGGCATCGACCAGGGCTTTGAGCTGGTTGACATTGGCAATCGCTTGCAGGTCCACCTTGCCCAGCTGCGCTTCGGGGTAG
>CANFJQ010000072.1 GCA_947447615.1 Comamonadaceae bacterium
CTTTTCGTAGGCGATATCGAGCAGCCAGGCTTTGAGAAACAGCAAAGCGTTTTCTGCGCCCTCGGTGTGTTTGGCGCGGAATTGCAGTTCGTTTACCGTGCGGCCAAACTCGTGCAAGCTGCCCACCGCGCGGCTGGACAAAACCGAGCCCAGCGACGATGAAAACAAAGCTTCAAATAGGCTGAGCTTGTAACGGCTGGCAAAAGTGCCCAGGCTACCCAAAGTTTGGTGGCCTATGCCGCGCTTGGGCGTAGTAACAGCACGTAAAAACGCCGGGTCGTCGTCGTTATTCGCCCACAAGCGCAGCCAGGCGCACAGGTCGCGGATTTCGGCGCGTTCAAAAAAGCTTTGGCCGCCCGATACCTTGTAGGCAATGCCTGCTTTGCGCAGCGCTTTTTCAAACGGCTTGGCCTGGTGGTTGGCGCGGTAGAGCACGGCAAAGTCGCGCAGTTCCTTGAACTGCATACCCGCTTGCGCCAGCGTGCCTTCGGCGCGCAAACTCTGGATGCGCGCGACTACGCGTTCGGCCTCATGGTCTTCGCTATCGGCATCGACTACGCGCACTGGCTCGCCCTCGCCCAAATCGCTCCACAAATTTTTCGGAAATAGCTTGGGGTTGGCCGCAATCACATTATTGGCAGCACGCAATATGGCGGCGGTGGAGCGGTAGTTTTGCTCCAGCTTAATAACTTTAAGCGCTGGAAAATCCTGCGGCAGCAAACGCAAGTTGTCCAAGGTGGCACCGCGCCAGCCGTAAATACTTTGGTCGTCATCGCCCACCGCAGTAAAGCGCGCGGCATCGCGCCCCGGCGCCAGGCTGCCATCGGGCTCGCAACCGACCAGCAGCTTGAGCATGGCGTATTGCGTGGCGTTGGTGTCCTGGTATTCATCGACCAGCACATGCCCGGCAAACGCCTGCCACTGCGCCCGCACCTCGGGGTACTCGCGCAAGAGCTTGAGTGGCAGGCTGATCAAATCATCAAAGTCTACGCTTTGGTAAGCGCTCAAGCGTTCTTCATAGCGTCCCATGATGACGGCGGCCTGGCGTTGGTCCTCATCGGTGGCTTGGGCCAAGGCTTGTTCGGCATTGAGGCCGGCGCTTTTCCAGGCGCTAATCGTCCATTGCCAATTGCGCGCAGTCGCCGAGTCGGTGCTGCCACCGGCGTCTTTTAGGATGCTGGTCACATCCGATGTATCCAAAATGCTGAAGTGGGGCTTGAGCCCCAGCACCGCACCATGGCTGCGCAACATACGCACGCCCAGTGCATGAAAAGTGCAAATCAGCACTTCTTGCGCGGCCTTGCCGATCAGGTTTTTGGCGCGCTCGCGCATTTCAGCGGCGGCTTTGTTGGTAAAGGTAATCGCGGCAATTTTTTGCGCCGGCATACCTACTTGAATTAGGCGCGCGATTTTGTGCGTGATCACGCGGGTTTTGCCCGAACCGGCACCAGCGAGCACCAGGCAGGGGCCGTGCATATAGTTCACCGCCTCTTGCTGGGCGGTGTTCATAGCGTTGTGGGGGGAAGACATGCGCGAGGCGTCGGCAAAGGCCGGTAATAGGCAAACTCAAAAGGCCGCGCATCTTAACGGCAGGCCGCGCGTGCATTTGCCTTGACAATCGGGGCATGCTGGAAATCTTTGAAGTCACCTTTCCGTTTTTTGCTTTGGTTTTATGCGGTTACACCGCCGCGAGGCGCCAGATGCTGCCCTTGGTCGCAATCCCCGGCCTTAATTCCTTTGTGCTGTTTTTCGCCCTGCCCTGCATGCTGTACCGCTTTGGGGCCAATACGCCGATCGCGCAGTTGCTGGACCCCGCCGCCAGCATTACCTATTTGGTATGTGGTTTGAGCATCGTCGCACTGGTCATTGGCATTACCTTACGCGATCACATTGGCTGGAATGATGCGGCTTTTGGTGCGCTGGTAGGCGCCTTTCCAAATACCGGATTTTTAGGCGTACCGCTACTGGTGGCGATTTTGGGCAAGCAGGCAGCGGGTACCGCCATCGTCACGATTTTGGTGGATCTGTTGGTCACCACCTCTTTGTGCATTGCACTGTCGCGCCTAGGAGGGCTGGGCACGACGGCGGGTGACGATGAACAGCGCGTCAGCCCAGCGCAGGCCGCGCGCAATGCCTTGCGCGGCGTGGCTACCAACCCGATGCTCTGGGCCATACTGACCGGCGCTTTGGCTTCGGCATTTGGCCTGGTCTTGCCCGCCCCGGTGGACGCCACCTTGGGCCTGCTGGCCGATTGCGCCTCGCCCGTGGCTTTGTTCACCATCGGCGCAGTGCTGGCGCGCTCGCAAATCATGGCGCAAGAAGGCCAGGCCCCCGTGGTGCCTTGGGCCGATGTGCTGCCGGTGGTGGCGATCAAACTGCTGATCCATCCTTTGCTGGTGCTGGCGGCGGGTTTGTTCGCGCAAGCCATGGACGCGCCCCTGGCGGACTCGGCGCTCACCGTGATGGTGCTGGTGGCGGCGCTGCCCAGTGCCAGCAATGTGTCCATGTTGGCCGAGCGCTTTGGCGCCAATAACGGGCGCATCGCCCGTATTATTTTGGTGTCCACTGCCATGGCGTTTTTTACTTTCGCCGCTGCGGTGGCGATGATGACGGGCTAGGCCGCGCTGCGCTGTCAAATCGCCAAGGGGTCCACATCAATGGCCCAGCGGATCAGGCCTTTGCAAGCCGGGTCGCTACGACTGGCGTGCAGCACCTCTTGCCATGCCGCCAAAAAACTTTGCAAGGCATTGCGCGAAGGGCTTTCCACCAACATTTGCGCGCGCTCCACATTGGCTACGCGCTGCATGGCCATGGGCACGGCGGGGTAGAGCATCACTTGCTCCAGCACCCGTGCCCAGCCGGACCATTGGCCCATATCGGAGCTGGCGCGCTTACGCGCCGTGTTCAAAAAAGCCTGGGCCGCCTCTTGGCTGCGGGCGTCGGCGCGCACCAGGGCTTGGTAGCTAAAGGGCGGCATGCCTGCTTGTTCGCGCTCTTGCAGTTGGCTGTGTGCAAAGCTGGAATAGTCGTAATTTTTCAGCGCCGCATACACCGGGTGCGCGGGCTGAAAAGTTTGCACCCACACCTCGCTGTGCGCGCCGAGCTCGGCATCGCGCCCGGCCCTACCTGCCGCTTGCAGCAGCAGCGAAAACAGGCGTTCGGGCGCGCGAAAGTCGCTGGAAAACAAAGCACTGTCCGGGTTGATGGCCGCCACCAGCGTAATGCGCCGGAAATCATGGCCTTTGGCAATCATCTGGGTGCCTACCAGCACATCGACTTCTCCCGCATGCACCGCCGCCAGCTGGCTTTGCAGTGCGCCCTTGAGCCTTGTGGTGTCGGCATCAATGCGGCCAATGCGTACCGGCTCGCCATCGGGCTGATCCGCCGTTTGCGTGCCGGGGCGGCGCACATCGGCCAGCAGTGTGGCGAGCAATTCTTCGATTTGTTCGGTGCCACGCCCCAGGGTCAGAATATCTGGGTTGCCACAGCCTGGGCAGGTGCGCGGCACGCGCTCGCTGTGGCCGCAGTGGTGGCAGCGCAGCGTGCGGTCGCTTTTGTGAAACACCCTAAACGCGCTGCAATGCCCGCAGGCGCTTTTCCAGCCGCAGTCGCTGCAATGGAGCACCGGCGCATAGCCGCGCCGGTTGAGGAAAACCAGGCACTGCTCGCCGCGTGCTATGCGTTCTTTAATCGCCTCCAGCAAGGGCGGCGACACGACCGCGTTGCGGGGCTGGTGCGTCATGTCCACCCGGCGCACCAGCGGCAGACTGCGTCCGGCGGCGCCTATGCGGCTGGGCATATGCAAGCGCAGGTAGCGCCCGCCTTCGCTGGCCGGGCGGCTGTGGAACCAGGATTCCAGCGAGGGCGTGGCAGAGCCTAAAACCACTTTGGCGCCCTCTAGCCGACCCCGGTATACCGCCAAGTCGCGTGCCGAATAGCGCGCACCTTCGCCGCTTTTGTAGCTGGGATCGTGCTCTTCGTCCACCACAATCAGGCGCAAACCCGGCATAGAGGCAAACACCGCCATGCGCGTGCCCAGCACTATGCGCGCGCCGCCCTGGTGCGCCGCCAGCCAGGCCGATAGGCGCTGCGCCGGTGTCATACCGCTGTGCAGGCTGACCACCGCCTGCGGCCCCCACTGCGGCGCAAAGCGCTCGACAAAACGGGCCTCCAGTTGTGGCGTCAGATTGATCTCGGGCACCATGACCAGCGCTTGCGCCTGTGGCTCGCGTGCCAGCAGCTGTTCCACCGCTTGCAAATACACCTCAGTCTTGCCGCTGCCGGTGGCGCCAAAAAGCAAAAATGGCCCGCTCTGCGCTTCTATTTGTGCCAGGACTTCGGTTTGCTCGGCGCTAAGGGCTTTGCTTGCGGCTTGCGCCTGAGCCGCGCCTGAGACTTCGTTAATGCCGTCGGTGGAGCCGCCATTTTTTGACGGCCCGTGCTTGGTCTCAGGCGCGGGCTTGGCGAGGGTTTTTTGCAGGCGCAGCGCTTTGCGCTCCAGTTGCAAGCTAGATAGCTCGCGCAATTGCGGCGGCAGTGCGGCCAGCGCCACCTCGCCCGCCGAGCGCTGGTAGTAGCGTGCCGCAAAGCGCACCAATTGCTGCCAGGCGCCAGCCAGGGGCAAGACCGTGTCAAGCACTTCGCTGATGTCGCGCACCTTGCCGGGGTCAATTTCGCCGCTGGCATCCTCGTCACTAGCGTCCCACACCACGCCCAGTGTTTCGCGCGCGCCCAGCGGCACCCGCACCAGCGTACCGGCGGGCAGCAACTCCCGGTGCCGGTAAGTCAGCACCGGGCCCATGGACGCATGGGCCGGGGTGTGGACCAGTACGGGCAGCCAGGCACTCATGGGCAAAGCGGCACGGCGCGCACCACAACAGGAAAATCACACATAGGACGTCTTGTACATAAAAAGCGGCAGAAAAACAGGCTTAGTCTTTGATCTGATTGGCGCATCTGCCTTATGCCCAGATTTTGTGGATAACTTTGGGGATATACCCCATTGAAGCCCCTTCCGCCCTCGAAAAATCAGCATATCCTCACCCTGCCTAAAAATTGAGCAAAAATTTTATCTATTGCAAATCAAGCACTTAGCGTATTTCTCCCCTGCGTGGCGGTTTGGCTGCAGCGCTTGCTAGGCCAGCCCAGCGCGCGCCCGCTGATGTGCATAACTCTAGCTGCTTTGCCTTCTAGCAAGCCCACTGTGTCGGGCCCTAGCTGTCCCCATGGGCGCTTTGGCGCACTTTTGCACCGTCCACGCATTGTGCCTGCCGATTTGGCGCAAAAAAGTAGCATTTTTCACGCTATGAAGTGAAAATCCCGCTTAGCCCAAGCATCTGAAGCAGACTGTCGAAAAAGGGCTTAAGTCATTGATTTGTAACAATTTGGTTGGCTATTCGCGGATTCTGTGGATAACTTTGTTGATATCTACCCCTTGCGGGCAAAAATCCTCGAAAAATCAAGGCTTTCGACACGATGCCTTGAAAAAAAGCAAATTCGCATGGCTATAAAAATCAATGACTTAGCACATATCGCGCAGCCTGGCACGGTTTTCGACGGCTTCGGGCCCGCAATCATGCAAGTCAATAATTTTTGTGAACAAGTCCTAAAAAATAGACAAAAACGCAGCAAATCGTGCTAAGCAATTTTTGCGGGTAATCGGCTTGCGGTTTACTTGGATTTGGCGCGCGGATGGGCCGCGTCATAGGCCTTGGCCAAATGCTGGAAATCCAGCCGGGTATAGACCTGGGTCGTGCTGATATTGGCGTGGCCGAGCAATTCCTGCACGCCGCGCAGATCGCTGCTCGATTGCAGCACATGGCTGGCAAAGGAATGGCGCAGCATATGCGGATGCACCGGCGCGCTGGTGTGCGCCAGCTGGCTGCGCCGTTGCAGGCGTTGCCATACCGAGGCCGCGCTCAGGCGCGTGCCATTGCGCCCGGTAAACAGGGCCGCTTGCGGAGTGCTGCTGGTTAAAGCGGCCTCCGCCTGGACTGGCGCGCCACTGGCTGAGGCCTGGCCGGGCGGCGCAGAGCGCAGCGCCAGCCAGCGCTCCAGAGCGCGCAAGGCCGCGCTGCCGACCGGCACCGCGCGCCGTTTGGCGCCTTTGCCCAGCACATGGGCCTGCGCCTCTTGCAGGTCTATCCAGCCTTTGGCCTGCGGGCCGGGCTGCACATCCAGCCCCACCAGCTCGCCCACGCGCAGGCCGCTGCCGTAGAGCAGCTCCACCATGGCCGCATCGCGCGCTTCAAACCAGGCGCCGTCTTCGCTCTGAAAGTCTGCAAACTGCACCGCGTCATCGACCCCCATGGCTTTGGGCAGGGGCTTGGGCGCTTTGGGGGCGCGCACGTCTTGTACCGGGTTGCTGGCGACCAGGCCCTGGCGGCCCAGCCAAACATAAAAGCCGCGCCAGCCGCTCAAAATCAAGGCAATGCCGCGCCCGCTGCGCCCGCCGCTGTGCATCATGGCGATCCAGCGGCGGATATGGTGGTGGCTGACTTCGCACAGCGCCAGCGCTGGCAAGCCTCCGCCTTTCGCTTCACTGCGGCTCTTGCCTAGCCCGCCCGCCGAGGCGGGGCTGGCGCCAAGCGGCGTCGCACCGGCTGCAAAGTCTTGTAACTTGCCCAGATCCAAGGCGTACAACTCCACGGTGCGCTGCGCCAGCCGCTTTTCAGTGCGCACGTATTCCAGGTAGCGCTCGACCAGTTCGCTGTCGGTGGCCACGCGCTGTGCCGCCGGGGCGCTTTAACGCAAGCGGCTCAAGGCGGCGCTGGCCACCTCGCCGATGCGGCATAAAAAGTCGGTGCCCATGCCGCCATGGAAGCGCTGCGCGTCCATCGAGGCCAGGACCAGCATGCCAAAAGCCGGTGCGCTGCTGCCCGCATCGCCGCTGCGCAAGGGGATGATGGCGATCGAGGCAGCGGTGTCCGGCTTGTCCAGCCAGGCGGTTACTTCAAAGCCGGTGTTCAGACCGCAAAACGGCTCGCTCAAGGACGAGGCAAACAATTTGGCTTCGTCGCTCACGCCTTGCACAAAAGCGCTGTCGGCGTATTCGCTGTCCAGGCCCCACAAGCGCAGCGCCACCTGCGGCACCGAAAACTGCTCGCGGATTTCTTGGCTAATCATGCCTGGCAAGGTTTGCGCCTGTGGCACCAGCAAGAGCCCGCGCGCCCAGCGCAGTATCTTGTCGGAGAGCAGCACATTGTCATTGCCGTGGCGAATCATTTCCATGATGCGCGATTCGAGCAATTTGATTTTCTCGCGCAGCATTTCGGCCTGGCGCTCTTGCAGGCTGACGGCGCGGTGGCTATGCGGGCTGGTGATTTGCACGGCAGCCAGCAAGTCTGCATGGCGCAGAAAAAAGTCTGGCGTGTTGGCCAGGTAATTGGCGATGTCGTCTTCGGTAATCGGGTTGTTCAAATCGGAGTCGCTAGGTGTGCTCATGGTGTACTTGTAGTGAAAGACTTGTTAAAAATGGTCTGGCAGTTCAATCTCGCCGCGGTACACCGTAGTGGCCGGGCCGGTCATCAGCACCGGTGCATCGCCACCGGCCCAGGCAATCGTCAATACGCCGCCGCGCGTATGCACATCGACCTGCGCATCAAGCAAGCCCCAGCGTATCCCCGCTACCACCGCAGCGCAGGCACCGCTGCCGCACGACAGGGTCTCCCCCACACCGCGCTCGTACACGCGCAAGCGCACTTGCTGGCGGCTCACGATCTGCATAAAACCGGCATTGACCTGGTGGATAAAACGCGCATGTTGCTGAACCAAAGGCCCTTGCGTCTCCACCGGAGCGCTGTCCACATCGTCCAGCACTTGCACCGCATGCGGGTTGCCCATGGACACCGCGCCGATGCGTACGCTATCGGTGGCGTTCAGGCCCAAGGGCCAATACTGCCAATCGCCCAAAGCCTGCGCTTGCAATCCTTGTGCGTCAAAACCGATGGCTTGCAGATCAAATGAAGGCGGCCCCATGTCCACCGTCACGCGGCCATCGGCATGGAGTTCGGGTTCAATCACGCCCTTCATGGTTTTGACACGCAGCCGTGTTTTATCGCTCAGGCCTTGCTCGCGCACAAAACGCGCAAAACAGCGCGCGCCATTGCCGCATTGCTCCACCTGATTACCGTCTGCGTTGTGGATGCTGTATTCAAAATCAATGCCCGCTGCAGGTGAAGGGCCCACCGTCAGAATCTGGTCCGCGCCCACGCCTCTATGGCGGTCGCCCAAAAAACGGTAATGCGCCGGGCTCAGGCCCAAAGGTCCGCGTGTTGCATCGAGCACCACAAAATCATTGCCGGCGCCGTGCATCTTGGTAAACGGAATTCGCATAGCCCCGATTATCAGGTGTGGCGACCGCAACCCGCATAGAGCCGCACATTGGGGGTAGCCTAAACCGCTGCGATGGCAAGTTGTAGGGCCTGTGCGTATTTGCCTGCACAATGCCGCCATGCCCAGAAGTTCTCAGATCCTTGCCCATGCCGCAGGCGCGCTGCCCGCACCCGGCGAATGGCAAAGCGCGCGCCCCGTGCCTTTGCTCGCCAACCTGCAACGCCTGACCGCGCCCAACCCCGGCTTCATGACCGGGCCAGGCACCAATAGCTATTTGGTGGGCGATGCGACCACCGGCTATTTCGTCATCGACCCCGGCCCTGCGGACGGCGAGCACATCGCCCGCTTGTGGGACGCGGCGCGCCATGCCGATGGAAGCGGCGGCCATATCCATGCCATTGTCTGCACCCACTCGCATGCCGACCATTCTCCAGGCGCCGCGCCGCTGCAAGCCTTGTGCACGCAGCGCAGCGGCCACACGCCGCCTATCTGGGGCCTGCCTTCAGCGCCGACGGCACGCGCCAACAGCCACTTTGTGCCCGACAAGGTGTTGGCCCATGGTGCGCTATTACAGTTGCAGGCCGACGGCGCGCCGCAGCACACCTTGCTGGCGCTGCACACGCCCGGCCACGCGGCCAACCATGTCTGCCTGTTGTTGACGCAAGATGGCATGCTGTTTTCGGGCGACCATATCCTCAACGGCAGCACCACCGTCATCGACCCGCCCGACGGCAATATGGCGCATTACCTCGATTCGCTGGACTTGTTGCATGCCGCTTGTGTGCAGCACAGCGTGGACTTCATCTTGCCCGCCCACGGCCACCCGATGCCCGACGCACTGGGCGCGATTGCCCATCTCAAAGCCCACCGCCTCAAGCGCGAGGCCAAGATCGCCGCCGTGATGCAAGCCAACCCCGCGGGCGACCCGGACCAATGGCTGCCGCTGGCCTATGACGATGTCGATGCGCGGCTATGGCCGGTGGCCAAACGCTCGCTGCTGGCGCATGTGGAACGCATCCAACTGCTAGCGCAAAGCCAAGTCGGCCCGCCATGAGCGCTGCCCCGGCAAAACGCGCCGTCCCCAGCGCGGGTGGCAAGGCCTCTGGCCATAGCGAGCGTCCTGATAAGTTGTTCAACCGCACTCAGGCAAGCATTTCCGGCGGCGACAATTTTGGCGAGGGCGAGCGCCTGTCCAAACGCGTGGCGCAGATGCTGGGCTGCTCGCGCCGCGAGGCCGAGCAAACCATCGAAGGCGGCTGGGTGCGCGTGGACGGCCAAGTGGTCGAAATCCCGCAGCAGCGCGTGCTGACGCAGACGGTGACCGTGGACCCAGATGCCAGCTTGATGGCGCTGGGCGAAGTGACGCTGATCTTGCATAAACCGCCCAACTTGCCAGATGGCGTGCAAGACGAGGCCAGGCCTGAAGCGAGCCCAATGGATTCAAACCCCCATGCCGGCGCTGCCCATGGGCGCCGCCAGAGCGACCCGACGGGTTCAAGCGACCAGCCGCGCCAGACCGCCCCGCACGCCGGGCGCGGACGCCAAGCGCGTGCACCGGCCCTAGGTTCCGCCCGCGATTTGCTGACAGCCGCCAAGCACAGCCCGCATGATCCCAGCGGCCAACGCCCTTTGCTGCGCCACTTCAAGCAACTACAAGCCAGCGTGCCGCTGGAAACGGCCGCCAGCGGCCTCGTGGTGTTCACTCAGGACTGGCGCGTGCAGCGCAAACTGCAAGAAGACATGGCGCAGATGGAACATGAACTGATGGTGGAAGTGCGCGGCGAAGTACAAGCCGACGCGCTGATGCCCATAGAGCGCGCGCTGCGCGACCCGCGCCAACGTTTGCCCGTCGCTAAAATCAGTATCAGCAGCGCCAGCGAGGCCCGCAGCATCCTGCGCCTGGCGGTCAAAGGCGCGCATCCAGGCTTGGCCGCTTTTCTGTGCGAGCTAGCTGGCTTAGAAATCCAAGCCCTGCGCCGCATCCGCCTGGGCCGCGTCAGCCTAGGTGATGTTGCGCCAGGGCAATGGCGCTATTTGGCGGATTACGAGCGTTTTTGAGCCACTCGGCCCGAGTAGGTTTTTTGCGTAGCGATAGCCCTCTTACCGCTGGTGAAACCAAAAAGCTACAGGTGTGCATCGGCAAGCCCAAACGTCTAGCCCAGCTTGATGTAATCACTAAGCCCCGTCGCAGAGGCCATGCAGGCCAAGGCCGGGTGACGATTTTTCGCTTGCGTATGAGGAGCCCGGCCTTGGCCTGCATGGCCTCGAGCTCAGCAAGTCAAGTGACACAAAAACCTATGAACATGCAACAGGCAAGCCATTCACGGAGCCAAGCCTTAACGCTTTAACCGAAGCCCCGTCGCAGAGGGCATGTAGGCCAAGGCCGGGTGACGATTTTTCGCTTGCGTATGAGGAGCCCGGCCTTGGCCTGCGTGGCCTCGGGTTCAGCAAGAAAAGTGACATGAACGCCCCCAAATCCTCTTTAGTGATAGTCACTTTCCCGCTGGTGTCGCACCGCCGCAACTGTCACTGTCTGCGCATCGGTAATTTCAAACAAGGCCACATAGCCGGTCGCACCAAAGGGAACGATTAGCTCGCGCAACAGCGGGTTGCTGGAAGCTTTGCGGCAAGTAAAAGGCGAGCTTTGCAAAGTGGCAAAACCACTTTCCAAGGCCGCAATCGCTTTATCGGCAAGGCTTAAATCACCGCCGCCGGAGCGGCTCAGCTCGCGATGCAGCAAAAAGTCAAAAAGCTCGCGCACATCCTCCTGCGCCTCGCGCGTCAGCCGGACTTGAAACGTCATGCACCTGGCTTTTGGATTTTGGCGCGGGCCTTTGCCAATCGGCTGCGCAAATCGGCCAAGACTTGGTCCGCTTCCACAAAGTCTTGGCTTTGCTGCGCCTCTGCCAAGGATGCAAGGCCGCGCGCCACAAAAGCGCTTTGCTGCTGCCGGTGCTGTACCGTAGTGCGCACTGCGTTTTCCACGAATTGGGACAGCGACTCCCCTTCACCCAAAACCGACTCCACCGTAGAACGCAAAGCGGGCTCTACGCGAATCGATGGCAGGGTGGCAGTTTTCATGCGCAAAGTGTAGCGCTTTTGCGATGCAAGCAGCAGGCTGCGCCTACCACCTAGATTCCTTGTCTAACCCCCGCTTTGCAACCGCCTTGGCGATGGCGCCCTAAGTTATTTGGCCCAATACGCAAGCCTTTGCATACGCGGCCCTTAGGCCGGATGCACCACCACCAGCCAAGCATTGGCCACGCTTTTGCCCGGATTGCGGATGCTGTGTTGGCAGTCCACGGCGTAGCGCGCTGTTTCGCCGGATTGCAGTTTTTGCTGCACATCACCTGCTTGCACTTGCAGCGCGCCGCTGTGCACCGTCAGGTGTTCGCGCGTGCCCGCTTCGTGGGCTTGTGACTCCAAAGCGCCGCCGGGCTGCACCGTCAGCGCGTACCACTCAAATTGCCCGGCCAGCTCGATCGGGCCCAGGATGCGTAGCTCGCACAGGCCGTCCGGGCTGCGCAGCGCCGGCGTGGCGTGGGCGGGTATCAGGGCGATAGCCGGGGCTTGGGGCGCGGGGGCTTGGTGCAGCAAGTCCGCCAGCGGCACGCCTAGGGCATTGGCCAAGCGCCAGACCACGGCTACTGTCGGGTTGGCCTGGGCGCGCTCGATTTGCGAAAGCATGGATTTGGACACGCCCGCCAGGCGGGACAACTCGTCCAGCGACAACGCGCGCGCCTGGCGCAGCGCAGCCAGCGTATCGCCCACGCGGGGCGGCTCGGCGGGGAGCGGATGGCGCGCGGGCGCGCTTGTGGTTTTTGCACTACGGGAAGCCATAAAATTCCTTTATACCGAAATATGTTCGATATACTGCACAAATAATAAATTCATCGAACATGGTGGATTCGATTGTCCACGAACCGGCCAGCACACCTCAGGGAAAGGAAAAACCACATGGCAAACAGCAGCGATTTTTATCAGCACCTAAAGCACGAATTAGCGGGCATCGAAGAGGCCGGTTTGTTCAAACAAGAGCGCGTGCTGGGCAGCCCGCAAGGCGCGCACATCCACACCTTGGGCGCAGACGGCCAGCGGCGCGAGGTGATTAATTTGTGCGCCAACAATTATTTGGGATTGTCGTCGCACCCGCAGGTGCTGGCAGCCGCGCATGCGGCGCTGGACAGTCATGGCTATGGCTTGAGTTCTGTACGCTTTATCTGCGGCACACAAGATGTACACAAAACTTTAGAGGCGCGTTTGTCAGCGTTTCTAGGCACCGAGGACACGATTTTGTACGCCGCCGCGTTTGATGCCAATGGCGGTTTGTTCGAGCCGCTGCTGAGCGAGCAAGACGCCATCATCAGCGACGAGCTCAACCACGCCTCCATCATCGACGGCATACGCCTGTGCAAAGCGCAGCGCTGGCGCTACCGGCACAATGACATGGCTGACTTGGAGCGCTGCCTGCAAGAGGCCGCAAGCGCCGGTGTGCGCCACACCCTGGTGTTTACCGACGGCGTGTTTTCTATGGACGGCACGATTGCGCAGCTCGATGTGATGCGCCGCTTGTGCGACCAGTACGGCGCGCTCTTAGGTGTGGACGAATGCCACGCCACCGGCTTTGTAGGCGCCAGCGGACGCGGTACGGCGCAGCATCGGGGCGTGTTCGGCAACGTGGACATCATCACCGGCACTTTGGGCAAAGCCTTGGGCGGCGCCAGCGGCGGTTTTACCAGTGGGCGCAAAGAGGTGATTGCGCTGCTGCGCCAGCGCTCGCGGCCTTATTTGTTTTCTAACACCTTGGCGCCCGTAATCGCCGGTGCATCGATTGCCGTGCTGGATTTGCTAGAGGCCAGTACCGCGTTGCGCGACACGCTGGCAGACAACACGCGCTATTTCCGCAGTGCATTGCTTGATGCCGGTTTCGAATTGCCGCCGGGCGAGCATCCCATCATCCCGGTGATGGTGGGCGATGCGGTGTTGGCGCAGCGCATGGCGGCGCGCTTGCTGGAGTTGGGCGTGTATGTCGTGGGCTTTTTCTTCCCCGTGGTGCCGCGTGGCAAAGCGCGAATCCGCGTGCAGATTAGTGCAGTCCATAGCCGCGCTGATTTGGAGTTTGCCGCCGCCGCGTTTGCACAAGCAGGCCGCGAGCTAGGTATCTTGAGCGAAGGAGCCGCAGCATGAAGCCGCGCATTTTGATCATCGGCGCAAATGGCCAAATCGGCACCGACTTAGGCCACGCATTAGCAGCGCGCCACGGCGCCGAAGCCGTAGTGCTGAGCGACATCGTTGGGCCACCTGCCGCGCTGCCAGCGGGCATGACGCACCACATCTTGGATGCCACGGATGCGGATGCTTTGCAGCGCTTGGTCGCCCAGCAAGGCATCACGCAAATTTACCTCTTGGCCGCCGCTTTGTCCGCGCGCGGAGAGCAGCACCCGGCATGGGCTTGGGACTTGAATATGCGCAGTTTGCTCAATGTCTTGGAGCTGGCGCGCCAGGTCCGCTTGCGGGTTTTCTGGCCCAGCTCGATTGCAGCATTCGGGCCGGGCAGCCCCAAGCTGCATACGCCGCAGCATTGCGTCATGGACCCGGGCACGGTGTATGGCGTCTCCAAGCTCGCTGGCGAAGGCTGGTGCGCCTGGTACCACCGGGTGCATGGCGTGGACGTGCGCAGCTTGCGCTACCCCGGCCTTATTAGCTGGAAAACCGCGCCCGGTGGCGGCACCACCGATTACGCCATCGAGATATTCCACGCCGCATTGCGCCAGGGCCACTACACCAGCTTTTTGGCGCCGCATACTGCGCTGCCCATGATGTACATGCCCGACGCTATCCGCGCCACGCTCGAACTGATGGACGCACCCGCACACTCCATCGCCGAACGCCATAGCTACAACCTGGCCGCGCTGAGCTTTACCCCTGCGCAACTGGCCGCTGCTATTGCGCGCCAAATACCCGGCTTTGCCCTGGACTACGCGCCTGACTACCGCCAGGCGATTGCCGACAGTTGGCCCCAGTCCATCGACGACAGCGTGGCCCGCGCGGATTGGGGCTGGGCCCCGCGCTTTGACCTGGACGCGATGGTGGCTGATATGGTGGCGCATCTGCGCCCGCAGGTACAAGCGGCGCAGGAGGCGCTGGCGGCTTGAGGGCATGAAAAAGTGTGAAGCCCACCGATAAGCCGGATTCTGTGCACGCTGGGTTGCCCCAATGTGTGACCACCATTACTCTGGGCCTTTGATCACTCAAAAGCTCGGTGCTACCTACCCGCCAACTCCGGGGGCCCCGTCAACGTTGGCCTACTTGGCATTCCTGCGCGTAGAGATTGCCCGTTTCACCTTCGGGTCTGGGCACAACTTGCGCTGCCCCCGGACCCAAAAC
>CANFJQ010000073.1 GCA_947447615.1 Comamonadaceae bacterium
TGACAATGCACAGGCTTAGCTATCGCCCGTTGCGACAGGTGCCGCGGTGTAGCGACTTTACGAAGAGTGCCTAATTACAACAAGCCCGATACAGGAACCCAGACCATGCTCGCCGCCACCACCGACAACGTCCGCCACTACCTGCTCGACCTGCAAGCGCGCCTGACCGGCGCGGTATCGGCTATGGACGGTGGCAGCTTTGTAGTAGACCCCTGGAGCAAACCCGCAGGCGAGACCCTGCAAGGCGATGGTATTACCCAAATATTGGAAGGTGGTCTGGTGTTTGAGCGGGCTGGGGTTGGTTTTTCGCATGTGCGCGGGCCGCGCCTGCCGCCTAGTGCCACCCAGCACCGGCCCGAGTTGGCGGGCTCGGGTTTTGAGGCGATCGGTGTGTCGCTGGTTTTTCACCCTCGCAACCCCTACGCGCCCACGGTACACATGAACGTGCGCATGCTGGCTGCCAAAGCGCCGGACGGCAGCCCGGTGTGCTGGTTTGGTGGCGGTATGGACCTGACGCCGATCTATGGTTTTGAAGAAGACGCGGTGCATTTCCACCAAAGCTGCAAAACAGCTTTAGACCCTTTTGGCGCAGATAAGTACCCGCGCTTTAAGACCTGGTGCGACGAGTATTTTTTCCTCAAGCACCGCAACGAGCCGCGCGGCATCGGCGGGGTGTTTTTTGACGATTTTTCCGAGCTAGGCCAAGACGGCAGTTTTGCCATGCTGCGCGCGCTGGCCGACTCTTTTGTAAACGCCTATTTCCCTATCGTGCAGCGACGTAAAGACATGGCTTATACCGAGCGCGAACGCGCTTTTCAGTTGTACCGGCGCGGGCGCTATGTGGAATTCAACCTGGTATGGGACCGGGGCACGCATTTCGGCTTGCAATCGGGCGGGCGTACCGAGTCGATATTGCTGTCCATGCCGCCGCAGGTGAGCTGGTCCTACCAGCACCAGCCGGAACCGGGCAGCGCGGAGGCGGCTTTGTACGAGCAGTTTCTGGTGCGGCGGGACTGGGTTTGAGCGCAGCCGAGCGCATCGGTGTTTTCGGCGGCGCGTTTGACCCGCCGCATACCGGGCACCTGGCGCTGGCCAGGGCCGCGCTGGCGCAGCTGGACTTAACGCAATTGCGCATCGTGCCCACCGGGCATGCATGGCACAAAGCGCGCGCCCTGACGGATGCGGCGCACCGCCTGGAAATGTGCCGTTTGCTGTTTGCGCCCTTGGCCGATGTGCTGGTCGATGACAGCGAAATACGCCGCGAGGGACCGAGCTACACCGTGGACACATTGGCGGCTTTGCGCGCGCAAAGACCACAGACCCAACTCATGCTCTTGCTAGGCCAAGACCAAGCGGCGGGCTTGGCCCAATGGCACCGGCCTGAAGAAATAGCCCGGCTGGCTATAATTTGGGTCGCTGTCCGTCCGGATGCGACGGGCCAAGTGGCCCCTCTGGACCCTGATTTGCGCACCCGGTTTTCCTTCCATACCCTGCCCATGGCGGCCCAAGCCGTGAGTTCCACCGACATTCGCGAGCGCATATCCCGCCGCTATTCCACCCAGGCGCTGCTCACCGAGCCGGTGGCGCGCTATATTGCAGACCACCACCTTTACCTAACGCCCTGATGACCACTTCCCCCGCCAATAAGAAAAACGATATCCAGAAACTACAGCGCGCCATCGTCGATGGCCTGGAGGACGTGAAGGCGCAGGACATAGTGGTGTTTGATACCGAGGAACTCTCGGCCTTGTTTGAGCGGGTGATCGTGGCCTCGGGCACGTCCAACCGCCAGACCAAAGCGCTGGCCGCCAGTGTGCGTGATGCGGTGCGCGAAGCCGGTTTTTCTAAGCCGCGCATCGAAGGCGAGGGCAATGGCGAATGGATTATTGTGGACTGCGGCCAGGCGGTGGTGCACATCATGCAGCCCAACTTTCGCCAGTACTACAACCTGGAAGAGCTATGGGGCGAAAAGCCGGTGCGCTTGAAACTCGGCGTAGCCAAGCCCACAGCACCGCCCAAAGTGGTGGTGGAAGCTGCCAAGCCCAAAGCACCGGCCACCTTGCGCCGTTCCAACGCCGCCAAGATCGGCGTGGCAGAGGCATTTCCCTCCAAAGCCCAAGTGCGCAAAAACGAAGAGGCTGCTGCCAAGGTTGCCAAAAAGAGCGCGGCCGCCAAGTCGCCCGTGCGCAGGAGTGCTGCGTCTGGGGCTGTGCCCAAGCCCGCCGCCAAAACACCGGTGCGCACCGTGGGCAAAGTGATCGTGCCTGCCAGCAGCACGCGCGCCAAACCCGCCGCCAAGAAAGCAGCGCCTAAGCGGCCTGCGGCCAAGCCCGTACGCAAGGGCTGACGCGGCGGTGCGCCTGTACATCGTCGCGGTAGGGCAGCGGGTGCCCGATTGGGCACAAACCGCCTGGGACGATTACGCCAAGCGCTTCCCGCATGAAATACGCATCGAGCTCAAAGCCGTAAAAACCGAGCCGCGCGGCTCCAAGACCCTGGACACTTTGTACGCCGCAGAGCGCGCGCGCATAGAAGCGGCGATTCCCAAGGGCACACGCATTGTGGTGCTGGACGAACGCGGCAGCGCCTTGACCACGCTGGCCCTGGCGCAGCGCCTGAACGACTGGCAAAACAGCGGGGGCGATGTGGCGCTGGTGATCGGCGGGCCCGACGGTCTTGAGCCGGCGTTTCGCGCCAGCGCGCATGAGCGCATACGCTTGTCGGACCTCACGCTGCCGCACGCCATGGCGCGGGTCTTGTTGATAGAGCAGTTGTACCGCGCCTGGTCGGTCAATGCCAACCACCCCTACCATCGCGAATAATTTTTTACCCACGGATTTGACCTTTACCGCGCGCCATGACACCGCCTTTTATTTACCTTGCGTCGCAAAGCCCCCGGCGCAGCCAGTTGCTGGACCAATTAGGCGTGGTGCACCAACTGCTGTTGCCGGGCGCCGATGAGGACAGCGAGGCGCTGGAAGTGGTGTTGTCGGGCGAGGCACCGCGCGACTATGTGCAGCGCGTTACCGTTCTGAAGCTGGGCGCAGCCTTGGCGCGTTTGCAGCGCTTGGGCCTGCCGGACGCGCCGGTGTTGTGCGCCGACACCACGGTGGCTTTGGGTGGGACAATATTGGGAAAGCCCGCAGACGCGCAGGATGCGCAGCGCATGCTGGCGCAGTTATCGGGTCGCACGCACCAGGTGTTTACCGCTGTCTCGGTGGGCTGGGGCGGACGCGTGGCGCAGGCTTGCAGCGCGTCCGATGTGGTATTTGATGCATTGGAACCTGAGGCCATAGCGCGGTATGCCGCAAGCGGCGAGCCCTTGGGCAAAGCAGGTGCCTACGCGGTGCAGGGCCGGGCAGCAGCTTTTATCGCGCGGATGGAAGGCAGTTATTCTGGCATCATGGGCTTGCCCTTGTTTGAAACTGCACAGCTGCTGCGTACCATGGGCGCTTGGGATTAAAGCGATGCAACAGGATATTTTGGTCAACTGGTCGCCGCAGGAAACGCGGGTCGCCGTGATCGAGCACGGTGCGGTGCAAGAGCTGCATGTAGAGCGCACCTTGGAGCGTGGCTTGGTGGGTAATGTTTATATCGGCAAAGTCTCGCGCGTGCTGCCGGGTATGCAGTCAGCCTTTATTGATATTGGGCTGGAGCGCGCCGCGTTTTTACATGTGGCCGATGTCTGGCACAAACCCGCCGAAGGCGAAACGCTCAGTGCTGCGCGCGCCAGCCAGGCGCTGGTGCCTATTGAGCGGCAGGTGTTTGAAGGCCAGGCCCTGATGGTGCAGGTGATTAAAGACCCGATGGGCACCAAAGGCGCGCGCTTATCAACACAAATTAGCGTGGCTGGGCGTATGTTGGTGTTTTTGCCCCAAGATGACCATATCGGCGTATCGCAAAAAATACCGCTAGAGCAACGCGAAGCCTTGCGCCGCCGGGTGCAGGAGCTGGCCGGTGAGGCCGGTGGCGGCTATATATTGCGCACCAATGCCGAAGATGCCAGCGACGCCGAGATTGCCGACGACATCGCCTATTTGCGCAAAGCCTGGGCGCGTATCAAAGAAGCTGGGCAACGCCTGCCGCCGCCCAGCTTGTTGCACCAGGATTTGAATTTGCTGCAACGCGTATTGCGCGACTTGGTGGGCGAGGCCACCCAAACCATCCGTGTCGATTCGCGTGAGCAGTTTGAGTTGCTGCATGCTTTTGGCAGCGAGTTCATGCCACAAGCGGCCAAAAAACTGCTGCACTACAAGGGCGAGCGCCCGATTTTCGATTTGTTTTCGGTGGATGAGGAAATTGCCAAGGCGCTGGGACGGCGGGTGGATTTGAAGTCTGGCGGCTATTTGATCGTGGACCAGACCGAGGCGCTGACCACCGTCGATGTGAACACCGGTGGCTATGTAGGTGCACGCAATTTTGACGACACGATTTTCAAAACCAATCTGGAAGCAGCCCAGGCATTGGCTCGGCAATTGCGTTTGCGTAATCTGGGCGGCATCATAGTGGCCGACTTTATTGATATGGCGCGCGAGGAACACCGCGAAGCGGTGTTGGCCGAATTTCGCAAACAGTTATCCCGCGACCGCGTCAAAACCATGGCGGGCGGTTTTTCGCAACTGGGGCTGGTGGAGTTGACACGCAAGCGCACGCGCGAGTCGCTGGCGCATATGCTGTGCGAACCCTGCCCATCCTGCCAGGGCAAGGGCATTGTCAAAACCGCACGCAGTGTGGCCTATGACATCTTTAGGGAAATTTTGCGTGAAGCGCGCCAGTTCAACCCGAAGGAGTTTCGCGTCGTGGCCGCACCCCAAGTCATCGACTTATTACTGGATGAAGAAAGCCAGCATTTAGCGGGCTTGAGTGAGTTCATCGGTAAGCCGGTGTCCCTTCAAGCGGAGGGCGCTATGGGGCAGGAACAATACGATATTGTGTTGTTGTAAGTCGCATGACGGAAGCACTTCAAATGACCACTAAGCGCCTGCGTATTGCTTTGTTGGTGTGCCGATTTGATAATGCAGCAGGCGGCGCCGAGCGTTATGTGGTGACGCTGGCCCAAGCGCTGGCACAAACCGATGAGGTACATGTTTTTTCCCAGGAATTTGGCCCGCCCGTGCCTGGTGTGACCTACCATCGAATTGCCCGCCCTGTTCGTCGGCCGCGCTGGTTGAATTATTTATTTTTTGCTTGGATGACCTGGCGCGCGACCCGGACCGGCTTTGATATTGTGCATTCCCATGAAAATTCGTGGCACGGAGATGTGCAAACGGTTCATGTCGTCCCCGTAACGTACAGCTTGTTTGCAAACAAGCGTGGTTGGCGATGGTGCTTGCGCTGCTTGAAGGTGCTTAGCAGCCCCCGATTGCTCTGTTATTTGGCCTTGGAGCGTGCACGCTACCGGGCCGATAAGCAATGTGTAGTGGTGTCCCCGTGGCTAGGCGCTGCACTGCTATCGAGTTTTCCGCGGCTGGCGCAGCCGCTTGCCCAAATTACGCCGGTGTGTGTGTTTGAGCCACGCAGGGTGAATGAAGCAGAAAAGCAGCTTGCCAGACAAACGCTGGGTTTGCCATTGCAATCCAAATGTTTGCTTTTTGTAGGCAATGACATGCGTAAGAAGGGTTTACCGCAGCTATTGAAGGCACTGGGCCAATTGCCAGCGCAGGTGGTGCTGGCAGTAGCTGGCACATCCAAGCAGATCGGCGCCATGCGTGCACTGTGCGATGCGCAGGGGCTGGCGGACCGCGTTTTCTTTTTGGGAGCGCTGGACGCGATGGACGTCGCCTATGCAGCGGCCGATTGCCTGGTTCATCCAACGCTGGAGGATACTTACGCGATGGTGGTCCTGGAGGCCATGGCATTTGCACTGCCGGTGCTTGTCAGTGGCCCGGCCTACTGTGGTATCAGCAGTGAGCTTAGTGACGGTGTAGATGCGCTTTTGCTGGAGGATCCTTTGGATGTGAGGGCGCTGCAAGAGGCCGTACTGCGCGTCTTGGATGATGCGCAGCTAGGCGCCGATCTTGGGCATAAGGCCTTGATGTTTGCGGGTGCCCGTAACGCATCGAAGTTCGCCGAACAACACAAGCAGGTGTACTTGGAACAATTGGCACGCCGTAGGACAGTCCCGTGAAAATTCCCATACTGATGTACCACCAGATAGGGGAACAGCTAAGCCCTGGTGCACCCTTTCGTGGGTTAGTCGTTCGCCCGGCAGCTTTCAGGCGGCAAATGGCGTTTATGCATCTGTTGGGCTACCAGGGTTTATCGATGAGCGCTTTGCTCCCTTATTTGGAAGGTAAGGCGCAGGGGAAAGTATTTGGCATCACATTTGACGACGGCTACCGCAACAACCTGGAATTGGCTTTGCCGGTGCTGCAGCGTTACGGATTTAGCGCTACTTGTTATGCGGTGAGTGGCATGCTGGGGCAAACTAATGCATGGGATGCGTCGCATGGCGTAGCGCAAGTTCCATTGATGAGCGCGCAAGAACTAAGCGAATGGATAGACCACGGGCAGGAAGTGGGTTCGCATACCTGTGACCATCTGAACTTGCCGCAGTTAGATGCAGGTGCTCAGTATTATCAAGTTACACAGTCCCGCATCGATTTGGAGGCAAGTCTGCCGGGTCGGGGCCAGGTTCGCCACTTTTGTTATCCCTACGGCGCCCTTGATGCCGCCACGGTGCAACAGGTGCGGCAGGCCGGCTACTTCACCGCCACCACGACCCGAAGAGGCAGGGCAGACGCAAGTTCGGCGCAAAACCTGCTGTTGTTACCACGCGTACTGGTAAGCAGAAGGACGACATTAGCGCACTTCGCCCTTAAATGTTTTAGCGCTTATGAAGATCGGCGCGGCACCAGCGCCTATTAACTTTAAGGTAGCGCTATTCGGGTGATGCGGGCTGGTCGTGTAGGCCTGATTGGTAAAGCTGCGCGTAGCGTCCACCCAAAGCGAGCAGCGTATTGTGACTCCCCACTTCAACGCAGCGTCCCTCGTGCATGACGACGATTCGATCGGCGTGTTGCACCGTGGACAATCGATGCGCAATGATGATCGTAGTGCGGCCTTGCATCAGTCTTTGAAGGGCCTGCTGAACCATTTTTTCAGACTGTGTGTCCAGGGCAGAAGTAGCCTCGTCCAAGAGCAATAGGGGGGCGTCTTTGTAGAGTGCTCTGGCGATCGCCATGCGCTGACGTTGGCCGCCCGATAATTCCATCCCGTTATGCCCCACCAAGGTATCGATTCCCAGCGGACAAAAACTTAGGTAGTCACTTAGATTGGCGGCCTCTAAGCAACGAAGTACCTTGGCTCTATCAACTTGCGCGCCCAAGGCCACATTTTCAGCAATGCTTTCGTTCAACATAAATACGTGCTGGCTTACCAAGGCAAATTGGGCCCTTAAGGAAACAAGATCCCATTGCTGTAACGGCACACCATCCAGAAGCACCGTCCCTTCGGTGCTCTCAATAAACCTCGGCAGTAAATTGACAAGTGTGGTTTTACCCGCGCCTGAACTACCGACTAGCGCCAGCGTTTCACCCGGCGAAATTTCTAGAGAAAATTGATCCAAGGCCAAGGGCTTGTCCGGCTCATAGGCAACACTGACCTTAGAGAACGAAATTGCGCCATTGGCTCTTTGCTTGCGATACTCCCCACTTGATTGATCAGGTGTCTGGGCTAAAAGAAAAATACCTTTTTCAACGGCCGCTAGCCCACGCGTGAGGGGACTGGCGACTTCGGATAAGTGCTTTACCGGGGCAATGAGCATCAGCATCGCCATCACAAAGGCCGCGAATCCACCGACTGTGTTGTTGTCCGTCTGGCTTTGAAACATGGCGACCGTAATTACCGCAGACAGCGCTACCGCTGAAACGAGCTGGGTTAGCGGTGTCATGGCAGCTGCGGCGGCAGTGGACTTCATAAACAGGCGATTTAAGGAATTGCCCAATGTTTCAAAGCGCTTTTGCTGCGCATCTTGCGCGGCATAGAGGCGAATATCTTTCTGCGCAAGTACGTTTTCCTCAATGACATAGGCTAATTTATCGGTAGCCTCTTGGCCTGACTTGGTGATACTGTAAAGGCGCTTTGTCAATGACTGCATTACCCAGGCGACTGCTGGGAAAAGCAGTCCCACAATACAGGTAAGTTTCCAGTTCAGATAAAACAAATAACAAAGCAATGCTGCCAAGGTTAATGTGTCTCTGGTGGTGGTCATTAAGGCTTGCACTAACAGCACAGAGCCCGAGTGCACTTCGAAAACCATGGTGTTGGAGAGGCTACTGGAAGATTGCTGTTTAAATAATGAAAAATCAGCCAAAAGCAATTTAGAAAACATAGCCAGGCGTATTTTCAGTAGGCCTAGGTTAGCAATTTTCGCCAGAGCCATTTGGGCTATGAAATTGGCTAACCCGCGTGCCGCGAAAATCAAAATAATGCAGACAGGCACGGCCCAAAGCGGCACCGCACCTTTTTTAAATCCGCTATCTAGAAGGGGTTGCATGAGTGCAGGAATTAGCACTTCGGTTCCTGCAATGACCACAGACCCAAGTGCCGTAAGTAGCCAAGCGTAGCCTGGACTTTTGAAATAAGGCCAAATGTTTTTCAGACGGTAGGCAATCGTCCGCGAGGCGCTCAATTCCTGTTGCGTCATATTTTCTGCGCCAGGTCGTAAGAGCGCTCACTGGGCTCTTTCGCCGGTTTTAGACCATAGCAAAGCACCAAGGCAAGTGCGATACACAAATAGTCACCAATATAAGCATCAAATAGCGCGCAGTTGAAGAGGCAGGCAATGGCAATCGCAACGGTTACTGACTGTGTGGCGCGGCGGCTGGACTCTTGTAGCGAATTAGCAAGGCGGTAAAACGAAAAAAGAATTGCCAACAAAAGCGCTATGCCAGGCAAGCCCAATTCAACGCCCCAAAATAAATACTCTTGGTGGGAGTTTGCCGAAACTTCAACAAAGGAATCACCGGCGATTTGCTTTTGGATTGCGTTGTATTGGCTGTTCCAACTGCCAGCACCGTGGCCAATCCATGGACTATCTTCAATAGCGCGGATGGAGTTTGCCCAAAAATTTAACCGAACTCCGATAGACGTTGGGTCGTTCGTTACATTGCCTCGCGCAACAGCAGCTTGAATTTCTGATTTGGCAGTGAGGAAACGCTCTGAAACTTTCGGGGAAAAGCTCAGGGCCATCAACGCCATGAGAAGTGGAAACACTACTATGGCAGGGCGGAAGCGGCGGGGCATCTCCCAAAAAGCGGCCAAGGTCAAAAGGCCTAGTGCGACCAGATGCCCGGTGCGCCCAATAAATATAAAAAATACCACGCCCAAGGCAATACAAATAATCGAAACAGCGTAAAAATTTTGCCCCTTGCGCGGAAGGAGTTCCCGAAGGTGCCAGGCCATCGACGCAAAAATAGCGGTCATGATGGGTTGGTCTAGGTAACTTGAAAATACTGCGTAAGGTTGCCCATCATCGGTAAGTTTCCAGGGCAATGGGACGTGCAAATACAGTGCACAGGTACTGAGTGCCAGAAGTAACTGCCCCGCGAAAAAAATACGAAGTGCTACGGCCGCCTCTTCCCGGCTGCGTACCAGGCAATACAGGATGGGAATGATTAATAAATTCCCATGTTGCGAAACCGATTTAAATATCTGAGCCGTCGTCCCGGTGCTCCAAATGGCGCTGATCCAAAACAAGGCAAAAGCGATGACTATTAGACGCATTGGCCACAGCCGGTGCACGGCTAGCGTATGCTTTTCGGGGCGAGGGCCCATAAGCAGCATCAACGCAGTGAGCAGAGCAAGCAACTTGCTGATATTGACTAGGGCGATCGGTAGACTGACTGCCACTGCGACCGCGTAGATTGCGGGTAACCGAATATGTTTCTCCAGCTTGGTAAGCATCTCTGAATTCACCTAAAAATTTCGGGCTTTATGCATGGTGTGGCGTGGCAAGCGGTGAACGCAGCGACTTGCGGTGCGCAATCGAAGGACTCAGAGTATAGGCCCCACCCCCAAATTCGACCGTCTGCGCTTTGCAGCGTCGATCTGCTATCCGATCCCGCCAAGCCTGGTCGGTGCATCTGTAAAGACCTCAAACCAGAGATCGTCGAGCCGTAGCGTTTATTTGGGATAATCCGCGGGTATGACCAAATTTTTCCTCTGCCTAGTGCTCATCTTGACGGGTTCCAAGGCCATGTCGCAATTTCGCGTTGAAGTCTCCGGCTCCGGCTTAACGCAGTTTCCGATTGCGGTTGCGGGATTCAAGGGCAATGAGGGCATGACCCAAAAAATCGCCGCGATTGTGCAGGCGGACTTGGAGCGTAGTGGCCAGTTTCGCGCCGTTGACCCGGTCGGCGCGGTGTTAGACGAAAATGCCCGTCCTGATTTGCCAAGTTGGCGCAAGCAGGGGGCCGATGCCCTGTTGACCGGCAGCATTACCCGTGTGGGTGACGATCGCTACGAGGTGCGGTTTCGCTTGTGGGACAGTGTAAGGGCACAAGACCTGGGTGGTCAAAGTCACGCAGCCCCTGCTGCCGAACTGCGGCGGGTTGCCCACCGCATTGCCGACGCCGTGTATGAAAAATTGACCGGAGAAAAGGGCGT
Organism: Comamonadaceae bacterium; assembly: GCA_947447615.1. Lineage (GTDB taxonomy): Bacteria > Pseudomonadota > Gammaproteobacteria > Burkholderiales > Burkholderiaceae_C > Allorhodoferax. The sequence continues at coordinate 10,609 of CANFJQ010000073.1, forward strand.
TTTCGCGACCCGCATCGCCTATGTCACCAAAACCGCTTCGATTTACAACTTGTGGGTGGCCGATTCTGACGGTGAAAGCGCGCAGTCGGCCTTACGCAGTTTGGAGCCCATCATTTCCCCGTCATGGGCGCCCAACGGCAATCAATTGGCCTATGTGTCCTTTGAATCGCGAAAGCCGGTGGTCTACGTACATGACGTCGATACTGGAAAACGTCGCTTGGTGGCTAACTTCAAAGGTTCCAATAGCGCCCCCGCCTGGTCCCCCGATGGAAAAACACTGGCTCTAACCCTGAGCCGTGACGGAGGATCCCAATTGTTTCTGCTCGATGTCGGCGCCACAAGCGCGGAGCCCCGCCGCTTGGCCACCTCCACAGCTATTGATACGGAGCCAGTCTTCACAGCAGATGGGCGCCAGATTTATTTTGTCAGTGACCGTGGCGGATCACCCCAGATTTACAAAATTGCAGCTTCAGGCGGTAATGCTGAGCGGGTCACCTTCAGTGGTAGCTACAACATTTCACCCACGCTTAGCCCTGACGGGCGCTGGCTGGCCTATATTTCAAGGGTCGCCGGGGCTTTTAAATTGCATATTCAAGATCTGAGCACCGGGCAGGCAATGGGCTTGACGGACACCATGGCAGACGAAAACCCCAGCTTTGCGCCCAATGGTCGAATGATCATTTACGCTACCCAGCAGCAGGGGCGCGAGGCCCTGATGACAACTACGATTGACGGCAAAGTCAAAGCGCGCTTGGCAGGCCAAAGCGGTGATTTGCGAGAGCCCGATTGGGGACCGCTGATTCCCCAGTGAACCTTGTTGGACGCCCTATTATTTTTATTAAGGAGTTAGTTATGTATAAGTGGACCGTGATCGTAGCCTTTATTGGATTGTTGGCTGCCTGTAGTTCACCCATTAAGCTCAATGACGTGAGCGTAGAGGACAAGTCGGGCCAAGCCAGTACGGCGATGAAAACCCTTACCCCGGCAACTACCTCGGCTGCTGTTGATAAAAAGTCTAGCGTTGCGACACTCGATACGACAGCCGGTGCAAAAAGCACTTCGGGTTCAGCTGCAGGCGCAGGCGCAGATGCCTTGGCCGCGGCCAATGCACGCACGATTTACTTTGAGTTCGACAGCTTCGCCATCCGGCCAGAGTACCAAGCCATCATTGAAACCAATGCGCGCAACTTGAAGGCCAACAAAAACCAACGCATCAGCATCGAGGGACACACCGATGAACGCGGTGGCCGGGAGTACAACCTCGCCTTAGGGCAAAAGCGGGCGGATGCAGTTCGTAAAGCGCTGTCTTTGCTGGGTGTAGCAGATGCGCAAATGGAATCCATAAGTTTTGGTAAAGAAAAGCCCGCCGCCACCGGCGAAAGTGAGATGGCGATGGAGAAAAACCGCCGTGCTGAAATTGTGATCCGGTAACTATGAAAATCGTAATACCCGTCCGTTCCTTGCGCAGTCTGCTGACCGCTACGGCCTTATTGGTTTGCGCGGGCTCCGCGACGGCAGGCCTTTTCGACGATGACGAGGCGCGCCGCGCGATTTTGGATTTGCGTCAGAGAATAGAAGCACTTCGCCGGGAAACTGACCAAAAATTGCTTGATGAATCGAAGCGGCAGGCTGAGGAAATTGCCAGCCTACGCCGCAGCTTGCTCGATTTGCAAAACCAATGGGAAGCGACCAACGGCGAGGCCGCCAAAATTCGTGGCCAAGGCGAACAACTGGGCCGCGACATGAACGAGGCGCAGCGCCGCCAGGCCGAGCAAATCAAGCGCTTGGAAGAGCGCTTGCAGCGGATGGAGCCCTTCAAAGTCAGCCACGAAGGTGGAGAATTTTTGGCTGAGGCGGGTGAAAAACGAATGTTTGATGCTGCGCTGGCAAGTTTTCGGGGTGGCGAGTTCGAGGCTGCGCAAAACACTTTCGCAGATTTTCTGGGCCGGTACCCGCAGAGTGGCTACGGCAACTCGGCCTTGTTTTGGCTGGGTAACGCACAGTTTGTGCTTAAGAATTACCCGGCTGCCGTCAGCAGTTTTCGCAAAATGATTGCGCGCAGTCCTGCTTATTCCCGCGTGCCCGAGGCTTGGTTGGCGATTTCAAATTGCCAACTCGAACTCAAGGACCTGACGCTGGCCCGCAAAACACTGGAAGACCTGGTGGCGAATTACCCGCAAAGTGAAGCGGCGGATATTGCCAAAGAGCGGCTAGCACGCATGAAGCAGCAACAGCAGCAACAGCAGCAGCAGCAGCAATAGTAGGCTATACGGCGCTGCTGAATTTTCCAAGCGCCTCCGCCATGGCTGAACTTGATGCTTGCCAGCCCATGGATGCCGATAGACGCTTTGGCGGACTCGATCGCTTATACGGGGCTGCCGGAGCTGCCGAAATTCGGCGGTCGCATGTAGTGGTAGTTGGGCTGGGGGGCGTTGGCTCCTGGGCCGCGGAAGCTTTAGCGCGCAGCGGTATAGAGCGCCTAACGCTGATCGATATGGACCATGTAACTGAGTCCAATATCAATCGACAAATTCAGGCGCTCAGCACTACCCTAGGTGTGTCCAAAATTGATGCCATGGCCCAGCGTATTGCGCTCATAAACCCCATTTGTCAGGTACGGGGTATTGACGAGTTCGTAACGCCGGACAACTGGGAGGCTTTGGTGCCACAGGACGCTGATGCCGTTATTGATGCGTGCGATCAAGTGTTCGCCAAGACGGCGATGGCCTATTGGGCGCTGCACACGCGTAAGCTTTTCATAACTGTAGGCGCCGCTGGCGGAAAGCGCATGGCCCACCAAGCATCCGTGAGGGATTTGAGTGCCTGCACCCACGACCCATTGCTAGCCAAAGTGCGGTACCGCCTGCGCAAATACCATGGCGCACCGCGTGATGGCAAGAAGATGCATGTCAGCTGCGTGTTTAGCGCTGAAGCCGTGCAAACATCGCAAGCGCCAGTGCAGGGACCCACCGACAACAGCCTCAATTGCCATGGCTACGGCTCCAGCGTCGCAGTGACCGCCAGCTTCGGCATGAGTGCGGCAGGCTGGGTAATGAACCAACTTTCTACACCCAAGAATTAGGCAAAAAAACAAGGCTATAATTTAAGGCTTGGCAGTAAGTCACAAGCTTATTGACGGGACGTTAGCTCAGTTGGTAGAGCAGCGGACTTTTAATCCGTTTGTCGTGGGTTCGACCCCCGCACGTCCCACCAGATTCCTTCTTGCAAAAGCCACCGAGACCCTGCGGTGGCTTTTGTCTTTGTGGGCTTGGGTTGTTGTTTGCCCCAGTCAGGTGCGGTGGTGATTGAATCACTCAACCTAAAAGCCCACGCTGTCCTACCAGCCCGTCACACCCCAACATCGCCCACCACCAACCCACCCACGCAGATAGTCCTGCGAGATGGTGCATTGACGGTTTATCGCCGCAGCCGCAGCCAACGCTACCAATGCCGCTTTAGGTTGGCTTCAGGTACTTGGCACAGACAGACTACCGGTGCCAGCAGCATAGAAGCAGCCATAGCCCGTGCCTGCGATATCTACGACGAAGCCCGCTACCGCACCAGGCTGGGTTTAGCACACCGAACACACCTGTTTGCACACATCGCCCAACTGACACTGGCAGAACTTAGGAGTCAGGTGGATGCTGCTGAGGGTAGAACGGCTTACAGCACCTACATCACCTGCATAGAGAAGTATTTCATTCCCTACTTTGGTGACAGGTATTTGGAACAACTGGAGCACAGGGACATACAGGCATTTGAACTATGGCGGGATAGGCAAATGGCTAGGAAGCCCAAAACCAGCACACTCAACAACTTTACGGTGGCGTGGAACAGGGTGGTAGCCACAGCGGTAAAACATGGCTACATCAGCGAACGAGTGCCAGTGCCCAAACTCAGCAACAGGGGGCTAAAGGGCACCAGCCGCCCAGCCTTTGATGCAGGGGAGATTGAACAACTGCTGGTGTATATGGAAACTTGGAAAGATAAGGCGGTAAAGGCAGTGGAAGGCGAAATCCGCTACCTGCTGGTGGATTACGTGCAAATGCTGCTCTACACCGGAATGCGGCACGGCA
>CANFJQ010000074.1 GCA_947447615.1 Comamonadaceae bacterium
CAAAAACGGCCAGCCTTCTTTCATCATCGCGCCTATCGGGATGCCGGTCAGCGCTTTGATGACAAACAACAGCATGCCAAAGGGCGGGTGAATCAGGCCGATCATCATGTTGAGCACGACCAGCACGCCAAAGTGCACCAGGTCGATGCCCAGCAGCTTGACGGCAGGCAGCAGCATGGGCACAAACACCAGCAGCAGCACCGACACATCTAAAAAACAACCCAGCACCAAAAACAGCAGATTCACGAAGAGCAAAAATTGCAGGCGTGACAAGTGCATGCCTTCGACCCACTGCGCCATCGCCTGGGGCACGCCTTCGGCAGTGAAAGCGTAGTTCAGGATAAAGGAGCCGGCCAGTATCAGCGTAATGACGGCGCTACTGCGCGTGGACTCCAGCACTACGGCCCAAAAGCTTTGCCAGCTTAGGGCGCGAAACACCAGCGCCGCTAACACCAAGGCATGCAGCGCGGCCACCGCTGCCGCTTCCGTGGGCGTGAAAGCACCGCTGTAAATGCCGCCCAGCAGCACCAGCGGCATCGACAAGGGCAGGGCGCCCCGGAAAAAAATCTGCGGCCACTCGCGCAAAGGTACCGGCGCTTCGCGCGGCATATTGCGCCGCGTGGCAATGATGTGGACCACCAGCATCATCAGCAAAGCCATACAGACCCCGGGCACCACGCCGCCCAAAAACAAAGCGCCCACCGAGGTGCCGGAGACCAGGGCGTAAATCACCATCGGGATGCTGGGCGGGATGATGGGACCTAAGGTGGCGCTGGCCACCACTACTGCACCGGCAAAGCCGGGTGTGTACTCGGGCTTTTTCAGCATTTCGCGGATGGTGACCAGGCCTGGCCCGGCGGCGTCGGCAATGGCGCTGCCGCTCATGCCAGAAAAAATCACGCTCACCACAATGTCCACCTGCGCCAGGCCGCCGCGCATACGGCCCACCAGAATGCGGCAAAAATCAAAAATGCGTTCGCTCACCGTCCCCGCGTTCATGATGTTGGCCGCAAACACAAACATGGGCACTGACAGCAGCACATAGTTGTTGTAGAGACCATTGCATACTTGCTCAGCTACCAGCCCTAAGTCCTGGCCCTTGGCCAGCAAATAAGCAATGCCCCCGGCCAGCATGCCAAAGCCTATGGGCATGCGCAGCAGCATGGTGATCACCATGACCGCCACCAAAAGGAGCAGGGGCTGGCTCATGGTTCTGCCATCTCGCTCATATGCTTGGTGCTGGTTTCGCCTGCCAGTGACGCGCTGGCCGGGATATCCATGGGGCTGTCCACGGGGCCGCGCAATGCTTGCACGATCTGCCCCAAACTGCGCAGCACCATCGCCAGCAGCAAGACGATAAAAGGAAAATAGACCGCCATCAGCGGCACGCCGAGCACGGGCGTACCCTCGCGCGCCATAAAGCGCACATAGTCCCAACTGGCCGGTAGGGCGACCAATGCCAGGCCGCCGACCAGCGCATTGCCAAGGATTTGCAGTATGCGGCGCCAGCGTGGGTTCGCCAAATTCCACACCAGATCAAAAGCCACATGCTCGCGCTGCGGCACCATGGTGGCAGCGGCCCACAAAATAATCCAGACGTACAAAATAACCGCCGCCTCGTCGCTCCAGGCCAGGGGTTTGTTAAAACCAAAGCGCGCGGTGATTTGCACCACAAAAACCAAAAACAAAGCGATAAACAGCAGGCCGCCTAGCGCCTGCGCGGCCTTGTGCAGCCAGGTTTTCACCTTGGGGCCGGGGCCTTAGCGCACCGCATTGATACGCTCTAAGAGGCCGGCGGGCCAGGTTTTGGCGTAATCGGCGTTTTGGTAGGCCGATTGCACGGTTTTGTGGAAGGCGTCCAGGTCGGGTGTGCTCACCTGTAAGCCTTCTTTTTTGAAGAACTCCACCAACTGGGCTTCTTCTTTCAGGCGGTTTTCATTGTTGTAAGCCGCTGCGGCTTGGGCTGCCGCTTGCAGCTTGCTGCGCTGCGCTGGGCTGAGCGCCTGCATGGCTTTATTCGAGATGGCGATGAATAGGCCATCGACCAAGTGGCTGGTCAGCACAATTTGCTTGGTCACTTCGTAAAACTTGGCGGCCTTGACAGTGGGCAGCGGGTTGTCCTGCGCGTCGATGGTGCCGGATTTCAGGCCCATATACACCTCGCCAAACGCCAGCGGCGTGGCCGTGGCACCTAATGCCTCGCCCAAAAACAACCAGTCTTTGGAGCCGGGCATGCGCAGCTTGATGCCTTTGAGGTCCGCAGGCGTGCGCACATTGCGCACTTCGCGCAAATTGAGTTGGCGCGTGCCAAGGTAGCAGGTGGACAGGGCGCTGATGTCCATTTTCTCGGACACGGTTCTGAAGAGTTCGGCGCCAATGGCCCCATTAAAAATCTTTTGCTGCTGGCTCGGATCGCGCACCACATAACCGGCGGTGAAGATGGAAAACTCAGGCACGATTTTGGCAATATCGGCCGCGGAAACCGTTGTCAACTCCAAGTTACCGCGCGCCATGGCGGCGGGTTCGGCGCCTTGTTTGAACAGACTGGCGTTCAGATTGATCTGCACATCAAACTCACCTGGCGCGCTTTTGTCTAAGTGCTCTTTGAACACCGTCCACATCTTGGCGTGCCAGTCGTCCGGCACCGCAGGCGAGGATATGCGCAACACGATTTTGCTTTGCGCTGTCGCGGGCAGGCTGTGGGCTAGCAAGGTGGCCGCGCCTGCGGCCATCAGGCTTCGGCGGCGCAGTGCGCCAGAGGATACGGATTGAGGGTTTTGCATGGTCTTGTCTCCTGTGAAATTCTTGCGCTGTGCCTTGGGGCTCTCGCTGGCACGCCGAGCCATCTTGGGTCTAAGACGCCAACGCCTCCAGCAACTCTGTCTCAATAGCAATTTGGGTTTTATTGTGCTGCAAAGGCGCGCCGTGAATCAAAAAAGTATCTTCCACGCGTTCGCCCAGGGTCGCCACTTTGGCCAGTTGCACCACGATGCGGTGTTGTGCCAGCACGCGGGCAATCGAATAAAGCAGGCCCAGTCGGTCGCTGGCAGAAATATTGAGCAACCAGTTTTGTGCTTTTTCATCCGGGCGCAGCGTCACGCGTGGCGCAATAGGAAAGCTTTTGATCCGGCGAGATACCCGGCCTTTGATGGGCGTGGGCAGTGGGCCGGCATGCGCAATAGCCTGGGCCAAATCAGCTTCGATCATATTGGTCAGCGCCTGGTAGTGCTCCTCCATGCCCGCAGAAGTGACCACTTCAAAGGTATCCAGCGCGTAACCATTCCGGCTGGTGTGAATGCGCGCATCGACCACGCTGAAGGATGCCTGGTCGAAATACCCGCATATGCGCGCGAACAAGTCGGCCTGGTCTGGGGTGTAGACCAGCACTTGCAGGCCCTCGCCCACGGTGGAGCGGCGCGCTCGCACAATGGGTATTTGGGCATCAACGTGGCGAGAGAGTTGTTTGGCGTGCCATGCAATGTCGGTGGCATCGTGGCGCATGAAGTAGCTCACCTCCAAGGTGTCCCACAGTGCTTTGTGGGCTTCAAAGGGCATGGCATACAGGGCCAACATCACCAGTGCCTCGCGCTTGCGGCTTTCCACTTCGGCCAGCGCGTCAGGCGCCCGCCCACCTAGCGCGCGCGAGGTGTAGCGGTACAGGTCTTCCAGCAATTTACCTTTCCAGGCATTCCATACTTTGGGCGAGGTGCCACGGATGTCGGCCACGGTTAGCAAATACAAAGCGGTGAGATTGCGCTCATTGCCCACGCGCTTTGCAAATGCGCTGATCACATCAACATCGCTGAGGTCAGACTTTTGCGCTACATGGCTCATCGTGAGGTGCTGGGCCACCAGAAACTCGATCAGCGCCGTGTCCTGTGCGCCTATGCCGTGCAGCTTGCAAAAGCGCCGCGCCTCCACGCATCCCAATTCGGAATGGTCACCGCCGCGCCCTTTGGCAATATCGTGGAACAGCGCGGCGATGTACAACACCCATGGCTTATCCCAGCCCGCTGCCAGTTGCGAACACAGCGGGTATTCATGCGCATGCTCCACCACAAAAAAGCGCCGCACATTGCGCAGCACTGTCAGGATGTGCTGGTCCACGGTGTAGACGTGGAACAAGTCGTGCTGCATTTGCCCGACGATGCGCCGAAACACCCAGAGATAGCGGCCCAGCACCGAGGTCTGGTTCATCAACCGCATGGCGTGGGTAATGCCTTGGGGCTGCATCAATATCTGACGGAAGGTATCGCGGTTGACCGGATCACGCCGGAAGGCGCCATCCATCAAGGCGCGCGCGTTGTAGAGTGCGCGCAGGGTGCGGGACGACAAGCCTTTGATGCCCACGGTTTGCTGGTAAAGCAAAAAGGTCTCCAAAATCGCGTGCGGCTGACGGTGGTAAACATCGTCGCTGGCCACATCGAGCATGCCGGCTTTGTCGTTAAAGCGTTCGTTGATGGGGCGCAGGCTGTGGGTGGAGGGATTGAGCCGTTCCTCGATATTCATCAGCAAAATTTGGTTGAGCTGCGACACCGCTTTAGCCGCCCAGTAGTAGCGCTTCATCAGCGCCTCGCTGGCACGCGCCAGGGCCCGGCCTTCGCCGCCGCTATTGGCGTAGCCAAAGCTGTGGGCCACCGCAGTTTGCAGGTCAAACACCAGTCGGTCTTCGCGCCGCTGCGCGGCTAGGTGCAGGCGCACCCGGATCAAAAACAGCAGCGCCTGGTTGCGCTCTATATGCTGAATTTCCAACGCCGTGGCCAGACCCTTGGCTTGCAGTTCCTGCCAGGTGCCGCCCAATTGCGCGGCTTTAGCCGCCCACATAATGGCTTGCAAATCACGAATGCCGCCGGGCGATTCTTTGCAGTTGGGCTCTAGCGCATAGGGCGTGTCTTCAAATTTGGTGTGGCGTTGGCGCAGCTCCAGCGTTTTGGCGACAAAAAACGCACGCGGGTCCAGTGCGGCCATGAAGGCGGTTTTGAAAGCGGCCGCCAGCGCCGGGTCGCCGGTAACGCAGCGGCTCTCCAGCAATGCGGTTTGCACCGTCACGTCTTTGGCCGCCTCGCTCAGGCATTCGGACAGCGTGCGCACGCTGGAGCCGATTTCCAGGCCCGCGTCCCAGCAGTTGCTGATAAAGGCCTCAATGCGCCGGGCGCGCTCTGGGTCGGGCTGTTGGCCTGCCTCATCGGGCAGCAGCACCAGCACATCGACGTCGGAATAAGCAAACAACTCGCCCCGGCCATAGCCGCCTACGGCCAGCAGCGCACAAGGTGCGCCCAGACCGGCCTGGTTCCACAGTTGAATAAGCAAGCCATCCGCCTGACGCGCCAACTGGCGCAGTATTTTGTGCACGCTGCGCGGTGAAAAACCGGGCGCTTGGAGGGGGGCGAGCAGTGCCTCTTTGCCGCTGCGGTAGGCGGCGCGCAGGGCTTGCAATTCGCTCATGGCATAAGCCGCCCGGTGGCCGCCGTGCTTAGGCGGGCTGCGACTGCGCGGCAGTCACAAAAGCCGGGGTGGCCGGGCTGCCTGCTGACAGGGTCAGCACTTCGTAGCCAGTGGGCGTGACCAGCACCGTGTGTTCCCATTGGGCCGACAAAGAGCGGTCTTGGGTGACGATGGTCCAGCCGTCTTTTTCCGGGCCGTCTTTGATCTCTTTGCGCCCTGCGTTGATCATGGGCTCAATGGTAAAGGTCATGCCCTCCACCAGTTTTTCTAAAGTGCCGGGGCGGCCATAGTGCAGCACTTGCGGCTCTTCGTGGAACACCCGGCCTATGCCGTGGCCGCAAAACTCGCGCACTACGCTAAAGCCTTGGTTTTCTGCAAATTTTTGAATTGCGTGGCCAATATCGCCCAGGTGGATGCCGGGCCGCACCATTTTGATGCCGTGCCACATCGCGTCATAGGTAATGGCGCACAGGCGCTTGGCGGCGATAGACACTTCGCCCACCATAAACATGCGGCTGGTATCGCCATGCCAGCCGTCTTTGATGACGGTCACGTCGATATTGACGATATCGCCTTTTTTGAGCGCTTTGTCGTTGGGGATGCCATGGCAAACCTGGTGGTTAACCGAGGTGCAGATGGACTTGGGGTAGGGCGTACTGCCGCCGCCTTTGTAATTGAGTGGCGCCGGGATACCGCCCTGCACATCGACGATGTAGTCATGGGCTAGTTGGTCCAGCGCATTGGTGGTGACACCGGCTTGCACAAACGGCGTCAGGTAATCCAGCACTTCGGAAGCCAGCTTACCGGCGACCCGCATGCCAGCAATACCGGCGGCGTCTTTATAGGTAATCGTCATGGGGGCGGATTATCCCACCGGGCTTATTCTTGCTCGAGAAAGCGCTGGGCATCCAGCGCCGCCATGCAACCGGTGCCCGCGCTGGTGATGGCCTGGCGGTACACATGGTCTTGCACGTCACCCGCGGCAAATACGCCGGGTACGCTGGTCATGGTGGCAAAGCCTTTGAGGCCGCCTTGCGTCACGATATAGCCGTTTTCCATGGCCAACTTGCCCTGGAATATATCGGTATTGGGCGAGTGGCCGATGGCGATAAAGCAGCCTTGCAGCGCCAGGTCCTGGGTGCTGCCGTCTACCGTGCTGCGCAAGCGGATGCCGGTAACGCCGGAGGCATCGCCCAGCACTTCGTCCAGGGTCTGGAAGGTTTTGAGTTCGATCTTGCCCGCGGCGACTTTTTCCATCAGCTTGTCCACCAAAATCGGCTCGGCTTTGAACTTGTCGCGACGGTGCACCAAATACACCTTGCTGGCGATGTTGGACAAGTAAAGCGCTTCTTCTACGGCGGTGTTGCCGCCGCCGACCACGCAGCACAGCTGGTCGCGGTAGAAAAAACCGTCGCAGGTGGCGCAGCCCGACACGCCACGGCCCATAAACGCGGTTTCCGAGGGCAGGCCCAGGTACTTGGCGGATGCGCCGGTGGCCACGATCAGCGCGTCGCAGGTGTAGCTTTTGTCATCGCCCTTGAGCGTAAAGGGGCGCTGGCTCAGGTCCACGCTGCTGATGTGGTCAAAAATCACCTCCGTCTTAAAGCGCTCAGCGTGCTCCAAAAAGCGCTGCATCAAATCCGGGCCTTGCACGCCCTGGGCGTCTGCGGGCCAGTTGTCCACGTCGGTGGTGGTCATGAGCTGGCCGCCTTGGGCCATACCGGTGATCAGCACCGGGTTGAGGTTGGCGCGGGCGGCATAGACGGCGGCGGTATAACCAGCGGGGCCGGAGCCCAAAATCAGAACGCGGGCGTGGGCGGGAGTAGTCATAGGGGGTTTAGCGCAGTGCAGTCAAAAAGGTAAGGAGGGCGCAAGCGGCCAGGCCTGGTGCCTGGAGAGACTTGCAATAAGCGGGCGCGGCAGGCCGCGCGAGCCCTTATTTTACGAAGCGCGGCGCAGTGCCCCGGCTACTGGTGTGGGTTAAGCTTCGGACTTACAGCGCCCGCCCTGCGGAATAAGCTTTTGCACCGTACCCATGACCTATTCACTGCACACGCTCCACGCCGATACCCTCGAAGAAGCCCCCGAGCCCTCCGGATGGGCCCGTTTTGCCAGTGAAATCGTCTTGTTTCTCGGGTTTTTTGTACTTGCTTTTTTGCTGCTGGCTTTTGCCAGCTATGCGCCCCAGGATGCGGCCTGGACGACCTCGGGCGCCGGCGGCGCGGTACTCAATAGGGCGGGCCGTCTGGGCGCCTGGATGGCCGACATGGGTTATTTTTTGCTGGGTTACTCGGTTTGGTGGTGCTTGGCACTGGCCGGATTGTCCTGGGGGCGATTGGCCTTGCGGCGTTTAAAGGGCGAAGACGGCCCGCCGACCTATGTCAAGCTGGAGGTGGGCAGCCCCTTGTGGCTTCGCCATCCGCAGGTGGTGTTGTGGGTCGGTCTAGCCTTGCTGCTGGTGTCGAGCACCGTGTTGGAGTACACCCGTTTGTACCGCCTGGAGTCGCATTTACCGGGCTATAGCGGCGGCGTGCTGGGTTTTATGTTGGGTACGCAAGCGGTGGGCGCGCTGGGCTTTGTGGGCTCAGGCCTCTTGGCTATTGGCGCGGGCTTGCTGGGTTGTGCCTGGGCTTTTCGGTTTTCTTGGTTGCACAGTGCCGAGGCCCTTGGCGGCTGGTTGGATGCGCGCTGGGAGTCTTTCCAGGAGCGGCGCGCTTTGGCGCAGGACCTGGAAATGGGCCAGCAGGCTTTGCGCGAGCGCGAGGTGTCTTTGCATCCTGAAGGCCCGCCCATGGACGCCAGCGCTGCAGGCGCAGCAGCGCAGGACGATAGCCCGGACATCGCGCCCCTGATGGCGCCTACCGTATTTGCCGAGCCGCGCGTGCCGGTAGAGACGCAGCGCATGGTGGAAGTGCCCAAGAGCACGCGGGTGGCCAAGGAGCGGCAAAAGCCTTTGTTTGCCGATATGCCCGACAGCAAGCTGCCGCAAGTGGCCTTGCTGGATGAGGCCTTGCTGCGGCAGGAAACCGTGTCCAACGAAACGCTGGAAATGACCAGCCGCATGATCGAGAAAAAGCTCAAAGACTTTGGCGTGGAAGTGCGCGTGGTCTTGGCCCAGCCCGGCCCGGTGATTACGCGCTATGAAATCGAACCGGCCACTGGCGTGAAGGGCTCGCAAATTGTGGGCCTGGCCAAAGACCTGGCGCGCAGCCTGAGCCTGGTGTCTATTCGTGTGGTGGAAACCATCCCCGGGAAAAACTATATGGCGCTGGAGTTGCCCAACGCCAAGCGCCAGTCCATCCGCCTGTCCGAGATTTTGGGCTCGCAGGTCTATAACGAAGGCAAGTCGTTGCTGACCATGGGCTTGGGCAAAGACATTGTGGGCAACCCCATCGTCGCCGACCTGGCCAAGATGCCGCATGTGCTGGTAGCCGGCACCACCGGTTCGGGTAAGTCGGTGGGTATTAACGCCATGATTTTGAGCCTGTTGTACAAGGCCGAAGCACGCGATGTGCGCTTGTTGATGATTGACCCCAAGATGCTGGAAATGTCGGTGTATGAAGGGATTCCGCATTTACTCGCACCGGTGGTGACCGATATGCGTCAGGCCGCGCATGGCCTGAACTGGTGCGTGGGCGAAATGGAAAAACGCTACAAGTTGATGAGCAAAATGGGCGTGCGCAATCTGGCTGGTTTTAACGCCAAGATAGACGAAGCCAAGGCCCAGGGTACCTTTGTGTACAACCCCTTTAGCCTGACCCCCGAAGACCCGGAGCCGCTGGACCGGCTGCCGCATATCGTGGTGGTAATCGACGAGCTGGCCGATTTGATGATGGTGGTGGGCAAAAAAATCGAAGAGCTGATCGCCCGCCTGGCGCAAAAAGCCCGCGCCGCCGGTATCCATTTGATTTTGGCCACCCAGCGCCCGAGTGTGGATGTGATTACCGGCCTGATCAAGGCCAATATCCCTACCCGTATTGCGTTTCAGGTGAGCAGCAAAATCGACAGCCGCACCATCCTAGACCAGATGGGTGCCGAGGCCTTACTCGGTATGGGCGACATGCTCTATATGCCCAGCGGCACCGGCTTGCCGATTCGCGTACACGGCGCTTTTGTCAGTGATGAAGAAGTGCACCGGGTGGTGAAATACCTGAAGGAACAAGGCGGCGAACCCAATTATGTGGAAGGCCTGCTAGAAGGCGGCACGGTGGATGGCGAAGAGTCGCTGGACGGCGACAGCGGCGGCGAGAAAGACCCCTTGTACGACCAGGCGGTGGAAGTGGTGCTGAAGAACCGCAAGGCCAGTATTTCGCTGGTGCAGCGCCACCTGAAAATCGGCTATAACCGCGCCGCACGCTTGGTGGAGGATATGGAAAACGCCGGCCTGGTCAGTTCCATGAGTTCCAGCGGCCAGCGCGAAATTTTGGTGCCTGCGCGTGCGTCCTGAAGCGCGCATGCCCTTGACGAAGCGGGCGGTGCGGGTGTTCTACCCAACCCTGTTGCGCGCTGCCGCGGGCCTGCTGGCGCTGCTTGCGCTGACCGCGCAAGCCACTGGCCTAGAGGCGCTGGAAGCATTTATCAAAAACACCCGCAGCGGTCGCGCCCAGTTTGTGCAGCAAGTGACTTCGCCTCCCAAAGAAGGGCAAAGCGCGCGCTTGCGCAATAGCAGCGGAAGCTTTGAGTTTGTGCGGCCCAACCGCTTTCGTTTTGTATTTAAAAAGCCGCTGGAGCAAATCATCGTGGCCGATGGGCAAACCCTTTGGCTGTACGACGTGGACCTGGCCCAGGCCACGGCACGTAAACAAGCGCAAGCCCTGGGCGCTACCCCTGCCGCGCTGATTGCGTCTGCCAGCGACTTGCGCGCTATGGAGGCGGAGTTTGAGCTGAGCAACGCAAGCGCGTCCGACGGCCAAGATTGGGTGCTGGCGCGTCCGCGCTCTAAAGACGGCGGTGTGCAAACCGTGCGCATTGGCTTCAAAGGCGCGGCATTGGCGACGCTGGAAATCCTGGACAGTTTCGGCCAACGTTCGGTGATGCAATTTACGCAGTTCGAAGCCAACCCGGCGCTGGATAACGCCTTGTTCCAGTTCAAGCCACCGGCGGGTGTGGATGTGTTGCGCCAGTAAGCGCATGTCCAATAAGCCCTCCAACCACATACCGCTAGCCGAGCGCCTGCGTCCGCGCACGCTGGCCGAGGTAATTGGTCAGTCGCAGGTGCTGGGCGAGGGCATGGCGTTGCGCCTGGCGTTTGAATCGGGCACGCCGCACAGTTGCATTTTGTGGGGCCCACCGGGTACCGGCAAAACCACTATCGCGCGTTTGATGGCCGATGCATTTGATGCTGATTTCATCAGCATCAGCGCGGTGCTAGGCGGCATCAAGGAAATCCGCGAAGCGGTGGAGCGGGCGCAGCAATCGCGCGATGGCTTGGCGCAGCGGCGTACCCTGGTGTTTGTCGATGAAGTACACCGCTTTAACAAAAGCCAGCAAGATGCTTTTTTGCCGCATGTCGAAAGCGGCTTGTTTACCTTTATTGGCGCCACCACCGAAAACCCGTCTTTTGAGGTGAACTCCGCGCTTTTATCGCGGGCGGCGGTGTATGTCTTGCAGCCGCTCGGCGAAGAGGCGCTCGCGCAATTGATTGCCAAAGCGCTTGCCTTGGATGCCGTGCCGCCTTTGGACGGTGCTGCCGCGCAGCGCCTGGTGGGCTATGCCGATGGCGATGCGCGCCGCTTGCTCAATACCTTGGAGACTTTGGCCGCCGCCGCGCAACAGGAAAAGCGCGCGCAGATCGACGATGCCTGGCTGCTTAAGGTGCTGGGCGAGCGCATGCGCCGCTACGACAAAGGTGGCGAACAGTTTTACGACACGATTTCTGCCTTGCACAAATCGGTGCGCGGCTCCGATCCGGACGCCGCACTCTATTGGTTCGTGCGCATGCTCGATGGTGGTGCCGAGCCACGCTACTTGGCACGGCGCTTGATTCGCATGGCCAGTGAAGACATTGGCCTGGCCGATCCGCGCGCCTTGAGTATGGCGCTGGATGCCGCGGATGTGTATGAGCGCCTAGGCAGCCCCGAAGGCGAATTGACCCTGGCCCAGTGCGTGGTCTATTTGGCGATGGCGCCTAAATCCAATGCGGTGTACAAAGCTTTCAAGGAAGTCAAAGCACTGGTCAAAAAAGAGGGCACTCGCCCGGTACCCCTGCATTTGCGTAATGCGCCCACCACCTTAATGAAAGACCTGGACTACGGCAAAAACTACCGCTACGCCCACGACGAGGAGGGCGCTTTTGCGGCGGGCGAGCGCTATTTGCCCGAGGGCATGGAAGACATGCAGTTTTACCAACCGGTGGAGCGCGGGTTGGAAATCCGGATTGCTGAAAAATTGCGCGAATTGCGGTCGCGCAATGCAGCGGCAAAAGGCAGCGCGTAAAGCTTGCAATACAGGGCTAGCGCCGTTTGTGAAGGCGGGTAAACCCCGAACGCTGAAAACGGCTGTTTGGCAGTCCAGATGGCTAGAATCCCGCCATGCGGCAGCGGCCAGCAGCCCAGCGCTCAACTGGCCGGTTTATTGCTATCAAACGCTTAGCGCCCTCGGGTTCGGATCTGACCGGGCCATCCAACTTCGGAGTTATCTATGGATATTTTTGTACAGCAGGTCATCAATGGCCTGGTGCTGGGCAGCATGTATGCGCTCATCGCCCTAGGCTACACCATGGTGTACGGCATCATCAACCTGATTAATTTCGCGCATGGCGAAGTCATGATGGTGGGGGCCTTGACCAGCTGGACGGTGATCGGGCTGCTGCGCCCAGCGCATCCCGACTGGCCAGGCTACGCGATTTTGCTGATCGCGCTGCTGATCGCTTGCGTGGTAGCTGCGGTGCTCAATTTCGTTATCGAAAAAATCGCTTACCGCCCTTTGCGCAACAGCCCCAAGTTGGCGCCCCTGATTACCGCGATTGGCATGTCCATTCTTTTGCAGACGCTGGCCATGATTATCTGGAAGCCTAACTTCAAGTCCTACCCCACGCTGCTGCCTAGCGATCCCTTCAATGTTTTGGGCGCGGTGATCACGCCCACGCAGGTCATGATTTTGGGGTTCACCGCAGTAGCCTTGGCGCTACTGACTTGGCTGGTCAATTACACCAAGCTCGGACGTGCCATGCGCGCCACCGCCGAAAATCCACGGGTGGCCGGTCTCATGGGCGTTAAGCCGGATGTGGTGATTTCCGCTACCTTTGTGATCGGCGCAGTGCTGGCGGCGATTGCCGGTGTGATGTATGCATCCAACTACGGCACCGCGCAACATGCCATGGGCTTTTTGCCCGGCCTCAAAGCCTTTACCGCAGCGGTGTTTGGCGGCATCGGTAATTTGGCTGGTGCGGTGGTTGGCGCCATCTTGCTGGGTCTGATCGAATCCATTGGCGCGGGCTATATCGGCGACTGGACCGGCGGCGTGCTGGGTAGCCATTACTCGGATATTTTTGCCTTTATCGTGCTCATCATCGTATTGACCCTGCGCCCCTCGGGCCTGCTGGGTGAACGCGTGGCAGACCGGGCATAAGGGGGAGATGGTCATGACACAAAAAACTTTGATTCGTTATGCGCTGATAGCGGCGCTTTTGCTGGTCTTGCCGCTGTTCTTGCAAACCTTTGGTAACGCCTGGGTGCGTATTGCCGATATGGCTTTGCTCTACGTGCTGCTGGCCTTAGGCCTCAATATTGTGGTGGGCTATGCCGGTTTGCTGGACTTGGGTTATGTCGCTTTCTTTGCGATTGGCGCTTACAGCTATGGCCTGCTCAATTCGCCCCACCTGACCGAAACCTTTACCTGGCTGGCCACTGCCTACCCCACGGGTATGCACACCCCGATATGGTTGGTGCTGATTTTGGGCGCGGGCCTGGCCGGTATCTTCGGTGTGCTGCTGGGCGCGCCCACGCTGCGTTTGCGGGGCGACTACCTTGCCATCGTGACCCTGGGCTTTGGCGAAATCATCCGGGTGTTTCTCAACAATATGGACAACCCGGTCAATATCACCAACGGCCCCAAGGGCATAGGGCAAATTGATTCGCTGCAATTTTTCGGCATCAATATCGGCAAAAAAATGGTGGTTTGGGGTATCGAGTTCGCTTCGGTTTCGCTGTATTACTACCTGTTTTTGGCGCTGGTCTTGTTCAGTATCCTGATATCCCACCGCTTGGAGCAATCGCGCATTGGTCGCGCTTGGATGGCGATCCGTGAAGACGAAATCGCGGCTAAGGCGATGGGCATCAACACCCGTAACCTCAAGCTCACTGCCTTTGGCATGGGCGCTACTTTTGGCGGCGTTTCCGGCGCCATGTTTGCGTCCTTCCAAGGCTTTATTTCGCCCGAGTCCTTTAGCCTGATGGAGTCGGTGATGATCGTGGCCATGGTGGTGCTGGGCGGCATCGGGCATTTGCCTGGTGTGATTTTGGGCGCAGTGCTGCTGTCGGCCTTGCCCGAGGTTTTGCGCTATGTGGCCGGGCCTTTGCAAACTATGACCGATGGGCGTCTGGATGCCTCTATCCTGCGCCAGTTGCTCATTGCCCTTGCGATGGTGACCATCATGCTGATGCGCCCGCGCGGCCTGTGGCCCTCGCCTGAGCATGGCAAGTCCTTGGCCAACGCGCCTAAAGCTTAAGAAAGGGGATGCACATGAGCACAGCAGCAACATCCTCGTCCAAAGACATTGTTTTACAAGTCTCCGGCGTTTCCAAGCGCTTTGGCGGCCTGCAAGCTTTAAGCGATGTAGGCATCACCATCGAGCGCGGCCAGGTCTATGGCCTGATCGGCCCCAACGGCGCGGGCAAGACCACCTTCTTCAACGTGCTGACCGGTTTGTACACGCCTGATAGCGGTAACTTCGCCCTGGCTGGTAAGGCCTACCAACCGACGGCGGTGCATACCGTGGCCCAAGCCGGTATCGCACGTACTTTCCAAAACATCCGCTTGTTTGCCGAAATGACGGCGCTGGAAAACGTGATGGTGGGCCGCCATGTGCGCACGCATTC
>CANFJQ010000075.1 GCA_947447615.1 Comamonadaceae bacterium
AAAGTAGGCGACAGCGTTGCCGCAGATGAAACACTTATTGAAATCGAGACTGACAAAGTGGTGCTCGAAGTGCCTGCCCCTTCGGCTGGCGTGCTGTCAGAAATCCTGGTGCTTGACGGCGGCATGGTCAAGGCGGAACAGTTGATCGCACGCATCGATACCGATGGCAAAGTTGCGGCAGCACCGGCACCTTCCGTTTCAGCGCCCTCGGCACCCGCCGCTGCGGCAGCCGCACCAGCTGCCAGCAAAGCCGATGTCTTGATGCCCGCCGCAGCCAAGCTGATGGCTGACAATCAATTAGCCGCAGGCTCGGTTCCCGGCACCGGCAAAGATGGCCGCGTCACCAAAGGCGACGTTTTGCAAGCCTTGCAAACGCCCGCGCCCGCAGCCGTCATCCCCACCGGTGTGCCGCAAACCACCTTGCCGCAAGTGTCGGCCCCCAGCAGCGTGGGTCTGGGTGATCGCCCGGAGCAGCGCGTGCCCATGAGCCGCCTGCGTGCCCGCGTGGCAGAGCGCTTGTTGCAATCGCAAGCCACCAACGCCATCCTCACCACCTTCAATGAAATCAACATGGCCCCGGTCATGGAGATGCGCAAAAGATTCCAAGAGCGCTTTGAAAAAGAGCACGGCATCAAGCTGGGCTTTATGAGCTTTTTTGTGAAAGCAGCGGTGCATGCCTTAAAGAAATACCCGGTGCTCAACGCCTCGGTCGATGGCAATGACATCGTGTACCACGGCTACTTTGACATCGGGATTGCCGTGGGCTCGCCGCGCGGCTTGGTTGTACCTATTTTGCGCAATGCCGACCAAATGAGCTTTTCCGATATCGAGAAAAAAATTGCCGAGTTCGGCGCCAAAGCGCGCGATGGCAAGCTGGGCATGGATGACATGACTGGCGGCACTTTCTCGATCTCGAATGGCGGCACCTTTGGCTCCATGCTGTCCACGCCCATCATCAACCCGCCACAGTCCGCAATTCTGGGTGTGCATGCCACCAAAGATCGGGCCGTGGTCGAAAACGGCCAGGTCGTGGTGCGCCCCATGAATTACTTTGCCATGAGCTATGACCACCGCATCATCGATGGCCGCGAAGCGGTGCTGGGCCTGGTGGCGATCAAGGAGGCGATGGAAGATCCTTCGCGCCTCTTGTTCGATATCTGATCGGAAGCGCCATGAACACAGAATTTGATGTCGTCGTTATCGGCGCAGGCCCTGGCGGCTATATCGCAGCCATCCGCGCAGCCCAGTTGGGGTTTAAGGTGGCTTGCATCGACGAATGGAAAAACGCCAAGGGCGGCCCGGCACCCGGCGGCACCTGTACCAACGTCGGATGCATTCCGTCCAAGGCCTTGTTGCAGTCCAGCGAACACTTCGACCATGCGTTGCACCATTTCGCGGACCACGGTATCAGTACCACCGGCGTGGCTATGGATGTCACGCAAATGCTGGCCCGTAAAGACGCGGTAGTGCAGCAAAACAACGATGGCATTTTGTATTTGTTCAAGAAAAACAAAGTCACATTTTTCCATGGACGCGGCGCATTGGCCGCCTCGCAAAATGGCCTTCATACCGTAGAGGTCAGCGGTGCAGAAGCCCAAAGTCTGGCCGCCAAGCACGTCATCATCGCCACCGGTTCGAATGCGCGACCTTTAGCGGGTACGCCGTTTGATGAAGTCAATATTTTGTCTAACGACGGTGCGCTGCGTATCGGCGCGGTGCCCAAAAGGCTGGCGCTGATCGGCTCTGGTGTGATCGGCCTGGAGATGGGCTCCGTCTGGCGCCGCCTGGGTGCGCAGGTGACTATTTTGGAAGGCCTGCCGACCTTCTTGGGTGCGGTCGATCAGCAAATCGCCAAAGAGGCGAAAAAAGCTTTTGACAAGCAGGGCTTGTACATCGAGCTGGGCGTCCAAGTGGGCGAGATTAAGTCGGGCAAAAAAGGCGTGTCGATTGCTTATACCAACGCCAAAGGCGAAGCGCAAACGCTGGACGCGGACAAGCTGATTGTGTCCATCGGCCGTGTACCCAATACCACCGGCCTGAACTCGCAAGCAGTAGGCCTGGCGCTCGACGAGCGCGGTGCCATCGTGGTGGACGCCGATTGCAAAACCAATGTACCTGGCATTTGGGCGGTGGGCGACGTAGTGCGCGGCCCCATGCTGGCGCACAAGGCGGAAGAAGAGGGCGTGGCGGTGGCCGAGCGCATCGCCGGTCAGCACGGGCATGTCAACTTCAACACGATTCCTTGGGTGATTTACACCAGCCCCGAAATCGCCTGGGTGGGCCGTACCGAGCAGCAACTCAAAGCAGATGGCGTGGCCTACAAGGCGGGTACTTTTCCCTTCTTGGCCAACGGTCGCGCCCGCGCGCTGGGCGATACCACAGGCATGGTGAAGTTTTTGGCCGATGCCACGACCGATGAAATTTTGGGCGTGCACATGGTCGGCCCGCAGGTGTCGGAGCTGATTGCCGAGGCGGTGGTGGCGATGGAATTCAAAGCCAGCGCCGAAGACATTGCCCGCATTTGTCATGCGCATCCGTCGCTGAGCGAAGCGACCAAAGAAGCTGCGCTTGCCGTGGACAAGCGCACGCTGAACTTCTAGGCTTTTTCTTTTTCCACTTCAGGGCCGGCCACGCGGTGGCGGCCTTGTTGCTTGGCGCGGTACAAAGCTGCATCGGCTTGCTGCACCAATTGCAATGGTTTGGAACCCTGGTGCGGATAAGCGGTGGCTACACCGATGCTGACCGACACCCGGCCATAGGGTGAGTCCTCATGCGCAAGCGCCAATGCAAATACTTCCTGACATAAATAGCTGGCGATGGTGTTGATACCGTTGAGGTCGGTGTCCGGTGCGATCAGCACAAATTCTTCGCCGCCGTAGCGCGCTATTAAATCGCCGCTGCGCATGACGCCCGCTTCAAACACCCGCGCCAACTGTCGCAGGCACGCATCACCCGCCGGGTGGCCATAGCGGTCGTTATAGGTTTTGAACCAGTCCACATCGATGAGCGCGACCGACAAAGGCCGTTTATCGCGCGCGGCGCGGCCCCATTCCACTTGTAATGTTTCGTCAAAGCGGCGGCGATTGGCTACGCCAGTCATACCGTCCACGGTGCTGAGCGCCTCCAGGCGCCGCGCGGCCATAGCTAACTCTTGGGTACGCTGCGAGACCTGGCTCTCCAGGTCAATTTCTGCCTGGCGCGCTTTTTCCAAGGCCTGGTTTTGCTCTTGTAGCAAGCCGCGCAGTTCGCGCATGTGCGCTTGGCGCTTACGCACCTCCTGAAAGGCCACCGCTCCAGCCAGTACCAACAGGCCGTGGACCAGGGCGCTGTCCATGCTGTAACTGCTCAACAATACATTGCCAACCCAGGAGGCTTGGGGCAAACGTTGTAAGTACAGGCTCGCCAAGGGCACGGCCAGCCCCATGCAATACCAAAGAAACACGCGCTGCCCGCGCACGGCCAGCCATCCGGTCAACAGGACTAACAAGCCATAGGCCAAGGGCATGCCAAATTGCAACATGGCCGCGGCCAGCATAGGCCAGGGCGCCAAGGCCGCTTGTAGCAGGCTAAGTCCGCCCACGGCGTAGAGGGTACGCCGGTAGGGCCGGTCAGCGGCTTGTTGGCCCAGCGCATGCAACAACAAGCCTACGACACACAAGAGCAGGGCGGCATCTGCCAGCAGGTGCGAGACCGTGGCGAGCACGTGCCCACTCCAGGGAAGCAATGTGGGTAGCAGTCCGCTGTTTTCGCCTATGCGCCAGACGGCTGTCAGCACCGTGCCGAGGTACCAGCCAAATGCCTGCTGCCCGGTAGCTGCCCACAAAAATCCAAATACCAAGGCTAGCGCGGCGCACAGACCGCCAAGCCAACCGTAGCGCTGGGCGTCGTCACGCTCGATCGCTTGGAAGCGGGCGCTGTCCCACAACTGGCCAGACACATCGGCGCTGAACGGGCTTTGCACCCGCAACCACACGGTTTGACCCTCACGCGGCGCCAGTTGGAAAGGGATGATCAGCAATCGATGGGGATAGGGGCGGCTTTCAAAAGCCATGCCATGGCCGGTTTTAGTGCCGCGCAATGAGCCGTCAGGCGCCTCGCAAAACACTTCGATATGTTCTAGCAGCGGTTGGGCCATCACCAGCAAACGCCCGGCGGGCGTATTGCCTGAATTAAAAATAGGCAGCTTTACCCAATAAGCGGAACTACTGCGCTCAAAATCCGCGTTCCAGGCGCCGCCAGGCGTTTCCTTGAAGCGCAGTGGCCCTTTATCGCTGCGCGCCAAGTCGAAGGTGAGCGCGCCAGTGCGGTCTTCCGCCCAACTGGCGTAGGCATTGAGGTTGAGGGTTTCCTGGCCTACCTTGGCAAAGTCCAGTTCACGGGCTGCGGCCGGTTGGCAAAGCGCCAGCAATACATACACGGAGATAAGCAGTCGCAGTGCAAGGGTCAGGCCGCGCATCGTGATGCGCCATGGCACGCTACAAATAGTTCCAAGCATCGCCATCAGCAGCCCGCGTCCAAGCGATTGCCGCGCGTAAGCCGTGCGCCGCGCGCCGCCTAGGGCAGCATGGTTGCCGCCATGGTTTTGCTTGGTAGGCGATTCAAAGGTGTGCACGCTCAATTCTGCTTGGATGGGTAGGTAACGCTAAGTGTAATTATGTTTATTTTGATTTTATCGAATTAATACCATAATTTATTAAATTGTCGTTATTTAACGATTCGCTGGCAAGCGCGCTGCGCCATCCTCATAATGAACTGTAATGCAGGTGCGGAGCTTGGAGCAAAGCCAGTAGCGGCTGCGTGTGTCCTGCACCAAAGAGACCAAGCCGCCCACTGGGCGCAGCGCGTCCAGTTGCCTAGTTCCGACGCGGCGTCGCTTGGGGGTGGTGTTAAAGTCAGCGCCTATTCACGAAAGATCACCTTGGCAACACCCAATTACGGTTACGAAAAGCGTCAGAAAGAGCTGGCTAAAAAACGTAAAAAAGAGGACAAGCTCAAAAGCAAAACCGAGCGTAAGGGCGCTGGCGAAGGCGGTGCCGCAGAGGGTGACGAGGGTCTGAGCATGGCTTATACGCCGCCGCAGGCCGACCCCGGACCAGCCCAGGGCTAAACGAGCGCCACTGCGGCCTGGCGCATGGCGATAGCGCCGCGGTCACTTAATTCCAAGCGCCGTGCATGCGCATATTGCACAAAATTGCGCTCAATAGATTGCAGGTACACCGGGTCATAGTGCTCGGTCAGCAGCGCGCGTACCACGCTGGCAAAGTCACCTTGCTGCACCGAGTCTTTCCATTCCTGTACCGTAGCCTTGCCGCGCTGCGCGGTCAAAGCGTCAAGGCGGGCGCAAAAATACTCCGGGTTGCGCAGAAAAAATGCATAGTCCTCCAACAGCAGCCCCACGCGCTCTGGCAGCGGCAACTCTATAAAAACGCATGCGCTGGCGCGCATGGCCTCCAGCAGCCCCGCATGGATCGCCACATTACCGACTTTTTTACTTTCGCTTTCCACAAACACCGGGCGTCCGGCATCAAAACCTCGCAAGGCATCCCAGACCAAGGTATCAAAGCGCTTTTGGCTGGGCTGTGCTTGGCCGGGAATGGCGCCTAAAACCGAGCTGCGGTGCTGCGCCAGGGCTTCCAGGTCCAGCACCTGGGCACCCTCGGCGGCCAAGGCTTGCAGTAGCCGGGTTTTGCCCGAGCCGGTGGTGCCGCAAATCACTTTGAATTGCATGCGCCCTGCTAGGCGCTCTATATCGACCAGCATCTCGGCGCGAAAAGCCTTGTAGCCGCCTTCGATCAGGCTGACCCGAAAGCCAATCTGGTCCAGGATCAGCGACAGCGCGCCACTACGTTTACCGCCGCGCCAGCAATAGGCCAGCGGCGTCCAGTCGCGCGGCTTGTCCAGTACATGGGCTTCGATATGGGCAGCGATATTGCGCGCCGCGATCGCCGCGCCCCGCTTTTTGGCTTCGAAGGCGTTGACCTGTTTGTACATCGTTCCAATGGCCTGGCGCTCGCTGTCATTGAGCGTAGGCCAGTTCAGGGCGCCGGGAAGGTGGTCGAGCGCGTGTTCGGACTCGCTGCGCGCATCGATCACGGTGTCAAATTGCGCATAGCGGTCAATGACCTCGCGCGGGCTGATCAATTGCAAACTCATGGCAGCAGCTTTCGTAGCGCCGGCCACACATTGCCCAGCATGGTTGGATGCGCCGCTTCCACCGGGTGGATGCGGTCGCTTTGGAACAGCGCGTCGGCGTTGTCGGCATCGGCCACGCCTTTTAGAAAAAAAGGCACCAGGCCGGTTTTGTGGCGCTTGGCCACCTCGGCATACATGGCGCTGAATTCGGCGGCGTACTGCGGCCCGTAATTAGGCGGTACTTGCATGCCCAGCAGCAGCACTTTGGCGCCCTGGCTTTGCGCCGCCTTGACCATGGCTTCCAAATTGTCCTGGCTGGTTTTGAGGGGCAGGCCGCGCAAGGCATCGTTGCCGCCTAATTCAATCAGCACTATTTGCGGTTTGTGCTGCGCCAGCAGCGCCGGCAGGCGCGACAGGCCGCCTGAAGTGGTGTCGCCGCTGATACTGGCGTTGACCACATGGATCACCTTGGATTCATCGCGCAGGCGCTTGTCCAGCAGCGCCACCCAGCCGGTGCCGCGTTTGAGGCCGTACTCGGCGCTGAGCGAGTCTCCCACCACCAGAAGCGTCGCCTCGGTTTTGGCCTGGGCCGTAAAGCTGCCAAATAGCAAAAGGCCAAGTGCGCTTACGTTAAAGTACCTGCGATTCATTGAAAGTTCCATGTCTGATTCAATTATCGCGGTAAGCCAAGTCTGCAAGTCGGTGAGCGATTCCACCGGCACCCTGCAAATCCTCCATCACATCGATTTTTCGCTGCAAGCGCGCGAGGCCGTCGCCATTGTGGGCGCCTCCGGCTCCGGCAAAAGCACCTTGCTGTCCATCATTGCAGGGCTGGATACCCCCACCACCGGCACGGTGCATATCGCCGGACAAGACCTGTTTGCGCTGGACGAAGACGCCCGCGCGGCCTTGCGGGCCCGGCAAATCGGCTTTGTGTTCCAAAGTTTTCAGCTGTTGGGCAATTTGACGGCGCTAGAAAACGTGATGCTGCCGCTGGAGCTATCGGGCCGCAAAGACGCGCGCAAATTAGCGGCAAGCATGCTGGAACGCGTGGGCCTGTCGCAGCGGCTGCAGGCCTACCCCAAAGTGCTGAGCGGCGGCGAGCAACAGCGGGTGGCGCTGGCCCGTGCCTTTGTGGTGCAACCGGCGGTTTTGCTGGCTGATGAGCCCACAGGCAGCCTGGACTTTGCCACCGGCGAAACCATCATGGCGCTGATGTTTGAGCTCAACCGCGAGTTGGGTACCACCTTGGTGTTGGTTACCCATGACCGCGCTATCGCCCAGCGTTGCCAGCGCTGCCTGACTATCGAGGCAGGACGCTTGGCTTCGGACGTCAGCACGGCGGTCTCGCTAGGCTGACCGGGCCGCCGCGTCGCGCCCTGCCGCGATAATGGGGCGATGTCCGCTTCACACATACTTTTTGGTTTTCATGCGCTGGGTGTGCGCCTGAAAATTGCGCCGCAGTCGATTGTCGAGCTGTATTACGAGCCTACCCGGCGTGACGCGCGCATGCGCCAATTTCTGGAAAAAGCCCACGAAGCGGGGGTTCGCCTGATTGAAGCGGACGGCATGCGCTTGTCCAAACTCTGCGGCAGCCACGGCCACCAAGGCGTTGCGGCGCGCACGCGGCCATTGCCGCAGGCACGCTCGCTTGATACGCTGCTAGAAGATTTGGAAACTGCACAAGCTGCTTTGCCTGTACATGATAGGCAGCCACCTTTGTTGTTGGTGCTGGACGGAGTGACCGATCCGCACAACCTGGGCGCTTGTTTGCGTGTGGCCGATGGTGCGGGTGCGCATGCGGTGATCGCCCCCAAAGACCACGCCGCCGGGATCAACGCGACGGTGGCCAAAGTAGCCAGCGGCGCGGCCGAAACCGTTCCTTACTTTATGGTGACCAATTTGGCGCGTACGCTGATGGAACTCAAAGAGCGCAATATTTGGATAACAGGCACCAGCGACGCTGCGCCACGCACTTTGTACGAGGCGGATTTTCGCGGCCCGACTGCATTGGTGCTGGGTGCTGAAGGCGACGGCATGCGCCAGTTAACGGCAAAGACTTGCGACCAATTGGTTAGCTTGCCGATGCGTGGGGCCGTGGAAAGCTTGAACGTGTCGGTCGCCAGCGGCATATGTTTGTATGAGGTGCTGCGCCAGCGCAGCGGGCTAAGCATTCAACCGGGAGGAAAACCATGAAAAACAGTTTCAACCTAAAGTATTTCGCGCTTGGCGCGTGTGCGGTCATGCTGCTGAGCTTGGGCGCCTGCACCCAGGAACAGCAAAACAAATTGGGCCGCGACATCCAAAACTGGACCGGCACCAACGGCGTGTTGGAAGTTTATGCCGGCGACAAATTGGTACGCCGCTTTCTCAAAGTGGACAAACTCAGCACCGCCATGGGCACCGACGACAACAAGCCGCGCCCTTACCGCTTCGGCTATGGCGTGCTGGACGAAAACCTGAACATGCAGGCCGATGCCAACGAGAAAAAAGTGTATTTCGAGATCAGCGACTACGCGACTAATTACGTGTTTTTCGAGAATCCGAACTGAGGCTTGCGAAATCGCCTGGTCCAGCTAAATAAGAAGGCAGCCGCGCTTCAAACACCCTCGCCAGCAAGCCGGTGGTACAAGTGCCAGCCGGTTTTCAAACCGCCTTAACGAAGCCGGCGCATCCTAGGCCCAGCGTGGCCGATCGGGAAAACTATTTGCCCGATGGGGGCCTTTGCCTAGGGTAAACCATAGTTATGCCTGCGTGCCATCCGATGCAACATGGGCCTTCGATGTGCTGTCGTATTGCCGATAACCGCCTGTTGGAGGCGTTCGAACATTCATCAACCATTACCAGGAGCCAAATCCATGAAATCGAAGATCGCCGAAGAATACGTCCACATTCCAGACCTCGCCTGGATTGATTTTCCGGCAGGTTTGGCCGATGGCGGTATCCGTTGGAAATTGCTCCACGTTCAGCCCGGCCACGGCGCTTGGACGGCTATTTTTGATTGCCCCAAGGGCTCCTCGTTTGCACCCCATATCCATGCGGGGCCTGGCGAGTATTTTCTGACTAAAGGGCGGATGGACGTTCGCGGTGGAAAAGACAATGGCGGAGAAACTGCGGTTGCGCCGGGATACGGTTTTGAATGCTCAGGTGCGCGGCATGACCAAACCTACTTTCCAGTAGACAGCGAGTTTTACATGACCTTCCTGGGACCTTTGGTCTTTATCCAGCCCGATGGCACGCCTATCGCTGTAGTGGGCTGGGAGCAAGTACAGGGTGCCTGGCAGGCAGACTGAGCCTGGTCTGGAGGGTAGACCCCCGCCTGGGGCCTACCCGAAGCAAGCCTAGGCATCGGTTTCGTCGTGGGCGCAGTCCAGCGGCGGTACCTGTGTGCTCAAATTCCCATTCGACCATTCCCCGCTATGCCCTTTACTACTGAAATCCACCCCGGCGTGTGCGCCACAGCACCTGCGCAAACCCAAGGCTTTGTGCTGAACCACAGCATGTTGCGCGTCAAAGACCCAGTAGTTGCGCTTGATTTTTACACCCGTGTTTTGGGGCTTAGGGTGTTGCGCAAGCTTGACTTTGAGGAAATGAGTTTTTCCCTTTATTTTTTGGCCCATCCCCAGCTGGGGCAGACGGTCCCCGACGAAAGCGGCGAGCGTATGGCGCACACCTTCGAGCAACGTGGCATCCTGGAATTAACCCATAACTGGGGTACCGAGACCAAGGACGATTTCAGCTACCACAACGGCAACGCCCAGCCGCAAGGCTTCGGCCATATTTGCTTCTCGGTGCCTGACCTTGATGCGGCGGTGCAATGGTTTGACGAGAACCAAGTGCAATACGTGAAACGACCGGACCAAGGCAAGATGAAAGATGTGGCATTTATCAAGGACCCGGATGGGTATTGGATCGAGATCGTGGAGGCCGCACGGCTCAAACGTTTAGGAATGCCTGCGAGCGGCTAGTACGTATAAATGCTTTTTGCGGGCGCTTATCGACGGCCGAAAAACCGCGTTGGCATGGTTTACACCAAGCCCAAAACCCCAGCTAGCGCGCCGGCCCCGATGAGCCACAGCAAGTGGATACGCGTTTTCCACACCAGCATCGCCGACACCACAGTGAGCACCCACAGCAAGGGCGCTTGCTGCACATTGCCGTGGCTCGCAGTCAGGAGCCAGCCGGTGGCTACCAGTAGGGCGATGACCACGGGGGCCATGGATTGCTTGAAGGCGCGCACCTCGGCCCGTTCGCGGTTGCGATGGCCCCAGCGGGCGGCAAAAAAGGTGAGGGTGGTGCTGGGAATGATGATGCCCAACATCGACACCGCCATAGCGGCACTTGCAAGCGCCCAGGGTAGGGGGCCGTTGTCTGGGCCGCCGCCCGAAGCCATGCCCACATTCCAGCCCAGCACGGCTACAAACATCACGTTGGGCCCGGGCGCGGCTTGCGCCAGGGCAATGGAGGCGCTGAACTGGCTGTCGGTTAACCAGGGGTTTTGCGCCACCAGATAGCGGTGCATTTCGGGAACCGTAGTAATGGCGCCGCCTACCGACAGCAAGGATAGGGTGACAAAGCAGCCCAGCAGGTCTAGCAAATTGCCGTAACCAAATCCGGTCATGGGTGACCCTGTGGTGTTGCAGCCAAAGCGCGGATGCGGTGCAAAGCCCAGAAAAAAGCGGGCAGGCCAATGCCCAGCAGCGTCCAGGCCAGCGGTACCCGTAAAAACGCGATGGCGATGAACACGGAAGCGGCTATCAGCGCGCAGGCCAGCGTGCCCATGGCGTTGCTGCGCAAGGCAGGCACCAAGCGAATGCCGGTACCCGCAATCAGGCCTGCCGACACCGCGCCCATGCCGCGCAGTGC
The DNA here is from genome assembly GCA_947447615.1 of Comamonadaceae bacterium. Taxonomy (GTDB): domain Bacteria; phylum Pseudomonadota; class Gammaproteobacteria; order Burkholderiales; family Burkholderiaceae_C; genus Allorhodoferax. Next base: position 10,999 of record CANFJQ010000075.1, read on the forward strand.
GCCCTGCACGGCGGGTATATGCCCAATCCCCGCCAGCCCAATCGTCAGCGCCATGACCACCAGCAGCGGGAAGGTGAGCATGCCCGCCAGCGCGGCCAGTGCCCCGCGCCATCCGAAATAGCGGTCACCGATGATGAGTGCCAGATTCACCACATTGGGGCCTGGCATGATTTGCGACACCGCCCAGTCCTCCACAAATTCTTCGGTACTGAGCCATTGCTTTTTCTCGACCAGTTCGCGCTGCACGACCGCCAAGACGCCGCCAAAGCCTTGCAGCGCAATACCGCTAATGGCCCAGAACAGGGCGGTGAGGGAGGCGGGACGGGGCAGGCTGGGCGACTGTACCTCGGGCTCGGGCAAAGCCGGTGAATTTTCTGATGGGGGCATGCGATCGGTGCTCAAGCCAGTATCCTAGCCTAAGGACTGTTGGTACCCGTTCCCATTTAACTGCGCTGCCAGCCATGCAAACACCCGCGCATCGGTACAGAGCTGTAAATGCCCAATGCCGCTAAACACCTGCGCATCCACGCCGGGCAGGGTTTGCGCGCATTGTGGGAAAACAATCGCGTCTTGCTCGGTCAAGGCGACGCGCAGCAGGGCGCGGCGCTGGGGGCTTTCGCTCTCTTGCAAGGCTTGCAGCCAGTCGTTAGCCCAAACCATTTGACGCGCGTTGGGCAATTTGGCGTGCGGTGTTATTTGGGTGCCTTGGTGCGGACTGCCTAGCGTTACCGCAACGGCTACTTGCGTATCGCCATAGGCGCGCATCCAGGCGCGAATCACCAAGCCGCCCATGCTGTGCCCCACCAGAGCTATGCGCTGCTGGCCGGTTTGGGCGCGCAGTTGCGCGACAGCTTGCTCCACCTGGGGCGCATAATCGTCGATGGAGCAAAACAGCGGCTCTAAGTTGATCGCCAGTACGGTGTGGCCCAGAGCCTGTAAGCGCGCTGCCACATCGCGCCACACGCCGTAGTTGCAGCAATAGCCGTGGATTAGCAGCACTGGCACGCGCGAAGCAGCCGCCTTAGGGGTAAGTAGTTGCGATGCAGACCGGACCCAGGGCATGGACCCCACAAACAAGCGATAAATCGCCCAGGACTCACCTGCGATCGCGCGCCACCACGCCCAACCACCGACCCCTGGCGGGCGGGAGTGCAGGGTGAGTTTTGCAGTCCATACCGACAAAATAAGCAAAGGCAGCGACAGCCACGCGGCCAGCAGCCACCAGGTCTGCCACTGCCATACCCCCACCAGCCACACACTTATGGCCGCATAGCCCAGGGTCTGCCAAAAAAACAAGCGTCGCAGAAACGCGGCCAGCATGGGCTGTATTTTTCTAGACGGCCTTGGCCGGCTCGCAGCGCAGTGTGCGGCGGGCCGATTCCAATAGCACCTGGTCGGCCTGGTAGTCCGAAGCCAGTACGCGCATCAGCAAGAAGCCGGTGCCTGACGGGCTGACCACGACTTGCGCGCCTTGGGGTACCGGCCAATTGCCCTTGGCGCCGCCTGCGGGTACCAGCCAAAGGTCAATCGGCGCGCCTTGGGCTTGCCGGTCATTGCGCACAAAAAAGTTGTCACTGTTGGCGCTGTACAGCGCAATCGACCAGTAGCCAGGCAACTTCGGCGCGGCCCGCACACGTACCGGGCCGTCGCGTAAATCAAACACGCACACCGAATACAACAAATCCGGGCTGGGCATAACGACGGTGCGCGACTGCGCGTTGACCGGCGGCGGAAAAGCCGCCTGGTTGCGCATGTTCATTTGTTGCGCCATGGGCCCGTTCATCAGCACTTGCATGATCAGACGTGGCACCGCCCACACGGTGAGCAGATGCGCCAGCACGGCAGTGGTCAGCAAGGTGGCGATGCGGTAAAGCCACAGGCGCCGGGTGTTGGTCCAGTTGCTCATACGCAGTCCCCAACCGGCTCGATCTTGGGCGGCACCAGGCTTTGCGGCGCCGCTTGCAGGGCCGCATCCGGGTTGTACAGGCGCAAGGTGAGCAGCATGCCGCGTTTGCCCGGCGTGGGTAGCCAGTAGCTCCCGCTTTGCTCCTGCGGGCCGGTGGTAAAGCTAAACAAGCCTTCACTGCTTAGCTTGGCGATATCGCCGTTCAGGCTGTAGTGCCCGTTGGGCGCGTCAAACAAAAACATATCGTCTGCATAGGCGGTAATGCTCCACCATCGCGCTTTGGGCGGCACCCCGCTGATGCGGTAATTGCATTGGGAGCGAAGTACATGGCCGGTGTCGTCCTGGGTGGCCACGAAATACATGGTTTCGCTGCGGCCCAAGGCCAGAACAGCATTGACCGCAATGGTGGCGCGGGTGTACATGTCCGCATCGACGCTACCCGCCTGCAAATTAGAACTCCATGCGCCCACTTGCACTGAGGGGTTGAGCCAAGCGGCTTTTTTTAACACCCAGAACGCAGAGCCTATGCCGACCGCCAGCGCGCCCAAGTACAAGCCGCCACCGACCAGGATACGGCGAAGGCGCGAAGGCGTATGTCCGCTCATTGCTGTGCTTGGGCCAGCGCCGCATCGCGTGCTTTACGCGCCAGCGGCATCCAATGCAAGAGGCCAAAAAGCAGTGACAGCACCAGGCTCACCGCAAGCGCTCCTTCATACAACTTGATATAGCGGTAAGCCAGCAAACATTCCAGTGCGTGGATGAGCAACAAGGCCAGCGACATGGTTTGCACGATAGGCCCGGCTTGGCCCGGTAAGACCACGATGTGCGAGGCGATGCCTAGCGCATACACCACCAGGAGCGAGGCTTTTAAAAATAAATTAAGCATGGTGAAAATCTCTGAGACTTAGTTGCAAAACGCTGACTCCGTTATTGCGAGGCCGTAGGCCGTGGCAAACCGTGAGTTCGTGACGGCATGGATCGCCGCGTCGCTTCGCTCCTCGCGATGACGCTGGCTTGATTTTGCGAGGCGGTCGGCGATCGGGATGTCATTGCCAGGCCGCAGGCCGTGGCAATCCATGACCTCTTGCGGGCAGGGCTGCAGCGCGCTAACGCTCCTTGCAGTGGCAGGAGTTTTGGCATTACATCAAGCGCTTCTTTATTACTTCGCCGGAGTTGGCGGGCAAGCTGAACAGCATGCCATCTTCACCCACGGTGATAGGGCCTTTGTAAAACTGGGCCGCGTCGCCCACAAAGGCGGGGTAGCCAAAGCGCACCGGCATAGGCGGCACGATGTGGTTAAAAATAAGTTGTTTCGCGCCGGACTCAGAAGCTACTTGCGCGGCCTCTTCGGGCGTGGTGTGGTAGGTCAGGATGTCACGCATCACATGCGCCAAATTGTCCATTTTTTTATTCGTGAAAGCGTCGCCTAAAAGGCCCACGAGCTTGGGTTGCAAAGCTTCGTGCAGCAGGATATCCACGTCTTTGGAAATAGCCACCACCGAAGGTACTTTGGTGGTGTCGCCGCTAATCACGATAGAGCGGCCTTTGTAGTCAAA
>CANFJQ010000076.1 GCA_947447615.1 Comamonadaceae bacterium
AACCGCAGCAACTGGCGCGCGCAGCGCGAGGCCTTTGCCCACGACTTTGCATTTGCCGCCTGGGACGCGCGCGGCTACGGGGATAGCGAGGATTACGAAGGCCCTTTAGCGTTTAATGATTTTGTGCATGACGTGCTGCGGGTGCTGGACCACTTTGGCGTCGCCCGCGCGCATTTGGTGGGCTTGTCCATGGGCGGGCGTATTGCTATGCGTACCGCTTTGCTGCACCCAGACCGGGTCGCAACGCTCACGCTGGTGGACACGCATGAAGGCTTTGAAGCCTTCAGCCCCGAGCAGCGCCAGGCCTTTGTCGATAGCCGCCGCGCACCCTTGCTGGCGGGCAAAGCGCCGCGTGATATTGCCGAGCCGGTGGCCCGCAGCCTGGTCAGCCCCAGCGCCCAGCCCGAACATTTGCAGCAACTGATAGACAGTATTTCTGCGCTGCATAAAGACTCGTACATCAAATCTTTGGAAGCGACGGTCGCGCAGGTCACGCTGGGCGACATCTCCGCTATCCGTGCGCCAGTGCATTTTGTGGTGGGGGCGCAAGACACGCTCACGCCCGTAGCCATGCACCATGAAATGGCCGCAAAAATCGGACGTGCGCCGGTCAGCATCCTGCCCGAGGCGGGGCACTTAAGCAATATCGAAAACGCCTCGGCGTTTAATCGGGCGGCGCGCGATTGGTTGGTGCCGCATGCCGGGCTGGGTGGCACGCCCAGTAACTGGCCTGCCGGTTGACCGCAGGCAGTTAATGCGGGTCTAAAAACCCGTGCCTAGCAGCGCATCATCCGCCAGCACCACTGCCTGCCCGTGCGGCGTGGCTTTGGCGGCGCGGTCCCAGGCGGCTTGCACGTGTTCCAGTTGCGCCCTACTGGCCGCGCCTTTTTGTACTGTCAGGGCTTCCAGGGCGGCCAGCCAATGGCGGTAATAGGTATCGCCGGTATCGGGGTCGCCGGCCACTTGCGCGGCTTTGATTTGCGTGGACAACTCAGCGGCCCATTCGGGCCAGCTAAACAGGCCGCGCGCATGCGCATCGATGGCCAGCGCGAAGGCCTGGGCCTCCCAGGGTTCGCGAAACACCGGGCCCTCGGCGTCGCAGGGCAGGGCGGGCACCAGGGCCAGCATCTCAGGCGGCGCGCTCATGCGGCGAACTCCAGTAGATAAGGTTCCCAGCAATCGACCAGCACTTCCAGCGTCGGGTCTGCATCCGCCCCCCACAACTCGGTGCCGCCAAAGCGTACGCCGTAGCACCACGCGGGTTGCTCGCCTTGGCCGTGGGCATGCGTGTCGGGGAATACAAAAGCGCCGTGGACGGCCACTACTTCGCCCGTCTTGCCACGCGCATAACGTGGCAGGCGCGTGTGCGTGGCTGGGTGCATTACACGGGTGCGCACCACATCACCCACGGCAAATCGTGCCGGTCGATTCAGCTTGCGGTCATACGGGCTGCCCGCTGCCAGCGCGGCTTGTGTTTGCGCTGCCGTTGCAGCCGGTTGTTTGGTCGGCACCGGGGGCACCAGCAACTGCGCTTGTTGCACTTCCTGCGCGGTCACCATGCCACGCGCGTCCAGCATATTGGCCAGGGCGCGCGTCCAGATTTCGTAATAAGACACCCCCAGATACACCTGCGGCGCTAGCGACTCGCGGGCGTGGCGGCCCATGTCCAGATTCCACTCGCCTAATGCGGCGCTGGCCAGGGTGATCGCCAGTGCGCGCTTTTCCCATTCGCCATGAAACACCGGCTCGTGCGCTTCGGGGCATACCGGCCCGAAGCCCATCATGCCGCCCAGGTCTTGCGGGCCATTCATGTATTGGCCCCATGCGCTTGCGCATCGTCCGGCGGACGGGCTTGCGCGGCTTTAGGCACGCCGGTTCCGATCATGCTATCGCGGGTTACCAACTCGGCTAATTGGGCCTCGCTCCAGCCTTCGGTGCCCGCCGGGCGCTGGGGCAAAACCAGGTAGCGGATTTCGGCGGTGGAATCCCACACGCGCACGGTTTTGTCCGCGGGCAGGGTCACACCGAAGTCGGCCAGTACTGCGCGCGGCTCTAGCACTGCGCGCGAACGGTAGGGCGCGGATTTGTACCAAACCGGCGGCAGGCCAAGCACCGGCCAGGGGTAGCAAGAACACAGGGTACACACCACCATGTTGTGCACGCCCTCGGTGTTCTCCACCACCTTTAAATGCTCGCCTTGGCGGCCCGAGAAAGACAACTCTGCTACCGCCGCCGTGCCATTGGCCAGCAAGCGCGCTTTGTAATCCGCATCCACCCACGCGCGTGCCACCACTTGCGCACCGCAGCGTGGTCCGATTTTGGTTTCGTAGGTTTCGACTATCAGGTCTAGCGCATCGGCATTGACATAGCCTTTGGCCAGCAAGACAGTTTCTAGAGCGCGTACGCGGATGGCTGCTTCAGAAAGCTCCGAGCCATGGTCATGGTCGTGATGATGATCGTGGTTATGGTCATGGTCATGCGGTCTTGTGGGCTGGGTCATGGCTTTATCCGAAGTGGGTTGGGAGTGAAAGTTTGCGCCAGCTTCGGGCCATGCCGGGGTGGCTTATGCGCCGTGGCCTTTGATGTAAGTCTCCAGGTATTTGATCTGGTGGCCTTGCAGTTCGATGATGTTTTTTACGATATCGCCGATAGACACTACGCCCACTACTTTGTTGTCGTCCATCACCGGCAAATGGCGGATGTGCTTTTGCATCATGATGCCCATGCACTCTTCCAAAGTGTTGTCCGGGCGCACCGTGAGCGGGTTGGGCGTCATGATTTTGCGTATGGAGGTAGTGCGCGGATCGTCATTGGGCAGCAAGACTTTGATGGCGCAATCGCCCTGCGAAACAATGCCTACCAAACGCCCGTCGTCGATGACAAGGATAGATCGTACCCGGCTATCGCGCATCATTTTGAGGGCGTCTAAGGTCGAGCTGGTCGATTGCACTGAAAAAATTGTTTTTGCCTTTTGGTCAATGCAGTGTTTGACGGTTGTCATAAGAAAACTTTCAAGATATAGATAAAAGCTCGGGAAATCATTGTAGAAGCAAGGGACCGGCGCCCCGCCGGCGGGCGCCGGGCAGCGCGCAGGCTACCCCCGGTAAGTCCCGAATTGGGGCTGGCGCCCCGTCCCGACGAATTACGATCCCGCCCGCGGCTGTGCGGGATCGCTGCGCAATTTAACCAGATTCGAGCGGACAATCAGAGCGGATATGGACAGCAGCAAGACCGCGCCGCTTTCGTAAATTAAGTCGATGGTGCTAATACCTTTGCCCTGCAAAATAATCAAACGGCACAAAGCGGTAATGGCAATAAAGATAGGAATAATGATGGGGATTTTGCGGGACTTGTAAAACGCGCCCACCATTCCCAGTACCTCGGCATAAATAAACATCAGCAGCAAGTCGGTCAGGCTTACTGCACCGTTGAGTATTACCGAATACATCTCCTGCCCCACACCGTACACCGTGAACAGTGCGATAAAAACAAGAATGGCTTTCTCGGTATTGGTAATCCATTTGTACATATCGAACATAGAGCCCCCTTGTATCGCTGTTCGCAGACCGGTTAACGCAGTAATAAGCGCCTCGCCCAAAGCATTGTGTTCGATACAAGGTATCGCAGCGACTGCAAGTGCGGGATGCCCGTGTTGTAGGCAAGGGATTCCCGGTCTCGCGGCTAGAACTAGGCTGGCACAGGAGGCGCCGGCCCGCTTAACCCGTGCGGGTAAACGCCTGGCGTGCTTCCTGGGTGCGCTGCATCTGGCGGGCTATATTGCCGCAGACCAGTTCGCATAAGTCGTAGACCGCCTGATCAGCAATCGAGTAATACACGCTGGTGCCCCGGCTTTCGCGGCGCACCATGCCGTGCTTAGTTAAGAGGCTCAAGTGGCGCGACACATTGGCTGCGGTGGTGCCGCACAGCTGGGCCAGCTCGCCTACGTTGCGCTCGCCTTCGCGCAAGATGTTGAGCAACTGCAAGCGCGTGGGCTCGGACAGCGCCTGAAAGTAGGCGGCCACATCGGGCAGGGCTTCTAGGGGCAGGTTTTCCATAGGCTGGCGTCCTGGGCGCGGGGTTTAAAGGTATTTTCTTGATGTGGCGCAGTGCGTAGGGTTGATTTTAGTGTATTATTTAGTTAATTACGTAAATAGCTAAATATGAAATATTAAAGTACACCTCGATGGGACCACGCCGCCCGCCGTGCGCGCCACATGCTCCTGGGCCTGGGCGCCGCAACCGTCCTGTCGGCCATGGCGGGTACTCGCGTCGCCACTAGCCCCGCGCCCGCCGCTTTGTCCAGCATTGAAGTGGCAGGCAGCGTGCGTGCGGACATGCAAAGTGTGGATGGCCTGATTGAGCCGGTGCGCCAAGCCACCCTGTCGGCACAGGTGGCGGGTTCTATCGTGCGCATGGGTGTGCAGGTGGGAGATCGCGTGCGTGCCGGGCAAGAGTTGCTGCGCATCGACGCGCATGCCGCCGCGCAGGTGGTGCAATCCAACGCGTCGCAGGTAGACGCCGCCCGCGCCAACCTGGCCGTAGCGGCTAAAGAATTCGAGCGCCAGCAGCAACTGGTGCAGCAGCAGTACATCAGCCCGGCGGCGCTGGAGCGCTCGCAAGCGCAATTCCAATCAGCGCAAGCGCAAGTGCAGTCTTTGCAGGCGCAAACCAATGTGGTGCAAACCCAGCAAGGCTTTTACCTTATCAGCGCGCCCTTTGCTGGCATCGTGAGCGAGCTGCCCGTCACCCTGGGCGACATGGCGATGCCCGGCCGCCCCTTGGTCACGCTGTACGACCCGTCGCAATTGCGTGTCAGCGCCGCAGTGCCCCATAGCGCCCTGCCTTCCAGCCTGGAAGGCGCGCAACTGGAGTGGCCCGCCAATGGGGAAGGCAAAACTATGGTGCCGGTGCGCGGCATCACCGTGCTGCCACAAATCGAGGCAGCCACCCACAGCGCCATCATCCGCTTTTTGCTGCCTTCTGTCAGCGGGGCACTGCCCGGTAGCTTTGTGCGCGTTTGGCTGCCTGCCCCGCGCACGCGAGCCGCCAGCGCAGGACGAGTGTTTGTGCCTGTCAGCGCGGTACTGCGCCGCGCGGAGTTGACTGCTGTGTATTTGGTCGATGCCCAAGGCCACCCGACACTGCGCCAAGTGCGCCTGGGCCGCAGCCAAGGCCAGCAGGTGGAAGTGCTCAGCGGCCTGCGCGCTGGCGAGCGCGTCGCCACCGATCCCCAAGCCGCAGCGCAGGCCAATTGACATGAAGAACCAAGCCCATTTAGGTGTTTCCGGTCGCATCGCGGCACTGTTTCAGCGCGCGCACATCACGCCACTGCTGGCGATGTTGGCTTTGCTGCTGGGCGCGTTTGCAGTGCTGGTCACCCCGCGCGAGGAAGAGCCGCAAATCAACGTCACCATGGCCAACGTGCTGATCCCCTTCCCCGGCGCCAGCGTGGCCGATGTGGAGCAAATGGTTGCCATTCCCGCCGAGCAAGTGCTCTCGCAAATGGTGGGCACCGAGCATGTGATGTCGCTCTCGCGTCCTGGCTTGGCGGTGCTAACAGTGCAGTTCAAAGTCGGCGTGCCACGCACCGAAGCGCTGGTGCGTCTGCATGACACTTTGCGCTCTAACACCGACTGGTTGCCCAAAGACCTGGGCGTGCTCGAGCCCATCATCAAGCCCAAAGGTATTGACGATGTGCCTATCGTCACCCTTACGCTGTTTAGCACAGACACGCAAACCGGCGCCTCTGATCTAGAGCGCGTGGCGCACAGCATGGAAGTCGAACTCAAGCGCGTGCCTGGTACACGCGAAGTGCAAACCCTGGGCGGCCCGGGGCGCGCCGTGCTGGTCGCGTTAGACCCGGCGCGCATGGCGGGCGCCAACATCACGGTGGCCGACTTACAAAGCGCGTTGCAATCGGCTAATCTGGGTTTGCCGGTGGGCGAACTTTTAGGCGCTAACCAAACCCTGGCTATCGAGGCCGGCCCTTTTCTGGCTGAGGCGCAAGACGTGGCCGACTTGGTAGTGGGCGTCAAAATGGGCCGCCCTGTGTTTTTGCGCGATGTAGCGCAGGTCAGCGATGGCCCGCTGGCGCCTAGCCGCTATGTCTGGCACGGCCAATCGCAGGCGCAAGGCGGCGGGCAATACCCGGCGGTGACGCTAAGCATCACCAAAAAACCCGGCGAAAACGCCATCGATGTGGCCGATGCGGTGATGCAGCGCGTGGGCCAATTGCGCAACACCGTGGTGCCCGACAGCGTGCAAGTGGTGCAGACGCGAAACTACGGCGAATCGGCCAATGCCAAAGCGCAAAAGCTGATTCAAAAGCTTTTGTTCGCCACTGCCTCGGTGGTGCTCTTGGTGTTTCTGGCGCTGGGCCGTCGGGAAGCGGCTATCGTGGGTGTGGCGGTGGTGTTGACGCTTACCGTCACGCTGTTTGCCTCCTGGGCCTGGGGCTTTACGCTGAACCGCGTGTCGCTGTTTGCGCTGATTTTTTCGATTGGTATCTTGGTCGATGACGCCATCGTCGTGGTGGAAAACATCCACCGCCACCAGCAATTGTTTCCGCACAAAACCCTGGCCCAACTCATCCCCGGTGCGGTCGATGAAGTCGGCGGCCCCACCATCTTGGCCACGCTCACCGTCATTGCCGCCTTGCTGCCCATGGCCTTTGTTTCCGGCCTGATGGGCCCCTACATGAGCCCCATCCCCATCAACGCCAGCATGGGCATATTGCTGTCGCTGGCCATCGCCTTTATGGTCACGCCGTGGTTGGCCCGCATCTGGATGAAGCCTTCGCCGCCCGCAGGAGAAGGCGCCCATGCCCATGCGCCACGCGGCTTGAGTGCGCTGCTAGAGCCGGTGTTTGCGCGTGTGTTCGCGCCCTTGCTGCACACACAAGCAGGCGCACGCAACCGCAGGCTGCTGGGCCTTGCAGTGGCGGCGCTGATTGCGATATCGGTAGCCTTGCCAGCCACCGGGTTGGTGCTGCTCAAGATGCTGCCCTTTGACAATAAATCTGAATTTCAGGTGGTGGTCGATATGCCGGTGGGTACGCCGTTGGAGCAAACCGCCGCCGTGTTGCGCGAGCTAGGCGCGCACCTGGCTAGCGTGCCCGAGGTGATCGACTACCAGGCCTATGCTGGCATGGCTGCACCCATCAACTTCAACGGTCTGGTGCGCCAGTACTACCTGCGCGCCGGGGCCGAGTTGGGCGATATCCAGGTTAATCTGGTGGACAAGCATGACCGTAGCGCGCAAAGCCACGCCATCGCCATGCGCGAACGCCCGGCGCTGCAAGCCATTGGCAAGCGCTACGGTGCCAATGTCAAAGTGGTGGAAGTGCCACCCGGCCCGCCAGTGCTCTCGCCCATCGTCGCTGAAATCTATGGCCCAGAGGCGGCGGGGCGTCGCCAAGTGGCGCAAGCGGTGCGCGCCGTGTTTGAGCAAACGCCGGGCATTGTGGACGTGGACGACAGCAGCATTGCCAACGCGCCACGCAAGGTCTTGTTGGTTGATAGGCGCAAAGCGGCGCAAGCCGGTGTATCCCAGCAAGCCATCGTCACCACCTTGCGCGCCGGGCTAGCCGGGCAAGCGGCCAGCTACTTGCATGACGCCAGCAAATACCCCGCCCCCGTGGTGCTGCAACTGCCGCCCGAAAGCCAGGGCGATCTGGACGCCTTGCTGAGCCTGCGCGTGCGCGCAGCCAGCGGCGCGCATGTGCCGATCCGCGAACTTGTCACTATCAGCGACACGCTGCGCGAGCAACCGATTTATCACAAAGATTTGTTGCCCGTAAACATGGTCGTGGCCGACATGGCCGGCAAGTTGGACAGTCCTTTGTATGGCGTGTTTCAGATGCGCAGCGCCATTGCCGCCATCCCAACGCCAGGCGGCGGCACTTTGCAGGAATTTTTCATTCACCAACCGTCCGACGCGCTGCGCCATTACGCGCTCAAGTGGGACGGTGAATCGCAAGTCACCTACGAAACCTTTCGCGACATGGGCGCGGCTTATGGCGTGGGGCTGGTATTGATTTACTTGCTGGTGGTCGCACAGTTTGGCTCTTATCTGACGCCGCTGATCATCATGGCACCGATTCCGCTGACCATCATCGGCGTGATGCCGGGCCACGCCATCATGGGTGCGCAGTACACCGCCACCAGCATGATTGGCATGATCGCGCTGGCGGGCATCATCGTGCGCAACTCGATACTGCTGGTGGACTTTATCAACCTGCTGGTGCGCCAAGGCATGCCGCTGGAGCAGGCCGTGGTGCGCTCGGCCATCACGCGCGCTCAGCCCATCATGCTCACTGGGCTGGCCGCCATGTTGGGTGCGTTTTTTATCTTGGACGACCCTATCTTTAACGGGCTGGCCATCTCTTTGATCTCGGGCATTTTTGTGTCCACCATTCTGACCTTGGTGGTTATCCCGACCCTGTACTACGCCGCCAACTACAAGCACCCCGAGCGGCTGGCGCAAGTGCAGACGACTGTGTAGTGTTTATTTATTTTTTTAAAGAGGTTGTATATGTACTCATGGCAAATGGTTCGATTGGTGGCGGGTGTTTTCATCATGGGCTCCCTAGCCCTAGGCATCCCCGGCAGCATGTTTTTTGTTAGTGAATGGTGGTTGGCGTTTACCGCCTTTGTGGGGCTCAATTTGGCTCAAAGCGCCGTTTCGCGCAGGTGCCTGATGGAGACGATCATGCGCAAACTCGGTTTCCCCGCCGGTGCTTGAAGAAAGGGGCGCCCATGCTTTTGGTCTGTCCCCACTGCGGCACAAAAAACCGCGTCGCCCCTGACACGCTGCAAAACGTATTGGCCTGCGGCAGTTGCCGCGCCGACCTACTGCCCGCTGCGCCGATGGTGATTGCGGATGCTGCCTTCGAGCGATTTATCGGCGGCACCGAGCTACCCGTGGTCGTGGACTTTTGGGCCGCTTGGTGCGGCCCCTGCAAAGCCATGGCCCCGCAGTTTGAAAACGTGGCGCGCGCTATGCCGCTGGTGCGATTTGTCAAAGTCGATACCGATGCCGCGCCCCTGGCCAGCGCCAAGTACAACATCCGCAGTATTCCCAGCCTGTTGCTGTTTGAAGGCGGAAAAGAAAAAGCCCGCATTGCAGGCGCCATGTCCGCGCAAGACCTGAAGGCTTGGTTGCACGCGCACCTTAGTGCGGCAGCGCAGCGCTAATTCGCTGCGATTTGCATGCCCTAAGCAAGCCTTGGATTGGCTAGGCCGCCAACTTCTCCACGCTGCGGCGAACCGCCTGGGCCAGCCGTTCCAGCGACACGCCCAGCACTTGGGCCATGCGGTCTGCTTGCAGAAGGCCGGGCTCGTGTTTGCCGGCTTCGTAGCGCGAGACATGGGGCTGGCGGATGCCGCAAAGGGCAGCAAATTCTTTTTGGGATAACCCGCTGCGCAGGCGCAAGGTGGCGAGGGTTTCTTCGCCCGGATAAAACGTATCCGCCACCCATTTACCTTGCTTAGCCACCGCGCGCCGGGTGGCAGGGTCTTCTTGAGAAATAAAGGCTTCTAGGTCCAACGCGTCGGGTTGTGAATCGTGCACTGTCGATGTGCCACGTAATCGTTCAGAACTGCTTAGCCGCGTCACTTTGCGCTGCAACGGGGATTTAGAGTACATAGCTTTGTCTGAGGCTCTTGAAGATGCGCTGCCTAATGGGATCCTGCGGGTTGTCATAGTCCAAGTTCTTTCGATTCACAATCGCCATCACCACAAAGCGCGCCTCTTTGCGAAGGTAAACATACACAAAGCGGTACTGCAGTCTCTTGGCTTCCAAGTCCCACCATTTCAGGCGCCACAAGTCCTTGCCTTGCCGCCACACCGCCAGCCACTTACTCACTGAAAATGCATGCCGCCGGTCCGACCCAAAACCATGCTCCAGCAATCGGTCAACCAGGCCTGCATCCGCTTGCATCTGGCGCATCAGTGCGAGGATGCGCGCATAAGATTGGACGCCATCCTCAGCTTTGATCACAGCCAAGTCTTGGCTGACGTCTTGGTGAAAGGACAGCATTAACAGTGTATATCAATATTGGTATGTTAAAAAATGCACATTTCTTGTTTTGTAGGGTGCCCAATGTTCTGTAAACCGCTATTGCTTTGATCCCGCTGCCAGCTTGGCCCTAAAAGCCACATAGTCCTGCGCAATTTGGGCCGGCGATTCCAGATGCGGCAGGTGGCCCAAGTCCTGTACCACCATGGCTTGCGCGCGCGCAAACACCTTGTTCAGGGTCTTTATCGACGAGGCCGGTACCAGGCGGTCTAACTCGCCGCACAGAATCAGCGCTGGCGTTTGCAGCCCAGTGTGCTGGTTCTCGATAGGCGGTGTTTGGCGCAGGGTTTTGAGAATGCTGTGGTGCAAGGCAAAGTCCCTAGCTCCGGCGACTGCCCAGGAGTGCAATACACAAAACGGCAAATAATTGCCTTCGCCCATCACCATTTCCCACTTGGCCCGGTGTTCTGCCAAGGTTTTGACGACCATGGGGCAATACCCTGTGGCGTCATAGTTTTTGACCCAATCGGCCTGCCACGCTTCTTGGGTGGCATTGGCGTTGATCAGCCAAATGCTGGCGATTTCATTCGGGTACGTAGCGGTGTACCAGGCGGCAATGCTGCCACCCATGCCGACGCCGCCAATGTGGAAGCGGCTCAGGTTTTGGGATTGCACAAAGGCGCGCAAGCGCTCCACCTGTGCCGCGATGCTGTAGTCGCTGCTTGGGTGCTTGTCAGCGTCGCCGTGGCCGGCCAACTCTGGAATCAGCAGCCGGGTGTGGTCTTTTAGGTGGCGGGACACGGCAAAAAAGCGGTTTTTATCCGCAGCAAAGTCGTGCAGCATGACCAGTACCTCACCGTGGCCCCCGTGCAGATAAGGCGTCTTAAAGCCCTGCAAAGCTTGCACCGACTCGGACAGGCCAGCCCGCTTGCGCAGCCAGGAACGGTACAAGCCCGCCGTCCACACCGGCAGCAGCCGGTTGCAACCCTGCGCCAGCAGCAATAGCAGCAGTGCCAACACGAGGGTTCCGAGGGCAATTTTGATCAGCAAGTGGAGGTCCTGGTTGTGATGATGTAGGGCAATTATCACCATTTTGATAATAAGATAACGCACGGCAAGCCAGCGCTTGCCCCAGACCCGCCCGGCAAGGCTGTTGGAAGCCCCGGCGAACCAAGGCGCATCTTTGCAGGGTGGCTTTCAGGACGTGGGCGTTAGCAATCCTTGTAAATGCCTTTTTCGTCTACAAAGCCAGGCATTCACCTTCTGAATTAAGTTTTCATCTATCGCCGCCTTGTTGAGCCCCTCGTAGCGCCGCAGCACCAGCCTTATTTGCATTACCACCGCACTTCGGTCGAGGGTATTGTTTTGAAAAAATAGTATTTAAAAAAATAATAAATACCAGTGCTCAAAATTCTGGAATTCCCCATGCCACATCTCCGCAAACCCGCCAGCGCACTACTCATCCTGTTATGGCTCACCGCCTGCGGCGGCGGTGACGGCGATCCGGGATCCAAGGGGCCTAATCTCTCTGGCAACCCCGGCGGGGGCAGCTTGCTGGATGTCGAAGGGTTGTGGACCGGCCAGAGCAATGACGGCGTGCAGACGGCGCTGATCGTCTTGGAAGACGGCAGCGCCTGGGGTTTGCAGCGGCGTGGCAGCGTGCTGGCATCGGCCATCGTGGGCAAGGCCAGCGGCAGCGGCGGGGTGTTTTCTATGCCGGCCTCGGTGCTCAACCTGGGGTATTGGTCCCCCGCCAACAGCACTTATGCCGGAACCTACACCGCCCGCAGCAGCCTCGCGGCCACGTCCACCGGCAACTCGCCCTTGGCACTGTCTTACAAAAGCGCCTACGAAAGCGCCGCTGCGCTGTCCGCCGTAGTGGGCAACTACACGCTCAACGGCATCTCCAAATTCGGTGCCGCCCCGCGTGTGACGATGACGCTCAGCGCCAGCGGCGCTATCAGCTTTAGCAATTGGGGCGCTTGTAGCCCCACCGGCACCGTATCCCCGCGCAGTAGTGGTCGCAATGTGTTCAATCTGTCCATCAGCTTCAAAGGTGCTTGCCCGCTGGCAGAGGGCACGCTGGTCAACGGCGTGTTTTTTGTAGACAAATCCGCATCCCCCGCGCAAGCCTATGTGCTGGCGCAAACCGCCACCAAGGACGATGGATTTTTTGCGGCGACTGCCAATTAAAGGGCGCGGCGCGTGGGCCAGGTGGCTATGCGTGGCGCCGATTGCATCAGTTTCAAATAATTCCTATCGATTTAGGAATTAATTCTGGTGGGATGCCAAATGCAAAGAATTCCTAAAAAAACAGGAATTCGTATCTCAAATGGCCTGGTATTTATATAATTCCTGAAAATACAGGATTTATGCAACACCGCATCCTCACCGTTCAAGACTTAGGCGCGCTTTTGCGGGCTACGCGTAAGAGTGCGCATTTGCGCATGGACGATTTGGCGGCCACTTCCGGGCTGAGCAAGCAGTTTGTCAACGACCTGGAACTGGGCAAGCCCGGTGTGCAATTGGGCAAGGTCTTGCAAGTGCTGCACGAGTTGGGCGCGCATGTGTACCTCGACGTGCCCGACGCCGCAGCTGCACAACTGGCGCATGCCAGCACTTTGATAGGCAAGACCACGGCGCGCCGCCAGGCTCGTGCCCAGGCACCAATGCCCGCAGCCAAACCGGCGCTGCAACAGGCCATTGCGCCCAGGCCGCGCCGCACTGGCAAACCCGCACCATGAGCGAGATGGATAAGCCCATGGCCACCGATGGCGCAGACTCCGGCGAACGCCGCTTGCGGGTCTATAGCAACACGCGGCTGGTGGGGCATTTGCAAGAGCACAACAGCTTGTGGGAGTTTGCCTACGCACCGGCCTGGGTGCAGGCCGAAGATAGCTGGGATCTCTCGCCGCACATAACCCGCGCTGCGGGCCGCATCCGCGATGGTGGCACGCTGCGGCCAGTGCAATGGTTTTTTGACAATCTGCTGCCCGAAGACCGCATGCGCAGTGCCATCGCCGCCAAGGCTGCGGTGCCCGAAGCGGATGCGTTTGCGCTGCTGCAATACCTGGGCGCGGAGTCGGCGGGTGCCCTGCTCTTGCTCCCCGAAGATGCGGCCATGCCACAGGCGCAGGGAACGCAGTCTTTGCCGGACGCGCAGTTAAACCAGCGTATCCGCAATATGGCGCGCGTGCCCATCGCCACCACCGGCCCCAAGCGTATGTCGCTGGCAGGCGCGCAGCACAAGTTACTAGTGCAATGGGACGGCGCGCATTTGTCCGAGCCGCTGGGCGCTACGCCATCGACCCACATCCTCAAGCCTGAACACCTGAGCCCGGATTACCCGCATTCGGTCATGAATGAATACACCATGATGCAATTGGCAGCCCGCTTGGGCTTGGATGCGCCGCGCGTATGGCGTCATTACTGCCCGCAACCGGTGTATATCGTTGAACGTTTTGACCGCGCCGTATTCCTTGACCTGCAAAGTACATCGCACACCGAGCGTTTGCACATCATCGACAGCTGCCAATTGCTGAACAAAGCGCACACGTTTAAGTACGCCCATGCCACTTTGGATACGCTGCGCGCGGTGGTGGAATCCACGCGCAATCGTTTGGCTACGCGCCTGGCATTGTTTCGCTGGCTGCTGTTTAACGTGCTGATGGGTAACCACGACAACCATCTTAAAAATTTGTCGTTCATGGTGGATGCACAGGGCTTGCGCGTGGCTCCCACCTATGACTTGTTATCGACAGCGGTGTACCACACCGAAGCTTTTCCCAGCGAGGGTGCCAAGTGGCCGCAAATCGACCTGGCCATTCCTTTGCCGCGTCAGCCCCGCTTTGCCGATGTGACACGCCAAGGCCTGGTCGATGCAGGCGCAGCGCTGGGCTTGTCGGCGGATATGGCCCAGCGTGAAATCGGTGCCATGGCCGCGCGCATAGGCCCCGAACTGGACGCCCTGATCACCACCATTGCGCAAGAAAACCAAAGCCTGCCCGACAACACCCGCAACTTCCAAGGCGGCGAGTTGCGCCTGCTGCGCGCCATCCGCCACGTCATCGTCGCCGACATGCTGCAGCGCGTCGCTTGAGGCGTATAAAAAAGCCCGGCCACTTACGTGACCGGGCTTTCTTCTAGCCAGGGCTTTCGCTTACTTCGTAGAAGCTTCCCAGATAGCGTGTGAATAAGCCGCTTTGCCCGGGTCTTTCTTGATCACGGGCGAGCTGCCGCTAGACAGCAGCACTTTGACCGTGCGCTCGAAAGCGGCGGGCTCCAGGTAGCCCATCTTGGCGGTACCGGCGTTGGTGATCAGCTTGGCCACGTTTTCCATTTGGCGCTTTTGCACCGCTTCGTTGGCGCTGCCCGAGGTGTCGCCGGCGACGACGAT
>CANFJQ010000077.1 GCA_947447615.1 Comamonadaceae bacterium
CCGGAACAGCCAGCAGACACAGCGCTGTTGCCAGCGCTAAAAGCAATTTATGCATTTTTATTCCCCCTGCGATGCCAATTACATCCTGAACACTCCAAATTTCGTATCAGGCACCGGCGCATTCATCGCTGCCGACAAACCAAGTGCCAGCACCCGGCGGGTGTCGGCCGGGTCGATGATGCCGTCGTCCCACAAACGCGCGCTGGCGTAATAGGGGTGGCCTTGCACTTCATATTGGGTTTTGATGGGCGCTTTGAAAGCGTCTTCTTCCTCTGCACTCCACTGCCCGCCTTTGGCCTCGATGCCATCACGGCGCACCGTGGCCAGCACGCTGGCGGCCTGTTCGCCGCCCATCACGCTGATACGCGCATTGGGCCACATCCACAAAAAGCGCGGGCTGTAGGCGCGGCCGCACATGCCGTAATTTCCCGCGCCAAAACTTCCGCCAATAATGATGGTGAACTTGGGCACCGCCGCGGTCGCCACCGCAGTGACCATCTTGGCCCCGTTGCGCGCAATGCCTTCGTTTTCGTATTTGCGCCCGACCATAAAGCCGGTGATATTTTGCAAAAACACCAACGGGATTTTGCGCTGGCAGCACAGCTCGATAAAGTGCGCCCCCTTTAAGGCCGACTCGCTGAACAAAATGCCGTTGTTGGCAATGATGCCCACCGCCATCCCTTCGATGTGCGCAAAGCCGCACACTAGGGTGGCGCCAAAGCGCGGCTTGAATTCATGCAGCTCTGAGCCATCGACGATGCGGGCAATAATTTCGCGCACATCAAAAGGTTTGCGCGTATCGGTGGGGATGACGCCGTACAACTCTTGGGCGGCAAACAGCGGCGCCTGGGCGGGGCGCAAAGCGGCTTGCGGGTGTTTTTGCTTGTGCAAATGTGCCACCGCCTCGCGCGCCAGCGCCAGCGCATGCAAATCGTTTTGCGCGAGGTGGTCGGCTACGCCGGACAAGCGGGTGTGCACATCGCCGCCGCCCAAGTCCTCCGCGCTGACGACCTCGCCGGTCGCGGCTTTGACCAAGGGCGGGCCACCCAGAAAAATCGTGCCCTGGTTTTTGACGATGATGGTCTCGTCGCTCATAGCTGGCACATAGGCGCCGCCCGCCGTACAACTGCCCATCACCACCGCGATTTGCGCAATGCCTTGCGCGCTCATGTTGGCTTGGTTGAAAAAGATGCGCCCGAAGTGGTCGCGGTCGGGAAACACTTCGTCCTGGTTAGGCAAATTGGCGCCGCCCGAGTCCACCAGGTAAATACAGGTTAAATGGTTTTGCGCCGCAATCTCTTGCGCGCGCAAATGCTTTTTCACCGTCATCGGGTAGTAGGTTCCGCCCTTGACCGTAGCGTCATTGCACACCACCATGCAGTCCACGCCGCTGACTCGCCCGATCCCGGCAATCAGCCCGGCGCCTGGCGCATCGTTGTTGTACAGATTCAGGGCCGCCAGCGGCGCCAACTCTAAAAACGGTGTGCCCGGGTCCAGCAAATTGAGCACCCGCTCGCGGGGCAAGAGCTTGCCGCGCGCCGTGTGCTTGGCCCGCGCCGCCTCGCCGCCTCCAAGCGCTACTTTTTCTGTCTGCTGGCGTAAATCATCCACCAGCGCACGCATGGCCGCAGCATTGGCCGCAAAGTCGGCAGAACGGGGATTGAGTTGGGAGCTGAGGGCTGGCATGGGGCTTTCCTGAAAATCCGTACCGCAGAAAAAGCCCGGCGCCTTTTCGCGTGAAGCTGCATTTTCACCGACCGTTTAGTAAGCTTACCTACTGGGCACCCGCAAAGTCCAGCACCGGGAACCTTAGGCGCAGCGCTGGCCTGAAATACGCCTTGGCAAAAATACCCTTTGGCGTGACGAGGCTCGGTACCTACCGGCGCTTAACTCCGAAGCATCGCCAGCAGCCCCGCCGTCGAGCCATCTAGCCCGCTGGCGTCGCCGTTGTGCAGTCGGGGCGCGATGTCTTTGGCCAGCACTTTGCCCAGCTCCACGCCCCATTGGTCAAAGCTGTTGATGCCCCACAGCGCGCCGCTGACGAACACGCGGTGTTCTTGCAGCGCAATCAGGGCGCCCAGGCTGGCGGGGGTGAGGTCATCGAGCAGCAGTACGGTGCTGGGCCGGTTGCCGGGAAAGTGCTTGTGGCCACCCGTATCAGACTTGCCTTGCATCAGCGCCTGCGCTTGCGCCAGCACATTGGCCAGCAGCAAGTCGTGGTGGCCTTCCAGCGTGTGGCGCGCCTTTTTCACTGCGACAAATTCCACCGGGACCACGTCCGTCCCCTGGTGCAACATTTGGAAATACGCATGCTGCCCGTTGGTGCCCGATTCGCCCCAGGGAATGGGCGAGGTGCCAAAGGGCAGGGCCTCGCCGCTAGCATCGACGCGCTTGCCGTTGCTTTCCATTTCCAATTGCTGCAAATACGCGGGCAGGCGGCGCAAGGCACTGTGGTAGGGCGCGACCGAGCGGCTGCTAAAGCCGTGGAAGTTGCGGTACCAGACATCGAGCAAACCCATGCGTACCGGCGCATTGGCGGCCAGCGGCGCAGTGCCAAAGTGTTGGTCCATGGCGTGCGCACCGGCCAGAAATTCGCGAAAGCCGGCTGCGCCCACCGCAATCGCAATTGGCAAACCGATGGCCGACCACAGCGAATAGCGCCCGCCCACCCAGTCCCAAAAGCCAAAAGTGGTGTCGATGCCAAAGTCCTTGGCGGCGGCTACGTTGGTGGTCAGCGCGGCAAAGTGGCGGGCGATGTTTTTGCCGCCGCTGGCATCAAACCAGCGCTTGGCCGAGGCCGCGTTGGTCATGGTTTCGATGGTGGTGAAGGTTTTGCTGGCGATCAAAAACAAGGTGTTTTCCGGCTTCAAGCGGGCCAGTGTGGCAGCCAGTTCATGGCCATCGACATTGCTCACAAAATGCATGCGCTTGCCCGGATGCGCAAACGCATGCAGCGACAGCACCGCCATTTGCGGTCCCAAGTCCGAGCCGCCAATGCCGATGTTCACCACATCGGTAATCGCGTCATCGGCACGCACTTTTTCAGCAAAGGCCAGCATCGCGTCCAGGGTTTCATGCACCTTGGCCAGTTCAGCGGCCTCGTGCGCGCTACCGGTGGCGGCATCGGCGGGCGTACGCAGCAGCACATGCCAGACTTCGCGGCCTTCGGTGGCATTGATTTTGTCGCCGGCAAACATGGCTTCGCGGTGTGCGCCAAGGCCGCATTGCTCGGCCAGCGCCAGCAACATGCTTTCGGTTTCTGCATCGATACGGTTTTTGGAGAGATCGACAAACACATGCGGCGCGTGTTGCGAAAAGCGGGCAAAGCGCTGCGCGTCCTCGGCAAAAGCCTGGCGCGTATCAAAGTCTTTGCCTCGGGCGGCATAGTGGGCTTGCAAAAGTGCCCAGGCGGGGGTGCGGTCGCAACGTGTACGGGTCATGGCAATTCCTTGTTGACGAGGGTGCAGGCGATAGGGGGCGCAGCGGCCTTGGCTGGACTACAGAAGTGCGTTCATGTAGCTCTGGCAGCCAGCCTTTTCCCACCAGATGCCTGCGCGGTTTACTCCATAAATACGAGGCAATGCGCTTGCGCGCATCAAGCCGCGAGCATGAGTTTTTCCAGCTTGATCGCATCGGCACAAAACGCGCGAATGCCTTCGGATAGTTTTTCGGTAGCCATCGCATCTTCATTGAGCGCAAAGCGGAAACTCGCCTCCTCAAAATGCACAGCCGGTATATCCATGGCCAGCGCGGCAGGCGCATGCAAGCTGGCGTGCAGCGGCGCGTCCGATGCCGCCAGCCCTGCCAGCAGCTCAGGGCTGATGGTTAACAGATCGCAACCTGCCAGCGCCGTGATTTGGCCCACATTGCGAAAGCTCGCGCCCATGACTTCGGTGGCAATGCCATGGCGTTTGTAGTAGTTGTAAATTTGTTTCACTGATTGCACGCCGGGATCGTTGGCGCCTGCCATCTCTGCTTCCACCCACGCGCTGCCCGCGCTCTTTTTGTACCAGTCGTAAATGCGCCCCACAAAGGGCGAAATCAGCTGCACCTTGGCCTGGCCGCAGGCCACCGCCTGGCAGAAAGAAAACAGCAGCGTCAAGTTGGTGCGAATCCCGGCCTGTTCCAGTTGGCTCGCGGCTTGGATACCTTCCCAAGTGGAGGCGACCTTGATCAGGATGCGCTCTTTGGCAATGCCTTGCGCCTGGTACATCGCAATCAAGCGCTTGCCGCGCGCTACGGTGGCGGCGGTATCAAAGCTCAGGCGGGCATCGACTTCGGTGGACACGCGTCCGGGGATGAGCGACAAAATTTCGCAGCCGAAGTGCACCAGCAGGTGGTCCATGACCTCGTCGAGCGGCTTGCCCTTGTGCGCCGCAACTTCGGCGCTCAGAATGGGTGCGTATTCGGGCTTTTGCACCGCCTTCAGAATCAGCGAAGGGTTAGTGGTCGCGTCCTGGGGCTGGTAAGCGGCGATTTGTTTGAAGTCGCCGGTATCGGCAACCACGGTGGTAAATGTCTTGAGGGCTTCGAGTTGGCTCATGGTCTGGCTCCGGTTAGGCAAGGGGGCTTTCCAACGCACCGGCAGCGCTTGGCAGGCGCCGGTATGAAACAAAGTTACAATAAATCCCCAGTTTCTTGTAACCGCATTCTATGTGCGTCCTATTATGAGCTTTGATCTCGTCCTCTTTGGCGGTACCGGCGACCTGGCCTGGCGCAAACTCATGCCTGCTTTGTTCCAGGCGTTCCGCCACGGCACGCTGCCCGAAGGCGGCCGCATCATCGGGGTCGGGCGCGACGCGCTCTCGCATGCGCAATACCGCGAACGCATCCAGTCCCGCTTTGACAAAGTGGAGTTGGCCAAGCGTCCCAGCCCGGAAGAGTTTTCTCGGTTCGCGGCCTTGCTGGAATTTGTGCGCATGGACTTGTCCCGCCCCGAGGACTATGCCACCCTGGCGGCCATGCTGCGCGAGCGCAATGCGCAGACGGTGGTGATGTACGTAGCCACCGCGCCCTCTTTGTTTACCGTGGTCTGCGAGCAACTGGCCGCTGCCGGTTTGAATACCCCCCACACCCGCGTGGTGCTGGAAAAACCCTTGGGCCACGACCTAGGCTCCAACCGCGCGATCAACCAGACCGTGCGCCGCTTTTTCGAAGAAAAGCAAGTTTTTCGCATCGACCATTACCTTGGCAAGCCCGCCGTGCAAAACCTGTTTGCCCTGCGCTTTGGCAACGCCTTGTTCGAACCTCTGTGGCGGCGCGAGCACATTGCCAATATCCAGATCACGATTGCCGAAGAGATCGGCGTGGAAAGCCGGGGCGCGTTTTACGAAACTACCGGCGCCTTGCGCGATATGGTGCAAAACCACGCACTGCAACTGTTGTGCGCCATCGGCATGGAGCCGCCGATTAACGCGCATGCCGACGCCATCCGTGACGAAAAGCTCAAGGTGCTGCGCTCACTCAAGCCGTGGACGACCGAAAGCCTGAGCAGTGACGTAGTGCGCGGCCAGTATGCGGCGGGCATGAGCATGGGCACCCCGGTGCCGGGCTACCGCGAAGAAAAAGGCGTTGATCCGCACAGCAACACCGAAACCTTTGTCGCCCTGCGCACCGAGATTGCCAACTGGCGCTGGGCGGGGGTGCCGTTTTACATACGCACCGGCAAGCGCCTGGCCGGGCGCGATGCGCGCATCGTGGTCAATTTCAGGCCCACGCCGCACGCCATCTTCCGCTCCGGTGCCAATGCCGGCAACCAATTGGTGATTAACTTGCAGCCCAAAGACGGGCTGGAACTACATCTGCTGGCCCAGGGCCAGGACATGCGCGGTGCCAAAGCGAGCAACGCCTTGGCACCGGTGCAGCTGGACCTGGACTTTGCCAAGCGCTTTGGCTCGGAGCGCGTGGGCGCGTACGAGCGATTGCTGCTGGACGTGATCGACGGGCGTTTAAATTTGTTTGTGCGCAGCGACGAGCAGGAAGAGGCATGGCGCTGGGTGGAGCCGCTCATCAAACATTGGGCTGGCGACCCGCAAGGCCCGCGTCTTTATGCTTGCGGCACCTGGGGCCCCAGCGCATCAAGCGCCATGATCGCCCGCGACGGTTTTTGCTGGGACGAAGAAAACTAGCCTGGCGCAGACCGGGCGGGCACAAAGGACAAAAATATGTTGGACCGCATCACTGCTTCGCTTCCCTCATTGGCGCCTGCTGAGCAACGCGTGGGCAGGCTTTGCCTGAGCGATCCGCGCGCGTTTGCCAAACTTCCGGTGAGCGAACTGGCCGACCGCGCGCATGTGAGCAAGCCCACCGTCGTGCGCTTTTGCCGCAGCGTGGGTTACGACGGCCTGGCCGATTTCAAGCGCAAACTGGCCGGCACCATCAACGAGGGCGTGCCCTTTATCCACCGCAGCGTGGACGCGGACGACAAAATTGGCGACGTCATGGTCAAGGTGATCGACAACACCGTGGCCGCGTTCTTGAAATACCGCAACGAGGCCAGCACCCCGGCCATGGACCGCGCAGTGAACGCCTTGATCGAGGCCTACCGCCAAGGGCGCCAGGTACCGTTTTTTGGGGTGGGCAATTCAGGCATCGTGGCCCAAGACGGGCAGCACAAATTTTTCCGCTTGGGCGTCAATACCACCGCATACAGCGACGGCCATATGCAGGTCATGTGCGCCTCGGTGCTGCGCCCGGGCGACTGTGTGGTGGTGATCAGTAACTCCGGCCGTACGCGTGACCTGATGGACGCTTGCGACATCGCCCGCAAAAACGGCGCGACCACCATTGTCATTACCGCCAGCGGCTCGCCATTGGCCAGCGCCGGCCATATTCACCTCAACGCCGATCACCCCGAAGGCTTTGACAAATACAGCCCCATGGTTTCGCGCCTCTTGCATTTGATGATTATTGACATCCTGGCCACTGCCGTGGCCTTGCGCATCGGTAGTGCGACTTTGCAGCCCTTGCTCAGCGACATGCGTACCAACCTGCGCAGCAAGCGCTACACCTAAAAAAGCGACGCCTTTAGGAGCCGTATTCCATGGCCCGGCGCTGGCGATCGACAAATTCTTGGTAGGTGTCGATACCGCGCAATTGCAAAATCGTATTGCGCACCGCCGCTTCCACCAGCACCGCAATATTGCGTCCGGCCACCACCTGAATCACCACTTTGCGCACCGGGATGCCGATGACATCCTGCGTCAGTGGCTCATGCGGCATGCGCTCGTATTCGCGCTCCAGGGTTTCTTTGCGCACCAAGTGCACGATTAGCTTGAGGCGCATTTTGCGGCGCACTGCGGTCTCGCCAAAAATAGCGCGTATGTCCAAGAGGCCAATACCGCGCACTTCAAGTAGGTTTTGCAACAAGTCCGGGCAGCGCCCTTCAATCGTCGCCTGGTTGATGCGGTACAGGTCCACCGAGTCATCGGCCACCAGGCCGTTGCCGCGGGAAATCAGCTCCAGACCCAGCTCGCTTTTGCCCAGGCCCGATTCGCCGGTAATTAACACGCCCAGCCCCAAAATATCCATAAACACACCGTGCATGGATACGCGGTCGGCAAAGTGTTTGGACAAATAGGCGCGCAGCACATCGATCACAAAGGCCGAAGAGCCTTGCGCCGCAAACATGGGGATTTGCGCTTCCTCGCACATGCGCAGCAAGCCCGGTGGCGGCACCTGGCCATCGGCCAGCACCAGTACCGGCGGCTCTAAGGTCACGATGCGCTGAATGCGCCGGGTGCTGTCTTCCTCGCTGGCGTTGGCGATGTAGGCGATCTCGCGCTCGCCCAAAATCTGCACTCGGTAGGGGTGGATGTAATTGAGGTAACCCACCAAATCGGCGCCGGAGCGGGCGGCGCGCACCGCGACTTCGTCAAAGCGCCGCTCCGAAGCCCCTAAGCCCGCGACCCATTGCCATTGCAAGCGGTGGCGAAAAGCCTCGAACAAGACATCGGCGCTAATGGCATTGGGTTTCACAGCGAGGGTTCCGGTAGGTGGCCGCTGCGGTGGGCGTGGCGGCTAGTGGACCTGGGCCGAGCGCCAGCCCGTCAGCAGGGCATGCAGGGCGGTGGCATCGGAGGTGCTGGTCAGGCGCTTGCGCATATCGGCATCGCTGAGCAGCTCGGCAATTTCGGACAGTATTTCCAGGTGCCGCTGGGTGGCCGCTTCGGGCACCAGCAAAAAAATCATCAGGCTGACCGCCACGTCGTCCGGCGCGTCAAAGCCTATAGGCCGGGCCAGTTGGAAGACCGCAGCCATGGGCGACTTCAGGCCCTTGATGCGCCCGTGCGGAATCGCCACCCCGTGGCCCAGGCCGGTAGAGCCCAGCCTTTCGCGGGAAAAAAGGCTGTCGGTTACCAGCGCGCGGCTCAGGCCGTGCAGGCTTTCAAACAGCAGGCCAGCCTCTTCAAAAGCCCGCTTTTTACTGGTCACATCCACCTGTGCCAGCACATGCGGCGGGGGTAAGAGGGCGGCGAGTCGGTTCATGGTGGTGCGGATTATGCCCATAAAAAAACCGCCACTTGGGGTGGCGGTTTGGCGAAATCCTCAGGGCCTAAAAGGCTACATCAGGCGCTTGGGCGCGGCGTGGTGGTGGTCCTGGATGCGCTGTTTGTGGCGCCCTACTTGGCGGTCTAGTTTGTCCACCAAATCGTCTACCGCCGCATATAAATCTTCGTGCGAGCTTTGGGCAAACATATCGTTGCCCTTGACGTGGATATTGCATTCCGCGCGTTGCCTGCGCTCTTTTTCCTTCTGCTTTTCTACCGTGAGCAAGACTTTTACGTCGACGACCTGGTCAAAGTGGCGCATGATGCGGTCCAATTTGTCGGTCACGTAACTACGCAGGGCCGGCGTTACTTCCAGATGATGGCCGCTGATTGTCAAATTCATAAATAGCCTCCAGTTGCTTGCTACACATCCGGCGACCTGGCGGTCGCCAGTCCAAATTCCGCAAAAATTACCAATTTCGCGGAAATCCCGGCCCCACTATGCGCCTGTTTTAGGAAAAAAGCAAAGCTTTTCGATGGCCTTATGCGACAAGGGCTTGGGGACTGGTTACAGCTGGCGTCACGATGCCCGGCCCCTCTGAAAAGCCTTCGCGAGGCCGCGTGTTGCAGTGCGATAATCCTTGGATTCCCACTTTGGAGAGCATTCTTGGAACACTACCCTAGTTGGTAGCTTTCGGATGGTGTAGGCCGCATGGCCCTGTCGTTCGAAAGCTGCTGCATCCCCGCCGCCCCGTCGAACCGTAGGCCCCGACCTTCAACCATTTGCCATGCTCAATATTTTCACCCTGGCCAACGGCCGCCTGTTCCAGGAAGAAATCGAATCCCTGGAAGAACTCTCCAAATTCCAACCCATCTGGGTGGATTTGGAATCGCCCACCGTCGAAGAAAAGCGCTGGATTAAGCAGTATTACGGCTTGTCCATCCCCGAAGACGCGATGGACGAAGACATCGAAGAATCCGCCCGCTTCTATACGGAAGACAACGGCGAACTGCATATCCGTAGTGACTTTTTAATTGCCGATGAAGACGAGCCGCGCACGGTACGCGCCGCGTTTATTTTGAATCTGGTCAATGACAGCCTCAAAAGCAAAGGCGTTTTGTTTTCCATCCACGACGAAGACGTGCCGGTGTTTCGTTTGCTGCGCATGCGCGCACGCCGCGCGCCGGGGCTGATCGAAGACGCCAAAGAAGTGTTGCTTAAATTATTCGATGCCGACGCTGAATATTCGGCGGACACGCTCGAAGGTATTTACGACGACTTGGAAAACGTCAGCCGTAAAGTGCTGGCCGGCAACGTGACGGACGAAATTGCTGGCGAAGCGCTAGCCGCCATCGCCCGCCACGAAGACATGAGCGGGCGTATACGACGCAATGTGATGGACACCCGCCGCGCGGTGAGTTTCATGATGCGCTCCAAAATGCTCAACGCCGAGCAGTTTGAAGACGCGCGCCAAATTTTGCGCGACATCGATTCACTGGACAGCCATACCGCATTCTTGTTTGACAAGATTAACTTCTTGATGGATGCCACGGTCGGTTTCATCAACATCAACCAAAACAAGATCATCAAGATCTTCTCGGTGGCCAGCGTCGCGCTACTGCCGCCCACCTTGATTGCCAGTGTGTATGGCATGAACTTGAAATTCCCTGAACTGGAATTTTTAGGGGGCTGGAGCTATCCTTACACCGTGGCGCTGATGATTGGCAGCGCACTGGTGCCTATGTGGTATTTCCGCAAGCGGGGGTGGTTGAAGTAGCGCGCTGGTTGGTGCGCAGCGCCATTCATTGGCCTTGCCTTACATCGAACTGCTGGCGGCCCATGCGCTACCGTCCGGACTACACAGCGCCGCTTGCACATCACTGCGCGACGGGGTGGCAAACAGTCGATCTAAAAACTGAACGGCGCGCGGCTCCGGGACGATAGGGGCACCGGTCAGCTTGTCCACGATGGGCGCGTTGCGAAGTCCTGCATCAACCGAAAACAGCGCTACCAAATCGTTTTGTGTGTTGAACGTGATAGGTGTTTTTTCCGCCACGCTTGCGTTCCAGGGGCTCAATTCCTTGCCGGATTCACCGTAATCGGAGTTGACGTACCAGATGCTGCTGGCACTGCTGGTCAAGCCATAGATGCTCCCTGCGCTGGAATTGCATACAGATTCGTCCTGGCTGGCATCGCACGTGATGCAGCCCAGAAAAACCAGGCTCTGGTTGTTACTCGCTCCCTTTCCATACAGGTATAAATTGGCAGCGCCAAAGACATTGTCGGTACCGGTGACGGTGACTCTCTTGCTGCCCTTGAACGAGCCATTGTCAACGGTGAGCGTAAGCACGTAGCTGCCAGAAAGGTCGATCGCGAAGCTACTTTGCGCGCCGCTGGTCTTTGACAGTTTTGCATTGCTTTTGGCAGGGGCTTCCAGCGACCAGCTGTAACTTAAGGTGGCCGATTTGGGGTCAGTGCTTGGTGTGGCATCCAGCAAAACGGTTTTGCCTACCATCGTCGGTGCGATGTCGGCCGTACGGGCCACAGGGCGCGGGTCTTGTGCGCTAATGCCGTTATTGGCCAGCGTAGTACTGAAATGCGTTAGCGCGTCAGCCACTGCCACTGGCGTTTTGGTTCTTGAGCCCGAGTTCGCGACCAAGCTGGTAAATGCCGTCTGGGCCCGAAATGCCAAAGGAGGGGCCGTGAAGTCCAAATTGGATGTGGCAGCTGCCCTGGCCCCGGCGGGAATCAGGATGCCATTATCCGGGTTGCCATCGTCATCTAGGCTTTGCAAAAACACCAGAATATTGAGTACCGTGTTATTGCCCATGTCGGCGGTGCCGGCTAAGGTGAGCGGAGTGATCAGATCCGCTGCCGCGACGGGCGGCAGCGTGACATTGCCCACCGAAAACGTCACGGTCTCATTGGCAGAATACTTAAATTGCCCCAGCGCATCCGTCATGCCGGTTTGGGTGGCGGTGCTGTATTTGATGTTGCCGACAGCGGCATCGAGAAATGTACCGGTTAAAACTACCGGGGCCATGCCACCGCCGGTATTGGTGCCGCCGCCGCTATCTCCACCCCCACCCCCACCGCAGCCAAGGACTAGCCACAGCGGAGCGCTGACAAAAAGACCCAAAACAAATTTTTTCATCACAGTGGTGCGTGTAGCAAGCCTGTTACTTTCGAAAAAGGGAGCTGTGCCCTGCGCAAGATGCGCAGCCGCCGAGATTGGCGACACTAGCCCATATCGCTTTACATCGGCAGTAAGTGGGCATTTCTTAAGGCCTGACAATAATTTTTGTATCGCTAAAGCGATGCCGCCAGGCGCAGGCGCTGGTGCACCGTGTTATGCAGACGCGCGACTATCTGCCAGCGCCCGGCTTTACTCCACCGCCTTGACCATGTCCTCGACCACTTTTTTAGCGTCGCCGAACACCATCATGGTTTTGTCCATGTAGAACAACTCGTTGTCCAGACCGGCATAGCCTGCCGCCATGGAGCGCTTGTTGACGATGATGGTTTTGGCTTTGTAGGCTTCCAGAATCGGCATGCCGTAGATGGCGCTGCCCTTGATCATGGCGGCGGGGTTGACCACGTCGTTGGCGCCCAGAACGATGGCCACATCGACCTGGCCGAATTCGCCGTTGATGTCTTCCATCTCGAACACCTGGTCGTAAGGCACTTCGGCCTCGGCCAGCAAGACATTCATATGGCCTGGCATGCGTCCTGCCACCGGGTGAATAGCGTATTTCACCGTGATGCCTTTGTGGATAAGCTTTTCAGCCAATTCTTTCACGGCGTGCTGCGCGCGCGCGACCGCCAAGCCGTAGCCGGGCACGATCACCACGGTTTCGGCATTGCCCAAAATAAAGGCGGCGTCATCGGCGCTGCCGCTTTTCACCGGACGCTGCTCGGTGCTGCCTGCCGCTGCCGCGCCAGATTCGCCACCGAAGCCGCCCAAAATCACGTTGAAGAACGAGCGGTTCATGGCCTTGCACATGATGTAAGACAAGATGGCTCCGGATGATCCGACCAGCGAGCCCGCAATGATCAGCATGCTGTTGTTCAGCGAAAAACCGATACCGGCGGCCGCCCAGCCCGAATAGCTGTTGAGCATGGACACCACCACCGGCATGTCGGCGCCGCCGATAGGGATGATGATGAGCACGCCCAACACAAACGACAGCGCCAGCATGATGAGGAAGGCGTCCCAGTTACCAGTGACCATGAAGAACACGCCTAGGCCCAAGGTAGCTACGCCTATCGCTAGGTTCAGCATGTGTTGACCGGCAAACACCACAGGGGCACCCTGGAACAAACGGAATTTGTAGCTGCCCGACAGCTTGCCGAAAGCGATAACCGAGCCGCTGAAGGTGATGGCGCCGATGGCTGCGCCTAAGAACAACTCCAAGCGGTTTCCATTGGGTATGTCCATCGTGCCCAGACCTTGCGCCACGATACCAAAAGCCGCGGGTTCGACCACTGCGGCAATCGCGATGAACACCGCTGCTAAGCCGATCATGCTGTGCATGAAAGCAACCAGCTCAGGCATTTTGGTCATCTCGACGCGCTGCGCCATGATGGCACCGGCACCGCCGCCAATCACCAAGCCGAGCAACACCCAGCCCAAGCCATCGGCATGGCCCGCCAAATTGACGATCAAGGCTGCGGTGGTGATCACGGCTATCGCCATGCCACTCATGCCAAACACATTACCGCGAATTGACGTGGTCGGGTGCGACAAGCCTTTAAGCGCCTGAATAAACAAAATACTGGCGACCAGGTACAAAAGAACAACGAGGTTCATGCTCATTTTTCAGCTCCTGTCTTGGGGGCTTTTTTCTTGAACATTTCCAGCATGCGCCGGGTGACAAGAAAGCCACCAAAAACATTGACCGCCGCCAGCGCCACGGCCAGCACGCCCATGGTTTTGCCCAGCGGCGTCACGGTAAGCGCCGCTGCCAGCATGGCGCCGACGATGATGATGGCAGAGACTGCGTTCGTCACGGCCATGAGTGGCGTGTGCAAAGCGGGTGTGACGTTCCAAACCACGTGGTAGCCGACGTAAATCGCCAGCACGAAAATAATGAGGTTGGTGATGGTGTGGTCCATGCTTATTTCCTTTTGACGTCGCCGCCCTGTGTCATCAGGCAGGCCGCCACGATGTCGTCTTCCATGTCAACGGTAAAGCCCTTGTCTTTGGGCAAGACCAGTTTCAAAAAGTCCAGCACATTGCGTGCATACAGCGCCGAAGCGTCTGCCGCCACCAGTGCCGGCAAATTGGTTTCGCCGACCAGTGTCACGCCGTGCTTAACCACGGTGCGGTCGGCTTCGGTCAAGGGGCAATTACCGCCCACGCCATTGGCACCTTTACCAGCGGCCAAGTCGATGATGACCGAACCCGGTTTCATGCTTTTGACCATGTCCTCAGTGATAAGCACCGGCGCGGCGCGTCCGGGGATCAAGGCGGTGGAAATGACGGCGTCGGCCTGCGCCACGCGCTTGGCTACCTCAATCTTTTGGCGGTCCAGCCAAGTTTGCGGCATAGGCCGTGCATAACCGCCCACACCTTCAGCGGCTTCTTTTTCTTCAGCGGTTTCATAGGGCACGTCGATGAACTTGGCGCCGAGCGACTCGACTTGTTCTTTCACGCTGGGGCGCACGTC
>CANFJQ010000078.1 GCA_947447615.1 Comamonadaceae bacterium
CTATGGCTGATACCTCCACGCTTTCCCAACTTAGCCTGGCCCCAGGCATGCAATTGGCGCTGCGCGATTGGCCGCTGGCGGATGCGGCGCTGGCCAAAGCGCAAGTGCTTATCGTGCATGGCTTAGGCGAACACAGCGGGCGTTACGAGCACGTAGCGCAACAACTCAATAGCTGGGGCTACGCGGTGCGCAGTTTTGACCTCTGGGGCCACGGCCTGTCGGACGGCGAGCGCGGCAGCATGCGCGACGAGCACGCCATGCTGGACGACCTGGCTGCGGTGGTGGACCATACGCGCAATGCCATGGCGCCGGGGCAGTCGCTGGTCTTGCTAGGCCACAGCCTGGGCGGCTTGTTGGCGGCGCGCTTTGTGTCGCTGCGTATGCGGCCGATAGACGCCTTGGTTTTATCCAGCCCCGCCTTAGATCCTGGCCTAAATGCCTTTCAAAAAATGCTGCTGGCTACGCTGCCGGGCATCGCGCCCAATCTGCGCGTGGGCAATGGCTTGCAAGTGAAATACCTTTCGCACGACCCAGCGGTGGTTGCCGCTTACCAGGCGGACCCGCTGGTGCACGACCGCATTTGCGCGCGGCTGGCTTTGTTTATTGCGCAGGCTGGGCGCGCCGTGTTGGCCACCGCGCCGCAATGGAGCACGCCCACACTCGTACTTTTTGCCGGGCAGGACAAACTGGTCAGCCCACAAGGCAGCCGCGACTTTTTGAAACTCGCGCCAAGCACAATCGTGCAATCGCTGTGCTTCGAGGCGCTGTACCACGAAATCTTTAACGAAGCCGATGCCAGCGGCGTGTTTGCCGCCTTGCAGCAATGGCTGCAAGTGGGCTGGGCTGACCTCGCCGTAACGGCCTAAGGCGAAGGTTCAAGCAATCGGGTCAGGCCAAGAGCGCCAAAGCCGCCAAGGCTGCGGTCTCCGCACGCAAGGTGCGCGCGCCCAGAGACTGCGGTATGAAACCGACCTCCACAGCCAATGCTTCTTCAGCCGGGCTGAATCCGCCTTCGGGCCCGGACAAAAAAATAACAGGCTCGCAGTTCGCCATACCGCTCCATGCGCGCAAAGGCCTCGCGCCCGCTTGCAAAGACAGCAGCAGGCGCGCTGGCGCGCTTTGCGCCTGCGCAGCATAGGGCTGAGGGCCGTCACGCAAAAAATGCGGCAGGCTTTGCACCGGGTGCACCAGAGGCACACGGTTAGCGCCGCACTGCTCGCAAGCCGATATCGCCACTGATTGCCAATGCGCAATCTTTTTCTCTGCCCGCTCCCCAGAGAGGCGCACGACGCTGCGCTCGCTAATCAGGGGAAAAATGGCGGCGACGCCCAGCTCGGTCGCCTTTTCTACCAGCCAGTCCATGCGCTCGTTGGCTGGCATCACCACCGCGATGGACACGCTGCGCGCGGGTTCACATTCGCGCGCGGTGTGCGCCCCCACGCGCACTTGCACCTGGCTGCGGCCCATCAGCAAAATTTCAGCGTCGAATTCGCCCACGGGAGGCAGCGCTTGCAAGCCCCAGTCCCAGCCTGGGCCTTGGTTGAACAACGTTACGGTTTGGCCTGGCTGCATGCGCAACACCTGCACATGCCGCGCCGGGCCAGGCGGTAAGTCCAGCACCATGCCGGTTTGCAAGGCGGCGGGGCAGTAAAAGCGGGGCATTAATGCTGGGCGCTTGGCAAGCGCAATTCAAAAAAGGGCGACAAAGTCTTACACCCGCCCAAAAGAAAAGGCCTGAGGCGGCGCAATGCCCTCCATACGCTCCACCAAGCGCAGCAAGGGCTTGAGTTCGCGGTAACGCCCACAAGTTGCGCGAATGTAGCCGATAAAGCGCGGCGTATCGGCCAGGTATTTGGGCTTTCCGTCACGCAAAGTCAGGCGGGCAAAGATGCCTGCAATTTTGATATGCCGCTGCAAGCCCATCCACTCCACGGCGCGGTAAAACTCCCCAAAGTCGTCGCCCACCGGCAGACCTGCTGCGCGCGCTTTTTGCCAATAGCGAATCGTTACATCCAGGCAAAAATCTTCTTCCCAGCTGAGAAAAGCATCGCGCATGAGGCTGGCAATGTCGTAGGTGATGGGGCCATAGACCGCATCCTGAAAGTCCAGCACGCCTAAAGGGTGCGCACGTCCGCTGTCCATCAAGTTGCGCGCCATAAAGTCGCGGTGCACATAGACCGAGGGCCAGGACAAGTTATTTGCGATGATGGTCTCAAAAGCCTGGTCCAAGACTTTGAATTGCGCATCATCCAAAGAGACATGACGGTGCTGCGCGACATACCACTGCGGGAACAAATCCATTTCGCGGCGCAAGAGCGCGTGGTCATAGAGTGGCAATACGCCGGGCTGGGAGGCTTTTTGCCAGGCGATCAAGGTATCCACCGCCTGCAAATACACATCTAAAGGCGGCGGCGCGGCGGGATCGATGCGCTGCATCATGGTCTGCTCGCCCAAGTCGCTGAGGAGCATAAAGCCCTGCGCCTGGTCCCAATCGAGCACCTGCGGGCAGTGGATGTCGGCCTGTTGCAGCAAGGTGGCGATTTTCACAAAGGGAGCACTGTCTTCTTTGTCCGGCGGCGCGTCCATCACGATCAAAGTGGGGCCATAGGTGCTGTGATGGCTGTCCAAGCGCAAATAACGCCGGAAACTGGCATCGGCGGACGCCAAGCGCACGCTACCTGGCACGAGGCCAAAGCGTTCTTGCACCGACTGCAGCCAGGTAACAAAATATTGCTCGCGTTCGGCATCAGCCCACAATACCGGCTGCGCGGCTTGAATGAAAGATGCATCGGCACTTGGCGTCGGTGCCGTGCCGCTCGGTATCACTACAGCAGACGTTTGAGCGCCGCCAATGAAAGAAAAAGGGTCAGTAGAGCTCATGGATAATCCATTGTCCATCTTTTTGTGCCTCTACCTTGCCCTCTCCCCAGTTCATGTGCCCCGCTAGCCCCCCGCAGCCCGCCCTGACACGGGCTGCAAGTGCAGCAAAGCGGGGGCCTTGTTTTTTTGGGGCCGCGCTCTTGGTCTGGGCTTTCCAAGTAGCCGCGCAGCAATCACCGGCCCCATCCACCCCATGGCCAGCAGCCTCGCCTTCGGCTAGTCTCATGGACAAAACACGGCAAAAAACCTGGGCCTATCTATCTGGCGACACGCTCAGCGGCCATGCCGACAAGGAAGTAGTGCTAGAGGGAAACGCCCACATGCTGCGCTCGGATACGCAGATCAGTGCCGACACTTTGCGCTATGACCAGCGGACCGACCGCATGCAAGCCGAAGGCCATGTGCGCATAGAGCGCGAAGAGCGCATCTATACCGGCACCTACCTAGACATGGATGTCGAGCGTTTTGAAGGATTTTTCACGGACATAAGGTACCAACTGGGCGGCGAAAAAGGTCACGGCGAGGCCGTGCGCGCCGACTTCGCTGATAAAGACCATATGACGGCGCGCCAGGGGACATACACCACCTGCCGTCGTAAGCCCGGCCCAGACTGGGTGCCCGAGTGGGTGTTGACCGCGGCCCAACTAAATATAGACAATGAAGAAGAGATCGGAAAAGCCCAAGGCGCTTACTTGCATTTTCAGGGTGTGCCTTTGCTGCCAGTGCCGCCTTTTACTTTCCCCATTACGGAAAAGCGTAAATCGGGCTTTTTGCCCCCCTTGTTTGGCATAGACAGCGTCAACGGCTTTGAACTAGGCACCCCTTACTATTTCAATCTCGCGCCTAACTACGATCTGACAGTGACACCCAACTTCATGAGCAACCGCGGCATGAATACGGAGAGCCAGTTACGCTATCTGGAGCCTAGGTATTCCGGAGATTTGAAACTGGCCTATATGCCGGGCGACCGTTTGCGCGGGCAGGACCGCGTCGCCCTCGCGCTGACACACAGTACCCAAATTGCCAGTCCCATCGGGGGCATTTCCATTGCCGCCAATATCAGTCGCGTTGGCGACGACAACTACTGGTCTGACTTTAGCGGCAGCACCCTATTGCAAACCGGCGCTCCATTGGGGGGCACCAACCGCACATTACCGGCGGATATCACGGCAACTTGGGGCAGGGGCGATTTGTCGTCCATGCTCAAGGTACAAAAATGGCAAGGGCTGCAAGCAACGCCCCCTTATGACCGCGTGCCGCAGTGGACACTGCGCTATGCGCAAAGCAATGTGCAAGGTATTGACTGGTCGGTGGACACCGATATCACCCAGTTTGAAGGCGACCGCACAATTACCCGCCAGCCCAACGCGCAACGCGCATTTGCATGGGCGCAGGTCAGTTATCCCATGATCTGGCCAGCGGTTTACCTGACACCCAAACTGCAAACCCATGTAGCGGGCTACCAATTTGATGCACCAATTAACAGCCAACAAACGGCCGGCAGCCTGGTCAGCACCTTCAGCCTGGACACCGGCCTAACCTTTGAACGGAACACAGAAATTTTGGGCGTTAAGTTGCTGCAAACCCTCGAGCCTCGGGCGTTTTACGTCTATACGCCCTACACCGATCAAAGCCTAATTCCCATTTACGATACGGCGCCACAGGACCTGAACTTAACAGCTGTATTTACCGAAAACGCCTATGTGGGCCATGACAAAATTTCGGACAATAATTTACTAACTTTAGGCCTAACCACCCGGTTTTTAAACTCGGACTCAGGCGCCCAATTGGCCAGCTTTGGCATTGCGCAGCGGCTACGTTTTGAAGAACAAAAAGTAACACTCCTACCAGGACAAGCACCAGCCGCAACCGGGCTAAGTGATATTTTGCTGGGCTCGCGCTTAAATTTGGGAGATCGCTGGGTGCTGGACGCAGCCACCCAATACAACCTCAAAACCCAACAGTCGGTGCGCTCAGTGATCGGTGGCCGCTATCATGCCGGCGATTTTCAGACACTGAACGTCGCTTATCGTTCACAGGCAAACGCAAGCGAGCAAGTGGACCTCAGCTGGCAATGGCCGCTCAACCAACTTTGGGGCCTGGCCGGTGGGCCATCCAATCCCGATGCGGGGCGCTACTACGGGCTTGGTCGCGTGGCCTACAGTTTGCGCGACCAGCAATTAGTCGACAGCCTGCTAGGCCTGGAGTACGATGCAGGCTGCTGGATTTCCCGCGTGGTCTATACCCGTACGCCTATCACGCCCCAAACCGCAAACTCCAAGCTGATGCTTCAAATCGAATTTGTAGGCTTCACACGGCTAGGGATTGACCCTTTCAAAACCCTCACTGACAGTATTCCCCGCTACCAGACCCTTCGCTAAAGCGATTTTTTACATTTGCTTGTTCACTATTTACCCCTCAATCGTATGAAGATGCATGTGTGGATTTTTTCTCTTTTGTTGGCGGTCAACGTAGCCGGGTATGCACAAACTGCGGCCAGCAATGACTACATTGTTGCCTTGGTCAATTCTGAACCCATCACCCATGCTGAGTTAGAGAGCCAAATTCGGCAGTTATTGGATAGCCGCGGGCCACAGGCTGCGCCCCTACCGCCTGCGGTTGAACTGCGAAAGGCGGTGTTGGAGCGCATGATCGTGGAACGCGCCCAACTACAAATGGCCAGGGAAACCGGTGTGCGCGTTGATCCGGCTCAAATTGACCAAGCAGAAGCCAACATCGCCGCCCAAAATCAATTGGACCTGGCGCAATTGCGCGCCAACCTCGAAAAACGTGGCACCACGCAGGCCGCGTTTCGCCAGCAATTGCGCGATCAACTCCTGATCAACCGACTGCAAGAGCGCGAACTAGAAACCCGTATCAAAATCAGCGATGCGGAAGTTGAGGCCGCCTTGGCTGCACGTAAAGAGGCTGCTAAAGATCCGCAGAACCAAGAAATCAACCTTGGACATTTGTTTTTAGCGCTGCCGGAAAATCCCAGTGCTGCCGCTCTCGCCCAAGCCCAGCAGCAAGCGCAAAAAATCCTTGATCGCTTGAAAGCCGGCGACTCTTTTGAGGCACTGGTACAAGAATATTCGGCGGCTGAACGCAGTAACGCGGGGCAACTAGGCTTACGCCGGGCCGACCGCTATCCGCCATTGTTTGTTAACGCCAGCCAAACCCTGGCGGTGGGTGCGGTATCGCAATGGGTGCGTTCGGATGCTGGTCTGCATTTGCTCAAAGTAATAGAGCGCCGCGTTAACGGCCTGTCTGATACCCAAGTGCAGCACCACGCACGCCATATTCTGCTGCGTCCCGATGCAAGCATGACGCAGGAGCAAGCCATCCAAAAGCTCACCCAGGTACGTGAGCGCATCTTGGCGGGCGCGACCAGCTTTGAAGCCCAAGCGCGCGCCATTTCGCAAGACGGTAGCGCGCCCCAAGGCGGCGACTTGGGCTGGGCAGCTCCCGGCCTATTTGTGGCCGAATTTGAGCAAGTGCTGATTCGACTACGCGAAAAGGAAATCGCCGATCCGCTGGTGTCGCGCTTTGGCGTACACCTCATCGAATTGTTAGAGCGCCGCAACGTAGATCTGACACCCGCACAACTGCGCGAGCGCGAGCGCAACCTGCTGCGGGCCAAACGCGCAGACGAGGCCTTTGAAGCTTGGGTTCGCGATGTGCGTGGGCGCGCATTCGTTGAAATCCGTGACCCTAATTAGAGCCATGGTGCACGCCACGCCGGTTTGTTAGGCCTTCAGCCATGCAACACATTCCGCGTAAGCGCTTTGGGCAGCATTTTTTAAGCGACGGCGGCGTGATCGACGCGATCGTGCAAGCCATCGCGCCGCAGGCCGGACAAACGATGGTGGAAATAGGGCCGGGCCTCGGTGCCTTAACCCAGCCCCTGGTGGAGCGCCTTGGCGCGCTAACGGTAATTGAATTGGACCGCGATTTGGCTGCCCGCTTGCGCACCCATGCGCAGCTGCACGTGATCGAGTCCGATGTATTACGGGTTGACTTCGGCGAAATTGCCCTTGCGAGCACCCAAGCACAAACCCGTTTGCGAGTCGTTGGCAATTTACCCTACAACATCTCTACGCCCATTTTGTTTCACTTGCTGGACTTTGCCAGTTGTATCGAAGACCAGCACTTCATGCTGCAAAAAGAAGTGGTGGACCGTATGGTCGCCCAACCCGATACCGCCGATTTCGGGCGCCTGAGCGTGATGCTGCAATGGCGGTACCAGATGGAAAACGTATTGGCCGTCGGCCCGCAAAGTTTTACACCACCGCCACGCGTTGACAGCGCTGTGGTGCGCATGCAGCCCCTGGCAATGCCAGCGCTACAAAACGCCGCATTGCTTGGCCCCCTCGTACAGTCCGCCTTCAGTCAGCGACGCAAGCTGTTGCGCCACACTTTGGGTGCGTTTTTAGAAAAAAACAATTTCACCGGCAACTTTGATTTACAAAGACGTGCGCAGGAAGTTCCGGTGGACCAGTACGTTGCCCTAACCCAAGCACTTGCACTGCAAATGGCTAATTAGGCCTCTACGCGAACCGTGATGCAAAGCCGGTAGCCTTTGCCGCGCAAGACCTTGATGCTGGCACCGTCACCCAAGGTGGGCGCCAATTTTTGGCGCACCCGGCTGATGAGCTGCTCAATGCGGATTTTGTTCACCTTCTCCGACGCATCCGCATCGCCCAACACTTCATTGAGGCGGTTAAAACTCAACAAATGCGCGGACAAAGCAAGTTCGTGGAGGAGCAAGCATTCGCGTCCGGTCAAGTCGATACCATGGCCGCCGGGTGGTACGATTCTGTGGCCCCGTAAGTCCAGAACCCAATCCTTATCCTGCGCCACCGGAGCAACGCGCCGACACACACTCTTAAGCACGGTACTGACTTCATCGGCGCCCGCCGGTTTGGTCAGGAAAACATCGGCACCCGCTTCATAAGCCTGTTTACGATCCAAGCTGCGCACCCGCGCCGTCAACACCACGACACCTAATCGAGGGTAGGCACGCTTGACACGCTTAATGATGTCAATGCCGTCTTCGTGGGGCAAATTAAGATCCATCAAGATGGCATCGGGCGTATTGGCGCTGATGGCAGCGCTAAGTTGCTCACCATCTTCTAGCGCGGCTACGCGAAAACCTTCTTGCGAAAGATGGTCTTCCAAGCCCTCGCGCAGCTCGGTGTTGTCTTCGACGATGATGATGTTAAACAAGTCTACGCCCACCACATGAAATTTGTGCGAACATAACTAATCAGCGCCTTTGAGTCTGACCAAGTCTGAAGCGCGCCCGCGAGCTGCCTCATGTACATGCAGCTCGAGACAAGCGCTACATCCGTCTAGCGCAAGACCATGGTGGACGTTACGCTTGTTACCGCTAGCGACCTGCCATACGCGCCTAGGCGCAATGCGCTGGATAGGGGCTCGCTTTTGGCCAGCTTGGTAGGCAAGGTGGGGCAGATGAAGTGCAGCGTGTGGGCCGATGCAGAACCCCCGTTGTGTTAGGCCAAATGTCCGCTCGGTCGCACAGGGATGCGTCACCAGCGGCGGCCCAAGAACTGTGCGCAATAGGTCGTGCTGTTTGCATTGGGTAATTTGTAGATTGCCAAAAGGCGAGCGCTTCAAAGTGCGCCCAACTGCGTGCCAATGGCGCGCATGGCAATGCCTTGGCCAGGAATGAACCCGCAATAAACCGCACGCAATTTGCGCGGGAAATAGCAGGAAATGGGCCCCCTGGTTCATGGTTTAAAACCCTCATGTTCAACGCGCGCCACGGGGGTACTGGTATGGAGGCCCGTAAGCAATAGCAATTAATTGTAATAAACATAAACTAAAAATCAATTATAGTTGATGCTGATTTTTACGGGGTGCGCTTTTTTACAAATTTTGTTACCATAATCTTTCGGTTAACAAAATCTATAAGAGCGGCAAAAATCATGGAGTTGGCACAATATTCACTTGCCGAGTTCTACCCCGAGGGGGACTCCAGTCAATCATTTGACGCCGGATCGGCCCGCGCGAGGGGTCGCAATGTTCTGCGCCATACCTACGAGGTAACCTATTCCGGCTTGATCGGGCCGGAAGCCAGGCTATACCTCTACCAACAAATTTTTATAGCAGCCAAGGGCCGGATGACGCTAGAGATCGGGCACCACGCCGTCTGGTGGGGCGATCCAAACGACCACAGCCATGGGGGAGCAAAACAAACCCTTGAGCGCATTGCTTTTGGGACTGTCGGTGTTTGGGTTAGTCCGATTGAAAAATACCAAAAATCGGTGATCCGCGCGCACAATTTGCGCCAATATGGAATTGTTAGGGTTGTTTTTCCGCTCGATTGTCTGTCGGCTGCGCTTGCGTTTTGCGAGAGTCAACGACCGCGGTGATGATGAGTTGGCTTGCCTGGGCGAACACTTGCGCACGCACCAAATAATCATTTTTAGGCAGCAAATCGATCAAAGCATCTAAGCCGACACCAGCAATTTTTTGGGGTTGCTGATTGGGCTCGTTTTCACCGGTTAAAAGCCATAGCCTGGAAATACCCAAGTAGGCTGCGGCTTTCTCATTGTTGACCGCGCTTAATTTACGCTCAAGCCCCCCCGAGCCATTTATCACCATGCCAATAGCTTGGGGAGACACGCCCAATGCAGCAGCCAATTGCTTACGCGTCCGGCCTGCGCGATGCAGCGCATCTTGAAGTCTTTCTCCGTAATTCATGCGCAGATTATCCGTCACTTTTCAAGTTTTGTTACTTTGTGTTTCATACTTGGCTGGAAATTTAATCAGTTTGTAAATACGAATACTCCATACGATGCTTAGGGGTTTTTTATTGCGTGTCGCCTCGGGCGCGCACGCGTTCATGGGCGTTCATAAGGCTTGCGCATAGGGCCGCTGGCTATGTCAAGATAGGGCATGCATTCCCCCTCGCATCAAGTCGCGGCGATTCACAGCATCCAAGCCGGCGCGCTGCACATCGCCTACCAAGCGCTGGGCCCAGCCGCGGGCCCGCCGGTGCTCCTGCTGCACGGCTTTCCGTATGACATCCATGCCTATGCCGCAGTGGGTCCCCGCCTGGCAGAAGCGGGTTGCAGAGTGGTTGTGCCGTGGCTGCGCGGTTTTGGCGAGACCCGGTTTTTGCACGCCGATACGCCCCGCTCGGGCCAGCAAGCGGCGCTGGCTTATGACGCCTTGCAGCTAATGGATGCGCTGCACATCCCCCAAGCCGTGGCGGCTGGCTACGACTGGGGCGGTCGCGCCGCCTGCATCCTGGCGGCGCTTTACCCCCAGCGAGTGCGCGGGCTCGTCAGCGGCCTGGGCTACGCCATTCAAAACATAGCCGCCGCAGGCCAAGCGGCCAGCCCAGAGGAAGAGCACAAGCTGTGGTACCAGTACTACCTGCACGGCGCGCGGGGCGCGGCCGGCCTGCAAGCGCAACGCTACGCTTTTTGCCGCTTGCTATGGCAGATGTGGTCTCCCAACTGGCAATTTGACGAGGCTACTTATGCGCGCAGCGCCAGCGCTTTTGACAACCCGGACTTTGTGGACGTGGTGCTGCATTCCTACCGCCACCGCCACGGTTTGGTGGCAGGCGACCCGGCCCTCGCTGGCTGGGAGGCCGCCCTGGCGCAGCGCCCGCGCATCACGGTACCCACGATTGCCATAGACGGTCTGGACGACGGCGTGGCTGCTGCTGGAGGTTCTGCGGCCCACGCACCCTTCTTTGGCCCCGATTTCTCCCGCACCCTGTTACCCGGCATCGGCCACAACCTGCCGCAGGAAGCGCCGGTCGAATTTACCGACGCGATCTTGCGGCTGCTGGCGCAAACCTAGGCTGCTACAGACGGGCGCCGCACCGGCGCACTCTGGCATTGAACTTTCCATAAACTGGCGCTCTTTGCGCTATCTAATCCCTTGCCCGAAACCCCCGCCCATGCACACCCCCACACCCTTGTCCCACCGCCTTTCCCTGCTATGCCTTGCCTGCCTGGCGCTGCTCGCCGCTTGCGGCCCCGGCGCCGCGCCACCGGCCGGGCCACCGGGCGGCGGCATGCCTCCGGCGCAAGTGGGCGTGGTAACCGTCAACCCTGGGGATTGGGGCCTGAGCACCGAACTCCCAGGGCGCTTAGAGGCCTCGCGCGTCGCCCAAGTGCGGGCGCGGGTAGCGGGCATT
The DNA here is from genome assembly GCA_947447615.1 of Comamonadaceae bacterium. Taxonomy (GTDB): domain Bacteria; phylum Pseudomonadota; class Gammaproteobacteria; order Burkholderiales; family Burkholderiaceae_C; genus Allorhodoferax. The sequence goes on from CANFJQ010000078.1 coordinate 11,060, forward strand.
GTGCAGCGTCAACTGTTTAACGAGGGCAGTTTTGTGCAAGCCGGTCAGCCCCTTTTTGAGATTGACCCCAGCACCTACAAAGCCAGTGTGGATGGCGCGCTGGCCAATCTGGCCAAAGCCGAAGCCAATGCCTTGCAGGCCAACGCGCTGGCCGATCGCTACAAACCGTTGGTGGAGGCCAAGGCAGTAAGCCAGCAAGAGTGGGTGGCTGCGCAAGCGGCACAAAAGCAGGCCCAGGCAGACATTGGCATTGCCACGGCGGCGCTGCAAAGCGCACGCATCAACCTGAACTATGCCTCGGTCACCGCGCCGATTGCCGGTTCCGTGGGGCGCGCCCTGGTCACCGTGGGCGCGCTGGTCGGCCAGGGCGAGGCGACGCCCTTGGCACTGATCCAGCAGACCAACCCGATGTTTATCAACTTCACCCAGTCCGCTGGCGAAGTGATGAAGCTGCGCAAGGCCTTGGAGTCGGGCCAGCTCAAGCGCGCTGCCGGCGCGCAAGCCGCTAGCGTGCGCTTGGTGCTGGAGGACGGCACCGAATACGCAATACCCGGCCGATTGTTGTTTTCCGACCTGACGGTCGATGCGGGTACCGGGCAAATTACCTTGCGCGCCGAAATTCCCAACCCGAGCGGGGCTTTACTGCCCGGTCTCTATGTGCGGGTACGGCTGGAGCAGGCGGTGGCCAGCAATTCCATCGCCTTGCCGCAGCAAGCGGTCACCCGCTCGCCCCAGGGCGATACGGTGATGGTGGTGGACGCGCAGGGCAAAGTGGCGCCCCGCCCGGTAAAAATTGGCGGGCAGCGTGGCAACCAGTGGATTGTGACCAGCGGCTTGCAAGCCGGTGAGCAAGTGATGGTGGACGGCTTCCAAAAGCTGCGTGGCGATGCGCCGGTCAAGGCCGTGCCTTGGGCGCCGCCCGGCAGCGTGGCGTCGGCACCTGCAGCCTCCGGCGCTTCGGGCGTGCCCGCACCGGCTGCTTCGGCCGCTAGCCGTTAAAAGGGCGCGCCATGGCTGCCTTTTTTATTCAACGCCCTATTTTTGCGTGGGTGATCGCGCTGTTTGTGATGGTGATGGGCGCCGTCGCCATCACCCAATTGCCGATTGCGCAATACCCGCCGGTGGCGCCGCCGTCCATCGTGGTGTCGGCGGTGTATCCCGGCGCTTCGGCCCAGACCCTGGAAGACGCGGTGCTCTCCGTCATCGAACGCGAAATGAACGGCGCGCCGGGCCTGATTTATATGGAGTCCGTGGCCCAGGCCGATGGCTCGGGCAATATCAACCTGAGTTTCCAGCCGGGCACCAACCCGGACCTGGCCCAGGTCGATGTGCAAAACCGGCTGGCGCGCGCCACGCCACGCCTGCCCTCTAGCGTCACGCAGCAAGGCGTGCGGGTGGACAAAGCGCGTACCAACTTTTTGCTCTTTACCATCATCAACTCGAACGACGCGAACCTGACACCGGTAGCCCTGGGCGACTACGCTTCGCGCAATATCTTGCCCGAGTTGCAGCGCGTACCCGGTGTGGGCCAGGCCCAGTTATTTGGTACCGAGCGCGCCATGCGTGTCTGGATAGACCCGGCTAAATTGACCGGATTCAATTTATCCATTGGCGATATCAACAACGCTATCCGCGCGCAAAACGCGCAAGTCTCCGCTGGTGAAATCGGCAGCCTGCCCAATGTCGCAGGCCAGGGCATTGCCGCTACCGTGATCGTCAAGGGGCAGCTCGAATCACCGACGCAATTTGGCAATGTGGTCTTGCGTGCCAACGCAGATGGTTCCACCGTGCGCTTGCGCGATGTGGCGCGCATTGAACTGGGCGCGCAGTCCTATGCCACCTCGGCACGCCTGAACGGCAAGCCATCCACCGGCATCGGTATCCAGCTCTCGCCCACGGGCAATGCCATGGCCACCGCCAAAGCGGTGCGTGCGCGTATGCAAGAGTTGGAACGCTTTTTCCCCAAAGGCATGAACTGGACGATTCCCTACGACAGCTCCCGCTTTGTGGATATTTCTATCCGCCAGGTGACTGAAACTTTGCTCATCGCGGTGGCGCTGGTGTTTTTGGTGATGTTCTTGTTTCTGCAAGACTGGCGCTACACCATTATTCCGACGATTGTGGTGCCCATCGCTTTGTTAGGCACCATGGCTTGTTTGCTGGCGCTGGGCTTTTCTATCAATGTGCTGACCATGTTTGGCATGGTGCTGGTGATCGGCATCGTGGTCGATGATGCGATTGTGGTGGTGGAAAACGTCGAGCGCATCATGAGCGAAGAGGGCTTAGCGCCCGCCGATGCGACTCGCAAAGCCATGGGCCAAATTTCGGGCGCGATTGTGGGCGTAACCGTGGTCTTGATTTCGGTGTTTGTGCCGCTGGCGTTTTTCAGCGGCTCGGTGGGCAATATTTACCGCCAGTTTGCGGCGGTGATGGGTATTTCGATTGCGTTCTCGTCTTTCTTTGCGCTCTCGCTCACGCCGGCTTTGTGCGCTACCTTGCTCAAGCCAGTAGAGGCAGGGCACCACCATGCCAAGAGCGGTTTTTTCGGCTGGTTTAACCGCGGCTTTGCTAGCACCGCCAAGACGTATGAACGGGGCGTGGCGCGCATGCTGCCCAAAGCCGCGCGCTACCTGGTGGTGTATGCAGCGATTTTGGCGGGCGTGGCTGTGGTCTATGTACGCTTACCCAGCTCGTTTTTACCCAACGAAGACCAGGGCACCATGCTGGTGAATGTGCAATTACCACCGGGCGCCACGCAAGAACGCACGCGGGCAGTGATGCAACAGGTCGAGGGCTTTATGCTCAAGCAGCCCGAAGTGCAAAGCATGGTCAGCGTGCTGGGCTTTAGCTTTTCCGGCCTGGGACAAAACGCGGCGCTGGCCTTTATTAC
>CANFJQ010000079.1 GCA_947447615.1 Comamonadaceae bacterium
AGCATGGCGCAGGAATTCGGGGCCACTTTCTGGACGCAGGATGCGGATTACCAAGGCTTGGTGGGGGTGAACTACTTCCCAAAGACCTAGGCCGTTGCTTGCGTGGCCCGCGCCAGCAACATCGCGTCGCCATAACTGAAAAACCGGTATTCCTGCGCTATCGCGTGGCGGTACAGGGCGCGTATCGGCTCATAACCCGCAAACGCGCTGACCAGCATCATCAGGCTGGATTTGGGTAAATGGAAGTTGGTCACCAGCAAATCCACGTGCTGGAACGCAAAGCCCGGCGTGATAAATATATGCGTATCGCCCTGCGCCTGACCGGTCGCGGCCCAGGACTCGAGGCTGCGCACGGTGGTCGTGCCCACGGCCACCACTCTGCCGCCACGCGCTTTGCAATCGGCAATCGCTTGCTGCGTTTGCGCTGGCACCTGGTACCACTCGCTGTGCATGCGGTGATCGGCCAGGTTTTCGGTTTTCACCGGCTGAAAGGTGCCGGCACCCACATGCAGCGTGACATAGGCGCTCTGCACCCCGCGGGCCTGCAAAGCCGCCAATAAAGCCTCGTCAAAATGCAGCGCTGCCGTAGGCGCGGCCACGGCGCCCGGCGCTTTGGCGAACACGGTTTGGTAACGCTCGGCGTCCTGCGCCGCATCCGCGTTATCGCCCTGCTGCTGGCGCTCAATGTAGGGCGGCAAAGGCATATGGCCGTGGCGCTCCATCAGCGTGTAAGGGTCATCGCCCGCGTTATTGGACAGCACAAAACGAAACAACGGCCCATCGGCATCCGGCCAGCGGCCCAAGAGTGTGGCGCACAAGCCATCGGCCAGGCCCGAGGCGCTGTGCAGTGCCACGGTCGCCCCGATCTCTGGCTTTTTGCTGACCCGCATATGCGCTGCTACTTGGTTACCGCCCAGCACCCGCTCAATCAGTAACTCCAGCTTGCCGCCGGTCGGTTTTTCGCCAAACAAACGCGCTTTGAGCACGCGCGTGTCATTCATCACCAGCAAATCCCCGTCGCGCAAAATCTCAGATAAATCACGAAAAATGCGGTCCACCGGCGGGCTGTTACTGGCGTCCAAAAGCCTGGAGCCACTGCGTTGCGGCGCCGGTTGCTGCGCAACCAAATGCGCAGGCAAATCAAAATCAAAATCGCTGAGGGTGTAGGTAGAAGACACGGTGCTTGAGGGCCGGACGGACCCGTTCCAAGTGAAGAGGGCGCGATTGTGGCATGCGCTGACCGCTCTGCTATCGTTGCACCCACCTACCACGTCCGCCCATCCCATGCGCGCCCCCGCCACCCACAGCCCCCAAACCGCAGCGCCCAAACCTGCGGCCAAGTCCGCGCCGCAAAAGGCGCTGGAAAAGCTGGGCCTGGTGCGCGATGTCGACTTGGCGCTGCACTTGCCGCTGCGCTATGAGGACGAGACCCGCATCCTCAAGCTGCGCGACGCGCGCGAGGGCGATACGCTGCAAATCGAAGCGCGGGTGACGCACCAGGAAGTCGGCTACCGCCCGCGCCGCCAGTTGGTGGTAACCGTGGATGACGGCTCGGACACCTGCACGTTGCGCTTTTTCAACTTTTACCCGTCCATGCAAAAAGCGCTCGCGGTAGGCCAACGCCTGCGCATACGCGGCGAAATCAAAGGCGGCTTTAGTGGCTGGACCATGCTGCATCCGACAGCGCGCCCGGCCGGTGGCGAATTGCCCAGCGCACTCACGCCGGTCTACCCCACAGTGGCCGGTTTGCCGCAAGCCTATTTACGCAAAGCGGTGCTCAGCGGCTTGGCGCGTGCTGAACTGTCCGACACTTTTGCGCCTGGCGACCTGAGTCCGCTCAACCCGCAGGCCCAAGGCGGCTTGTGGACGCTGCACGAGGCGTTGGCGTTCTTGCACCACCCGCGCCCGGACGTGGCCATCGACACCTTGATGGACCACAGCCACCCCGCCTGGCAGCGCCTGAAGGCTGAAGAATTGCTAGCGCAACAACTCTCGCAATTGCAAGCCCGCCGCGCCCGCGCCGCCTTGCGTGCTCCGGTGCTGCTGCCCGATGCCCGCCCCACCGCGCTGCGCCAGCGCCTGCACGCCGCCCTGCCATTCGCGCTAACCGGCGCGCAGGCGCGCGTGAGCCAAGAGATCGCCGTCGACATGGCGCGCCACACGCCTATGCACCGCCTGCTGCAAGGCGATGTGGGCGCGGGCAAAACCGTGGTCGCGGCGCTGGCGGCTGCGGTGTGCATTGACGCAGGCTGGCAATGCGCGCTGATGGCGCCTACCGAAATTCTGGCCGAACAACATTTCCGTAAACTGCTGGGCTGGCTGGAGCCCTTGGGCATTACCACCGCCTGGCTGACCGGCACACAAAAAACCAAAGAGCGGCGCGCCATGCTGGAAATAATTGAAAACGGCCAAGCGCAATTGGTAGTGGGCACGCACGCCATCATCCAGACCAAAGTGCATTTCAAAAATCTGGCGCTGGCGGTGATTGACGAACAACACCGCTTTGGCGTTGCCCAGCGCCTGGCGCTGCGCAACAAATTGCAGCATGAGGCGATGGAGCCGCATTTGCTGATGATGACGGCCACGCCTATCCCACGCACCCTGGCCATGAGCTATTACGCGGACTTGGACGTGTCTACCCTAGACGAATTGCCGCCGGGGCGCACGCCCATCGTCACCAAAGTCCTGGCCGAAAACCGACGCGCCGAGGTGATAGAGCGCATTCGCGCGCAAGTGGCGCAAGGGCGGCAGGTGTACTGGGTTTGCCCGCTAATTGAAGAGAGCGAGATGCTCGACCTCAGCAACGCCACCGCCACCCATGCCGAACTTGCCGAGGCTTTGCAAACGCCCGATGGCCAACACGCGGTCGGCCTGTTGCACTCGCGCCTGCCGCCGGATGAGAAAAAAGCCGTGATGGCGCAGTTTGTCGCCGGTCAAATTGCCGTACTGGTGAGCACCACGGTGATTGAAGTAGGCGTCGATGTGCCCAATGCCTCGCTCATGGTGATCGAAAACGCGCAGCGCTTTGGCTTGTCGCAACTGCACCAATTGCGTGGGCGCGTAGGGCGCGGCGCAGCGGCTTCGGCCTGCCTGCTGATGTATTCCACCGGCGATGCGCCGCGCCTGGGTGAGGCCGCACGCGAGCGTCTAAAAGCGATGGCCGAGACGAACGATGGCTTTGAAATCGCCCGGCGCGACCTGGAGATTCGCGGGCCGGGCGAGTTTTTGGGCGCGCGCCAGTCCGGCGACCAGATGCTGCGCTTTGCCGACTTGGCAGTGGACACGGCACTGCTGGAGTGGGCGCGGCAAGAAGCGCCCTTGCTGCTGGAGCGCCACCCGGCGCTGGCCGCCAAGCATGTGCAGCGCTGGCTGGGCAGCAAGGCCGAATTCCTGAAGGCCTGAGGGTCGCTGCAGCCCTGCGCGGATAATGCGCGCATGACGCTGACCGAACTCAAATACATCGTAGCCGTGGCCCGCGAACGCCACTTCGGCAAAGCCGCCGACGCCTGTTTTGTGTCGCAGCCCACGCTGTCGGTCGCGGTGAAGAAATTGGAAGAAGAGCTGGACGTCAAGCTGTTCGAGCGCAGCGCGAACGAGGTCAACGTCACGCCGTTGGGCGAAGAAATCGTGCGCCAGGCGCAAAGCGTGCTGGAGCAGGCGGCGCACATCAAAGACATCGCCAAGCGCGGCAAAGACCCGCTGGCCGGTTCGCTTAAGCTGGGCGTGATTTACACCATCGCGCCCTATTTGCTGCCGGACCTGGTGCGCCAGGTCATTACCCGCACGCCGCAAATGCCGCTGATGCTGCAAGAAAACTTCACCGTCAAGTTGCTGGAGATGCTGCGTACCGGCGAAATCGATTGCGCCATCTTGGCCGAGCCCTTCCCCGACGCCGGCCTGGCGCTTGCGCCCTTGTACGACGAGCCCTTTTTTGCCGCCGTACCTAGCAGCCACCCGCTAGCCAAAAAAGACCATGTGACCGCACAAGAGTTAAAAAACGAAACCATGCTGCTGCTGGGCAACGGCCACTGCTTTCGCGACCATGTGCTGGAAGTCTGCCCCGAGTTCGCGCGCTTTTCCAGCGACACCGAAGGCATACGCAAAAGCTTTGAAGGCTCCTCGCTGGAAACCATCCAACACATGGTCGCCGCCGGCATGGGCATCACCCTGGTGCCACGCTTGAGCGTACCCGCGCAGGCATTGCAAGCGCCCAAGCGGCGCGACGCCAAACTTTTTGTCAAATACCTGCCAGTGCGAGACGGCAAAGGCATCGCCCCGCCCACCCGCCGCGTGGTGCTGGCCTGGCGGCGCAGCTTTACCCGCTACGAAGCCATCGCCGCCCTGCGCAATGCCGTCTATGCCTGCGAACTGCCGGGTGTGACGCGACTGTCTTAGTTTGCTGGGCCATTACGCCTGCTGCAGCCATGGATACGACTGAGTTGATGCCCGCACCCCCCGCATGGCGTGCGCGTTTGACTTTGTACCTAGACCTCATCCGCTGGAACCGCCCTGCCGGTTGGCTGCTGCTCTTGTGGCCGACGCTCAGCGCATTGTGGCTGGCGGCTGGCGGCTTTCCGGGTTGGCATTTGCTGCTGGTGTTTACGCTGGGCACCGTGCTGATGCGCAGCGCTGGGTGCTGCATCAATGACGTGGCCGACCGCGAGTTTGACCGCCATGTGCGCCGTACCGCGCAGCGGCCGGTGACGAGTGGGCGCTTGCCAGTGCGTGAGGCGCTGGCCCTGGGCGCGGTGCTGGCCTTGCTGGCTTTTGGTCTGGTGTTGACCACCAATACCGCCACCATGTATTTATCGTTTGCGGCACTGGCGGTGGCAGTGGCCTATCCCTACGCCAAGCGCATCGTGTCTATGCCGCAGGCGGTGCTGGGGGTGGCGTTTAGCTTTGGCATTCCCATGGCCTATAGCGCGGTGCAAGGGGCGGTGCCGTGGACGGCGGCGCTGCTGCTCGTGGGTAATTTGTTTTGGGTGCTGGCCTACGACACCGAATACGCCATGGTGGACCGCGACGATGACTTGCACATCGGCATACGCACCTCGGCCATCACCCTGGGTCGCTGGGACGTGGCGGCGATCATGGTTTTTTATGCCGCTTACCTTGGCATTTGGGGCTTTTTACTGGCGCAGACGCTGGTCTATCCCGCATGGGTAGCAGGCCTAGCGGCAGCGGGAGCGCAAGCGCTGTGGCATTACCGCCTGATACGCCTGCGCGAGCGGGACCCCTGTTTTACCGCCTTTCGGCAAAACCATTGGCTAGGCTTTGCGGTGTTTGTGGGCATTGCGCTGAGCCTGCCCTGGTAGCGCGCTTATGCATTTAAGCGCGTCGCACACCTGAGAAGCACACCACGCCAGGTTGGGTCGGCAGACTGCTTAAGCATCTACACACCAAAGATGCGTGCCAAACGCACGCCAAAACCTTGTATCCACGGCGCTACATAGCGAAGGCGCGGGCGCTTGGCTTCGCTGGCTTTCACGATGGCGGCGACCACCGAATCCGTGCTTTTGGCTTCCAAAAAACTGAATGTGCGTTTTTCTTCGGCCTGCATTTTTTCCTTTTGGTCATAGAAGTAGGAGTCCGGGCCCATCCAGGCGTATTTGCTGGCGCTCATGCTTTGGTTAAATCCGGTGTGGATGGCGCCGGGCTCGACCACGCAGACGGCAATACCTTTGCCCAGCTGATCCATTTCGGCACGCAAGCCCGCCGCTGCGGCCGATAGCGCGAACTTGGTCATCGAATACGGCATGACAAAGGGAAAGGGCACGCGCCCAGCGATGGAGCTGATAAACACCACGGTGCCGCGCTTACGCGCAACCATGCCGCGCAGCGCCACTTGCGTGAGTGCCAGGGTGGAAAACAAATTCACTTCAAATAGGCGGCGCACCCGGTCCATATCCACTTCAGCCAGCGAGCCCGATTCGCCCATAGCGGCGTTATTCACCAAGACATCGATGTCGCGCCCGGCGATCAGCGCGCGGTCTTGCGCGCTGGTGATATCGAGCTTGAACACTTCGATGGACAAACCACGCGCCGCGCATTCCTGGCGCAAAGCCTGCGCTTGCCCTTCATTGAAAGTGCTAGCCAACACCTGGTGGCCGCGCGCGGCCAGGGCCAAGGCGGCGTCGTGGCCAATGCCAGTACCTGCGCCGGTGATAAGAATGGTCTTGGCCATGGTCTGGACTTTCTAGTAATGACAGCGGTGGTGCAGCGCATATAGCCCACTGCTGCTGGATGTGCACCCGAAGGCAGAGGCAGCAAGGTAAAAATCGGCGAAATAGCCGGATCAGGGCGGCTAAGGAATGGCCTGTCAAACACCCATTCCATCATTGCGTGGGCAGCGAAGCAATCCATTTTTGCTTGCAAGCCAAGCACTTATGGATCGCCGCGTCGCTGCGCGCCTCGCGATGACGGAAAAATGCAGGCCGTTTCCGCCCGCAGCGGGGTTTATTTAGCCTTCAGGCACTCGCTCATGAACTTTTTACGTTCATCGCCTTTGAGGTCTTTGGTCTTGGCGTCGGCATTGCAGGTCTTCATTTTGTTTTGCTGGGGCGTACCGGCTTCGGAGGCGGCGGGTGCCGGCGGCTTGGCGCTCAGGCATTCGCTCATGAACTTTTTGCGCTCGTCGCCTTTGAGGTCTTTGGTTTTGGCTTCGGCGTTGCAGGTGCCCATTTTGTTTTGCTGATCGGTCGCTGCCGATGCACCACCGGCGATCAAAGCCAGGCTGAGAGAGAGCGCAGTAAATACCAGTTTCATACAAACCTCCATGCATTAAATAAATAAAACGCTGTTGCGGCGCCAGCAGCTTCTGCTGCGGGCGCCAGCATACAACGCCTGTGCGACATGGCACGCCGACCAGGTGGCGCGCGCCTGCTTTGCTTGATACAGCACAAGCACTTGTATCAGTTATTGGCAGCGCGTGGCGCTACTGCAAGTGCCACCGCCTAAAATCGCCGTTATGCCTTCCGTTAAAACCGAACTTCTGGTGGCGCTGGCCGCTTCGCTGGAAACCCTGCTCCCTGGCGCAGGCAGCCAAGCAGCCCTAGAGTCGCCCAAAGTCGCCGCCCATGGCGACTTTGCCAGCACCGCCGCCATGCAATTGGCCAAACCCCTGAAAAGCAATCCGCGCCAGGTCGCCGATCAATTGCGCAGCCTGCTGCTGGTGCAAGCCGCTTTTATGCAGTGGGTGCAAGACATTGACATTGCCGGGCCAGGCTTTATCAATATGCGCTTGCGCCCTGAGGCCAAGCAGCAAGTGGTGCGGGAAATTTTGCACACCACTGCCGGCTTTGGCCAGCAAGCGCCCAAGGGGCAGCGCGTGCTGGTGGAATTTGTGTCCGCCAACCCAACCGGGCCTTTGCATGTAGGCCATGGCCGCCAGGCGGCGCTGGGCGATGCGATTTGCAATTTGCTGCACACCCAGGGCTGGGACGTTTACCGCGAGTTTTATTACAACGACGCCGGGGTGCAAATCAACACCCTGGCCACCAGCACCCAATTGCGCGCACGCGGGATGCGCCCGGGCGATGCCGGATGGCCCACCGACCCCGAGGACCCGGCCAGCAAAGCTTTTTACAACGGCGACTATATCGCCGACATTGCTGAGGACTTCAAAGCGGGTAAGACGGTGGTGTCGGACGATAGGCAATTTACCGCCAGCGGAAATATCGACGACCTAGACAACATCCGCGAATTTGCCGTGGCCTATTTGCGCCGCGAACAAGACCTAGACCTCAAAGCCTTTTCCCTGCACTTTGACAACTACTACCTGGAAAGCAGCTTGTACAGCAGCGGACGGGTGGCCGCCGCAGTCGAAAAATTGCAAGCCGCCGGTAAGACTTATGAGCAAGACGGTGCCTTGTGGCTGCGCTCCACCGACTACGGCGACGATAAAGACCGTGTCATGAAAAAGCGCGACGGCAGCTACACCTATTTTGTGCCCGACGTGGCCTACCACATCGCCAAATGGGAGCGCGGATTCAGCAAAGTCGTCAACATCCAGGGCACCGACCACCACGGCACGATTGCCCGGGTGCGCGCCGGTTTGCAAGCGGCAGACGTGGGCATCCCGCAGGGCTACCCGGACTATGTGCTGCACACCATGGTGCGCGTGGTGCGCGGTGGCGAGGAAGTGAAAATTTCCAAACGCGCGGGCAGCTATGTCACCCTTCGCGACCTGATTGAATGGACCAGCGCCGATGCGGTGCGCTTTTTCCTGCTCAGCCGCAAGCCGGACACCGAATACACCTTCGATGTGGACTTGGCAGTGGCCAAAAACAACGACAACCCGGTGTATTACGTGCAGTACGCGCATGCGCGCATTTGCTCGGTGTTGACCGCCTGGGGTGGCGACAGCGCGCAACTGGCCAGCGCAGACCTGGGCCCGCTGTCCAGCGCGCAAGCGCAGGCGCTCATGCTGCTTCTGGCCAAATACCCCGATATGCTGAGCGCCGCCGCCCAAGACTTTGCGCCGCACGATGTGACCTTTTACCTGCGCGAGCTGGCCGCCTGCTACCACAGCTATTACGATGCCGAGCGCATTTTGGTGGACGAAGAACCGGTGCGCCTGGCGCGCCTGGCCCTGGTGGCCGCGACGGCACAGGTATTGCACAATGGCCTGGCGGTGCTGGGGGTAAGCGCACCGCGCAAAATGTAATTAATCAAGGCAACAAGACATGCAAAAACAACGCGGCGGAACCTTTTTAGGTTTTGTATTGGGACTGGTGGTCGGCCTGGGAATTGCTTTGGGCGTGGCGCTGTATGTCACCAAAGTGCCCCTGCCCTTTATGAGTAAAGGCCAAACCCGCAGCGCCGACCAAAACGACGCCGAAACCAAAAAGAACAAAGATTGGGACCCGAACGCCCTGATCACTGGCAAACCGGCGCCTAAAGCCTCCGCTCCTACGGATACTGCCAGCGCCATCGTGCCACCGGCGCCCAACACTACACCTGCAACCCCGCCCGCCACGCCCACGCCTCCAACGCCCGCCGCAGCGGCTGACCCTCTGGGCGCACTAGCCAATGCCAAATCCGCCTCTGCGGCCAGCGCGCCAGCAGGCCAAACCAGTTATTACGTGCAAGTGGGCGCCTTCCGCTCGGTGGACGACGCCCAGGGCCAACGGGCCAAGCTGTCTCTAACTGGCGTTGAAGCGGCAGTGACCGAGCGCGAGCAAGGCGGACGTCCGATTTACCGCGTGCGGGTGGGCCCTTACGAAAAAATCGAGGATGCCGAACGCGCCAAAGAGAAATTGGACAAATCCGGCACAGACACCGTGCTGGTCAAGGTGCAGCGCTAAGCGCTGCATCAGCGCAATTCCTATTTTTTCGGAGCCCCTATGACACCCACCCGACGTAATTTCGGACAACAAGCCCTGGCAGGCCTGCTCGCCTTGCAGGCACCGGCCATCGCGCTGGCCCAATTCAAAAAGCCCGTGGCCGGCACCGACTACCAGGTACTCGAAGTGCGCGCCCCGGTGGAGGCGCCTGCCGGGAAAATCGAGGTAGTGGAGTTCTTTTGGTACAACTGCCCACACTGCAACGCTTTTGAGCCCACGCTGGCCGATTGGGTGAAAAAACTGCCCAAAGATGTGGCCTTCAGGCGCGTGCCGGTGGCGTTCAACGACACCTTCGTGCCGCAGCAAAAACTGTTTTTCACTCTGGAATCCATGGGCTTGCTCGATAAGCTGCACGCCAAAGTATTTGCCGCCATCCATGTGGAAAAACTCAACCTGTCAAAGACCGAGGCGATTGTGGAATGGGTGGGTAAAAACGGCGTAGATCAGGCCAAGTTTGTCAAAGAATACAACTCCTTTGGCGTGGTCACCAAAGCGCAAAAAGGCTCGCAGCTGCAAAACGCCTACAAGGTGGAAGGCGTGCCTGCCTTGGGCGTGGCCGGGCAGTTTTATACCGACGGCACCATGGCCCGTAGCATGGAGCGGGCACTGCTGGTGGTGCAATCGCTGACGGACGATTTGCGCGGCAAGCGCGCTTAAATCCCGGACTGCGGCTGGCTAGCCAGTGCAACTTTCTTGGGTCCGGAGCGGCCAAATACTTGGGTTTTTGAAAAGCGGTGGCTAGAATGCACGAATAATGCTTTCAGCAATTTTCGTGCCTTTATGAAACTCACCTTTATCCTCTGCCTAACGCTGGCTTGCGGGCTGATACAAAACGCCTGGGCTGAAAAAGCCGACCGCAACAAGCCCATGCATATCGAGTCCGACAGCATGCGCTACGAGGATGCGCAACAACTCACCGTATTCACCGGCAAAGTCGTGGCCACCAAAGGCACGATCGTGATTCGCGGCGCCAAGGTCGAAGTGCGCGAGGACCCCGAAGGCAACCAATACGGCACCGTCACCGGCACACCCAAAGAGCGCGCGTTTTTTCGGCAAAAGCGCGAAGGCGTGGACGAATTTATCGAAGGCGAAGCCGAAACCCTAATTTATAACGGCAAAACCGATACGGTGCGCTTTGAAACCAATGCGGTGATGCGCCGCTTTCGGGGTAGCACCCTGGCCGATGAGGTGACCGGCGCCATCATTAATTACGAAAATACCACCGAAAAATTCGCGGTCGATGGCAGCGCGGCAGGCGCGGCGCCGGGCCGGGTGCGCGCGGTGATCACGCCCAAGCCGGAAAAGACCAGCCCGGCGCCAGCTGCCAGCAAAACCCCATGAAAGCCGATAGCGCCTCCGTGTTGCAATTAGGCGCCCGAGCTGCCCAGGCTGGCGCTGCACATGACACGGCCACAGGCGTGCTGGAAGCGGCGCACCTGCAAAAATCTTACGGCGTGCGCAAAGTAGTGCAAGACGTGTCTATGTCGCTGCGCACTGGCGAGGTGGTCGGTTTGCTCGGTCCCAATGGCGCGGGAAAAACCACTTCTTTTTACATGATCGTCGGCTTGCTGCGCGCCAGCGCCGGCACTATCACCATCGACGGTCAGCCCATTGAGCACATGCCCATCCACCGGCGCGCGCGCTTAGGGCTAGGCTATTTGCCCCAAGAACCGTCCATCTTTCGCAAGCTCAATGTGGAAGACAACGTGCGCGCGGTGCTGGAGTTGCAGCGCGACGTCAAGGGCAAAGCCTTGTCTAAAGCGGACATCGAATCGCGCCTCACCGCTTTGTTGCAGGATTTGCGGGTGGAGCATCTGCGCATGTCCCCTGCGCTGTCGCTGTCGGGCGGCGAACGCCGCCGGGTCGAGATTGCGCGTGCGCTGGCGACCCAGCCACGCTTCATTCTGCTGGACGAGCCCTTTGCCGGTATCGACCCGATTGCGGTGATTGAGATTCAGCGCATCATCATTTTCCTGAAGAGCCGCAACATCGGCGTGCTGATCACCGACCACAATGTGCGCGAAACCTTGGGTATTTGCGACCACGCCTACATCATCAGCGAGGGCCGGGTGCTGGCCCAGGGCCTACCGTCCGAGATCGTCGAGAACGCCGAAGTGCGGCGCGTCTATCTGGGCGAGAACTTCAGGATGTGAGGCCATGAAACAAGGCCTGTCGCTACGCGTCTCGCAGCATCTGGCGCTCACGCCCCAGTTGCAGCAGTCGATACGCCTGCTACAGCTCTCCACCCTGGAACTGTCGCAGGAAATCGAGCAAATGCTCGAGGCCAATCCTTTCCTCGAAATGGACCACGAGGCCGCCGAGCGCGAGCAATTTGGCTTAGAACAAGTCGACAGCCTAGTCAGCCAGGGCGACCGACTCAGCGAGGCGCCGACGCCAACGGTCAGCGACTACAGCAACACAGTAACCAGCGATAGCACGCGCGACGAAGAGGCCACGCCGCTGTCCGCTGAGCCCGGCGGCGATGACGCCATCAGCTGGGAAGGCGATGGCACCACCGAAACCACGCCCGACGACGGCGAATGGGGCGGCGACGCCAAAGCCAAATCCAACAACCTGGGCGACGACGAAGACAAGGACGCCACCGAACTGGCGCGGGTGCAAGAGTCTTTGCAAGCGCACTTACACCGCCAAGCGCTGCGCTTGCGGCTGAGCGACAGCGACCAAGCGGCGCTGCGCTTTTTAATCGAATCGCTCAACGACGACGGCTACCTGGAAGACACCTTGGAAAGCCTCGCCCAGGGGCTGGCCGGTGACGACTACGAGCAAGTGGAAGACCTGGTGCACCACTTCACTGTGGCGCTTGGGCTCTTGCACAGCCTGGACCCGGTAGGCGTGGGCGCGCGCGACCTGGGCGAATGCCTGCGCTTGCAAATTGCCGCGCTCTTGGCCAACAGCCGCGCCGAACTGGACGAAGACGACTACCCAGTAGACCCCGCCGATGACGACGACGAAACCGCCATCTTGCGCCACCGTGTGGAGGTGCTGGAAGTGGCGCTGCGTGTTTGCCAGCAACCTTTGGATTTGCTGGCGCGGCGCGACATCAAGCGCCTGGTGCAAACCGGCGTGGGTAGCGACAGCCTGGTGCGCGAAGCGATTGCACTGATTGCGCGCTTAGAGCCCAAGCCGGGCCGGCGTTTTGTGGATGTGGAGCGCAACATCATCGTGCCCGATGTGCTGGTCACCGCCATCCACAAAGAAGGCATGACGCCGCGCTTTCGGGTACAGCTGAACCCCGAAGTGATGCCGCGCTTGCGGGTGCACGATATTTACGCCAACGTACTGCGCAACCACAAAGCCAGCTCCAGCCACGCCGGTTTGCAACAGCGCTTGCAAGAGGCGCGCTGGTTTATCAAAAACATCCAGCAGCGTTTTGACACGATATTGCGCGTCAGCACTGCTGTGGTGGAGCGCCAAAAAAACTTCTTTACCCATGGCGAACTGGCGATGCGCCCGCTGGTGCTGCGCGAGATCGCCGAAGAGCTGGGCCTGCATGAGTCCACCATCAGCCGCGTGACCACCGCCAAGTACATGGCCACGCCCTATGGCACGTTTGAACTTAAATATTTTTTCGGCTCTGGCCTGGATACCGAATCCGGCGGCAGCGCCTCCAGCACGGCGGTGCGCGCCATCATCAAGCAATTTATCCAAGCTGAAAACCCCAAGAAACCGCTCAGTGACAACCAGTTGTCCGAGATGCTGAAAGAGCAAGGCATTGAATGCGCACGCCGCACCGTGGCCAAGTACCGCGAAGGCCTGAAGATCGCGCCGGCCAGCTTGCGCAAAGCGCTGTGAGCGCGCCCCACAACGCGCCCTGGCGCAGCACCACGGCATGAACCAGTTACAGATTTTTTTACCCTGCGCCGCCGGCGTGGAAGACTACTTGTGCGGCGAGGTGCAAACGATTACCGACTTGCCCGCGCAGTCGATTCAGCGCTGGCGCGGTGGTGTCATGCTGCAAGGCTCGTGGCGCGCGGTGTTGTTGCTCAATCTGCATTGCCGCCTTGCCCAGCGCGTGATGGTGCAACTCTCGCACACCGACTACCGCAGTGAACAAGACTTGTACCGCGCCGCCGCTGCCGTGGCCTGGGAAATTTGGTTTACACCCAAGCAAAGCATCAAAGTGGAAGTGACGGCGCAGCACAGCCCGCTGACCTCGCTCAACTTTGCGGCCCTCAAAATCAAAGACGCGGTGTGCGACCGCTTTCGCGACAAAGCCCATGGCGTGCGCCCGGACGTAAACACCCGCTGGCCCGATGTGCGCATCTTCGCGCACCTGACCACCGACCAATGCGCGCTGTACATCGACACCTCGGGCGAAGCGCTGTTCAAACGCGGCTGGCGCGAAGACACGGGCGATGCGCCCCTCAAAGAAACCCT
>CANFJQ010000080.1 GCA_947447615.1 Comamonadaceae bacterium
AGTGTTGGAAGAATTCCACCTGCTGAGTTCGCCCATCTTCATCGGCAGCGCGCTGCCAATGAAGGTGAATCCATCAATTCAAATTTAGATTAACCTTAACCCGGACTTCCAACTTATGAGTGGTAGGGCAAATGGGGGCAGGTCATAAGCGCCATCCCACCGACAAGTGCCGTTTAGCGATTCCTGCGGAGCCTACTGGCCCGCTATTTGACTTCCTCGACCTCGACCATTACCTCATTGCGCCTGAACATCGGTAGCGTCCATGGCGGGTCGTAGCGCGCCAGTTGGGCTGGGCCTAGCGCCTTCCAATGCTTTTGCCCAATCCAGGCACTGAGCTCATCGGTTTTGGTTTGTATGCGTGATTGGGTGTTAAAGCCGGTAAAGCTGTTCACGGCAAACAATTTGCCAGGAATTTCTCGCAGCGTCACCTCCGCGTTTTTGGGCTTGGGAATCGTGTTCATGGTGTATTGCGAGGGCATAACGAAGTGAACCCGCCATTGCTTGGACGCTGCCATGGTTTCAGCCGGTACCAGCGCCACCGGTGCCGTCATCGCAATTTTTTGCGATTGGGGCTCCATGGTGACCGGCGCAGTCATCGCGATTTTGCTGGAGTTGCTGCCAGTTTGCACTTGGTTATTGCCAAAAATGTAGTCGGCGATGCGTCTAAAGCCGATACTGCCCGCATCATCCATGTCGCCGTCCACCACGGTTTCTGCAACCAGCATGGGCGCGTATTGGCGCAACTCAAACGTACCGGATTTACTAATCACTTTGAAGCTGGGTTCTTCGATGGCCATGGCGCTTTGGGTAACCAAGAAAAGTGAAACCAATAGGCCCGCGCAGCGCCGCAAATAGGCATTGGCTGGTGGGGGTGGTAATAGACGTGGCAGCATAACCGAAGCTTTCAGAGTTGGGGGTATTTTCACGCACTGCCGTCTTGGGCTGGAAATTGCGCGTGGCGATGGGCGCTGGCTTGGGCGGCGATGCTGGCCCGCGCGCTGGCATCGAGCCGGGCCAGGTTTTTTAGTTGCATGGCCATACGCGGGTTTTGCTGGAGTAAAACTTCATGGCGGGCCAAAAAATCCCAGTACAAGGTGGTAAACGGGCAGGCTTTGAGGCCGGTCGATTGGGCAGGATCGTACGCGCACCCTGCGCAGTGATTGCTCATGCGCTGAATGTATTTTCCGCTGGCCACATAAGGCTTGCTGGCCATGAGGCCACCATCGCCAAACTGGCCCATGCCCAGGGTGTTGGGCAGTTCCACCCACTCGACCGCATCCACATAAACGCTGAGGTACCAGTGGTGGACAGCTTGCGGTTTAACCCCCAGCAGCAGGGCGTAGAGCCCAGTCACCATAAGACGTTGGATGTGGTGGGCGTAGCCGTGCTCCAGCGTTTGCGTGATCGCGTCATTGAGGCAGGCCATGTCGGTCTGTCCAGTCCAGTACCAGGCGGGCAGGGCCGCTTGGGCCTTGAGCGCATTGCGCTCCAGATAGTCCGGCATGTGCAGCCAATAGATGCCGCGTACATATTCGCGCCACCCCAATATTTGGCGCACAAAGCCTTCCACCGCCGCTAGGGGCGCATGCCCGCTGTGGTAGGCCTGCACCGCGGCCTGGACGACTTCGCGCGGGTTGAGGAGCTTGAGGTTAAGGGCGCAACTAAGCTGCGAATGGTAGAGCCAGGCTTGCCCGGCCCACATGGCGTCTTCGTATTTTCCAAACAGCGGCAAGCGCTGTTCGATAAACATGTACAACGCTTCTAGTGCCTGCGCACGCGTCACTGGCCAGGCAAAGCTGTCCACCCTGCCAGGGTGGTCGGCAAAGCGTTGCTTCACTAGCGCAAGCACCTCTAGGCTTATGGGGTCCGGCGCAAAGCGGCTGGGTGGGGGCAGATTTTGCGGGCCTGTTTTGCCAAAGGCTTGGCGATTGTCGGCATCAAAATTCCATTGGCCGCCCACTGGCGCATCACCCTCCATCAAGATGTGGTGTTTGCGCCGTAGTTCCCGGTACCAATATTCCAAGCGCACTTGCTTTTTACCTTGCGCATAGCTGGCAAATTCGCGCACCGTACTAAAGAAATGGGTGTCGTCGCGCACGTCGAGGGGCAAGGCATGCGCCTTGGCTACCGCGCGCAAGCTTTGCAAGACCCGCCAATCGCCTGGGGCGCACAGCACCAGTGCGCTGGGACGAAGGCGGGCGATGGCCTTGCCCAGTTCCAGCGCCAGGCTGCCCGCGTTGTCCGCGTCGTCCAGGCGCGTGTAGTCCAGGGGCAGGCCTAGTGCGCGCAAGCTGAGCGCGAAGTGGCGCATCGCACTCAGAAACACTGCAATGCGTTGCTTGGCTGACCAGACGTGGGTGGACTCTTCGGACACTTCCGCCATCCACACCATGTCCCGGCTTGCATCAAAGCCTTGCAAGGCGGACGATTGCGCATCAAGTTGATCGCCCAAGACCAGTACCAAATGCCGCAGCTTGGACGCTGGCACAGGCCTGTGCTGCGGCTCAGCCACGGGCAGCGGGGCGACTAGCCCGATTCTTGTTGGCGCGGCAAGCATCCGAGCAATACAGCACCGAATCCCAGTTTTTGGCCCAGTCTTTGCGCCAGCACATGCTGCGGCTGCACACCGCGCAGTATTTGCTCGGTAGCGCTTGTTTGTTGCCTTTGAAGTCATTCTTCACGTGCACACCCAATAGGTAAAAAAACGCCAAAGCCATTGCCTTTGCGCGCTGGGGGCTGGCTTGTCGGCTTCACCACGGGATTTCCATCCCTTGGTAATCCAGGAAATGGGCTCCCGCCTTAGTTTGTAGCGCCCTGAGCGCAGTGAGCATGCCCGACACCGAAGCCTCGGGCGTAAGTACCTGGTGCGCCGCAGTGGTGAAGGGCGCCGAGAGTTTGGACTGCACCGTGCCGGGTTGCAGGGCCACGACGCGCAGCGCCGGGTTTTTACGTTGCAGTTCGATGGCTGCAGTTTGCAAGATCATATTCAGGCCCGCCTTGGCGCTGCGGTAACCATACCAGCCGCCTTTTTGGTTGTCCGTGATGCTGCCTACGCGGGCAGAAAGCTTGGCGTAAATGGATGGGCCCTTGGCCAGCAAGGGTGCAAAGTACCGCAGCACCATAGCCGGGCCAATCGTATTGATTAAGTAAGTTTGCATCAGCTGCTCTGCGTCCAGACTGTGCAGCGCCTTCTCCGGGCCTTGGCCCCTGATGGTCAGCGCACCCGTGGCATCCACCATGATGGCGTAAGGGCCTTGCGCCGCTGCCACATCCGCTTGGGCGCTAATCGACGCCGGGTTTGTCAGGTCAAAGCCCTGCGAGCTGCCACGGGAGATGCATTCCACATGGGTGCACAGCGGATCCGCCTTAAATGCGTGAACAAACGCGCCCCCAAGGGCACCGCTTGCACCAAGGACTAGCGCTTTGTAAGGCTCGCGCGCAAACCATGGGGATGATTCCATGAGGGTCAGGCTGCACTAGGCATGGGCGGCTTGTGAGAACTTTGCCAAATCAAACACCCAGCTCGGCGCCAGGGGAAGGCTGGGTTGGCGCAGGGGCTTGAGGTGGAAGGCGGCACGTTTGGTATCGTAGTCCTGGTTTTGAGACGTGCTCGCCGGTAGGTGCCGCAGCACGTCAATCAAACGGTAATCTTTCAGGTACTGGCACACGGCGTCGTCTAAGGCCGTTGAGAGCGCCCATGCCGCCTCGCTTTCAGGACTGATCTGGTCGCTGTTGGCGGGCCGATCGTGGTCTTGGAAGCAAGCCACAACATCCCACACCGAGAGATGCTCGGCGGAGCGCTCGAGCTGGTAGCCGCCGCCCGGCCCGCGATGCGCACGGACTAAACCCCTGTTTTTCAGCTGCTTTACGATAATTTCGGTGCTGGACAAACACAATCCGATGTGCCTGGCTAAGCGGGTGGTGGGCACAGGCTGCTTGCCCGACGATGACGCAATCACCGCGATAGCGTGAAGCCCTTGCATAGCATGTGTGTTGAGAAACATAGGAATTGAATAAGTTATTACCCAATAAATTTACCATCACAGTGTAAATTTGTGTAGAATTTCGGTAAATAATCTAATTTAACTATTCAAATTCTATTCAAATATGAGTGCAAAGCCCCATCCAAGCACCGCCATACACAAAATTGGCGCAATTTCTAGCTTGAGTGGGGTTCCCACCCCCACCCTGCGGGTGTGGGAGCTGCGCTATGGCACCTTCAGCCCGTACAAGTCCCCGGGCCAGCACCGTCTGTACACAGACGATGACGTCCTACGGGCGACTTTGCTCAAGCGGCTGACGGAGCGGGGCCACGCGATCAGCAGCCTGGCCCATTTGTCATCGCAGGAACTCAACACCTTGTTGACGCAAGGGCAGGACGCGAACCGATCACGCGCGGGTGCGCGCCCAATGGGCCAGCCCGCATCGATGGTGGTGGTAGGCGTACCGCTGGCGAGCCGTATTGAGTCCAAAAAATTTACCCTGAGCTTCATCGACCAAGATATCAAGGTCACCAATATCTTCAATGATTTGACGCATGCACTTGCGTCCACCTTCGAGCGTCAAGTCCCTTTCTTGCTGGTCAAGGCCAACTCCTTGCATGCCGGGATTCAAATCGACATCCATCGCCTGGCGCAAAATTGCAAGGCAATCCAAGTGATCGTGTTGTACAGCTTTGGCCAAGAAAACGTCATTCAGGTGATGAAACGATCTGGAATGATTGTTCGCAAAGAGCCCTCGTCCGATGCAGAGCTGGCTGATTTAATCAACTCCGCACTGTTGGTGGGCACGGAAAAAGAGTCCACCGGCTTGGTGGTAGGCAGCCTGATACCACCCAGAAAATACAGTGAGTTAACGCTCACCCGGGTGGCCAATATCTCCACCAATGTGCTGTGCGAATGTCCGCGGCATGTCGCAGAAATCATCACGCAACTGGCCAATTTTGAGCAGTACAGCCACGAATGCTTGAACAAGTCTTCCGAGGATGCGCACCTTCACGCCTACCTCAGTGCCGTGTCCGGCTCTGCGCGCGCCCTGTTTGAAAGTGCCTTGGAAATGGTGGCCAACCATGAGGGTATTGCGCTGCATGACAATAGCCCAGAATAAAGCGCTTAAAGCACTGAAAATGCCCTATGCCAGATGCTATTGCGCAGATGGAGTGCCATAAACCATGAAGGAGTTCCTATGAGTGAGGATCTGCGTTGTTGCGGTACGGGTACCTGCATCATCAATGCACAAGGCGAATGCTGGTGCGGCCAGCGCTGGGATGGAGAGAAGATGTGTTTCCCCACGCCCCCAAATCCGCAAGGCGGGTTTGCGAGCCAAAGCCTGCCTGAGCGCCCGCAAGCCTCAGACCAAGCGAACTGAGCTGGCAGGCGACTCTCCCGCCAGCCATGAAAAAGCGTACCTCGCTGTCTGTCCTTTTGCTGGTGTTGCTTGCCATCGGTGCATCGCATTTGGGCTGGGCCACGCGCGACAACGGCATGCTCTTGGATATCGACGGACGTGAAATTGATGTAGCGGGATTGGCCGCAGATCAATGGACGCGGTGGACAAGAAGCTGCAAGCACGTAAAACGCTTGGAGCCCCAAGATCCGCAGTACCAGCGTGCTGCCAGCTTGATAGCGGCATACAGCCCGCCGCACTCCGCAACGGTTCGTCTTGCCGGGGTGTGGGGCATGGACACGTGGGCATTGGCCGAGGCCGAGTTTGCTGATTTATTGCCTGCGGTGGTGCTTATCGATTTTTCAGGCGCTGCGCCCCACATCGTGAGCCAGGCGGTGTGGAGCGGCTATACCAAGCCGTGGAAAGCGGCGCCATTTATCCGTGATTATTTGCTCAGGCAGGTGCCGGACTTGCCCCCGCCATTAGCGGCGTGTTTTGACCCGCAGTCATCCTCTTTTCATTAAAGGCTTATGCGCTCACCGTTTAACACCAAGGCATCCGTAGGCCGACTCCTAGGGTATCTCGGCCTTATCCCCTTTGTGGCGCTGGCCGTACTTAGTTTTCTGCTGGGGCCGGTGCACCAAGCCGCAATTGCCTTCGCTTTGCTGGCCTATGGCGCGACGATTGCAAGTTTTTTGGGGGCAATTCATTGGGGCTTGGCAATGCCGGATCCAGACGGTGCAAAGTCGCAACTGGCCTGGGGCGTCGTGCCTAGCCTGCTGGTCTGGATCAGCTTGCTGTTGCCGGTTCCATTCGGCCTCTTGATAGTGGCCGCTACGCTGGTGGCTTGTTTGCTGGTGGATTACAAGCTGTATCCGAACTACGGGCTGCACGCTTGGCTGGGCATGCGCACGATCCTGACCCTGGTGGCAACGCTTTGCAGCGTCGTTCCGGCGCTTGCGGGTTTAGGCCTGTTGGCCATATCTACGCCTATCTGGTCGCTTGCCGCGCTTTGCGGCCTATCCCATGGCGCTTGAGGATGATCGCATTGCCAGCGCACGCGCGCAGTGGCGCTGGCGGGGCCTGGACCGACCACCGTTTGCCGATATTCCCGCACCCGGGCAGATTTCGGTTTGGGATTTTCCAAGGCCGCCTGCGCTGGTGCGCGAGCCGCGCGAAATCCTGGTGTTTTGGGGTGACACCCTGGTGGCCAAAACACGTGGTGCCTGGGCGGTTCGAGAGACTGCGCATCCGCCTACTTTTTATTTGCCCCTGGCCGATGTCGAGCGCGCGCTGCTGCAGCCCGCTGGTGGCGGCTCATTCTGCGAATGGAAAGGGCCTGCGCGGTATTGGGACCTGCTTGATGGTACGCGTCGCCTGCCCCAGGTCGCGTGGACTTATCCGCAACCTTTGGCAGGCGCAGAAGTGCTTGCAAATTGCATTGCCTTTTATGCGCATGCACTCGATTGCAGCGTCGGTGGTGCCAAAGTTGTTGCGCAGCCCGGTGGGTTTTATGGTGGGTGGATTACGCCTGAGCTTGCTGGGCCTTTCAAAGGCGAGCCCGGTAGCAGTGCTTGGTAATGCCGTAATTACGACCCTAAGCGCTTACCGCGCCTTTGTCCGCCTTACAAGAACAAATCTCCCTGAGGGGATGGGATTTCCGATGCGCGGGGTGCTTGGGGCTTTGGTTTGCGCCCCGATGCGGGCAGTCCGCTTTTGCGGGAGCCGTGCCGGTCTTGCACCTGTGCAGCCTCGGTTTGGGCTTGCGGTGTTTTGCGTAAAGCGTACATCCGGTCTTTGGCTGCGCGCATGGCGGCCTTGTCATCCACTAAGGGCTTTGGGTAGTCATGGCCCAGTATGCATCCGGCCATTCGCTGCACGCTCGGGTCCATCTTCCACGGCGCTGCCAAGTAGGGCAGCGGTACTTTGGCAAGCTCGGGCACCCAGCGGCGTATGAACAGGCCTTGAGGATCCTGGTCCTGCGCCTGCTTGGTGGGTGAA
Organism: Comamonadaceae bacterium; assembly: GCA_947447615.1. Classification (GTDB taxonomy): domain Bacteria; phylum Pseudomonadota; class Gammaproteobacteria; order Burkholderiales; family Burkholderiaceae_C; genus Allorhodoferax. The sequence goes on from CANFJQ010000080.1 coordinate 7,387, forward strand.
TACATGCGCAGCGTGTTGATACCCGTGGTGCCGCTTTGCATCTGCATCTGGCTCCAGTGGATAGCTGGCTCATAGTCCAAAAATTGGCGCGCCAAAAACAGACCCGTGTGCCGCCAGTGCAACCACAGGTGGTAACTCGCAAAGCTCACCAGCATAGCCCGCATGCGGAAGTTCAACCAGCCTGTGGCCCGCAACGAGCGCATGCAGGCATCCACCATGGGGTAGCCGGTGCGGCCTGCGCACCAAGCCTCAAAATAATCGGTGTTAAAAGCATCCTCGCGCAAGCCGTCGCATACGCGGGCGAAGTTGCGAAATTCGACGCTAGGTTCATCTTCTAATTTCTGCATGAAATGGCAGTGCCAGCGCAGCCGTCCGGCAAAGCCGCGCAAGGCATACGCCAGTTCGCGTTCGGGCGTATTGCGGATCGCGAGCTCGGTGGCCTGGTGCACGGTACGCATAGAAATAGTCCCGAACGCCAGATGGGGACTCAAGCGACTGCATCCAGTTTCCGCGCTCAAAGGACTGGAGAGTGCCTTGCGGTATCCATAGCCACGCACTTGCACAAAGCTGCTCAGGGTGCGCCTTGCTGCACGCTCGCCCGCTGCCTGCAAAGTTTTACCGTGGGGTGACAAGCCCAGGCTGGCCAGGGTGGGCAGTGGCGGCTGGTCCAGCGGAACCGCTGCGCAAAACGCACCTTCCAAAAGGTGCAGCGGCGCGTCCATACGCGCCTGCCACCGTTGCGCCCAGCCTGTACGGTTGCGCAGGCCGCGTATTACGCCGTTCTGCTGGAACTCATGCCACTGAACACCGGCCGATTTACACCAACGGGCGATTTGCTGATCGCGCGCATAAGACCAAGCTGCTCCGGTTTCTTCGTGGCTCAACAAATGGGTGAACGCCCTCTCGTTTTGCAATTGCGCCAGCACTGCGACGGCTGAGCCCATTCGCACTAGCAGCGGCAGGCCACGTTCTGCGAGGGCCGCGCGCAATTCGGACACACAGGCCAGCGCAAACTCCACATGGCCGCTATCGCAGTCAGGGCTGCTTAACCATTCAGGTTCGATAACAAAAATGGCCAGTGCGTCTGCATAGGCTTGGGCGGCCACCAAAGGCGCATGGTCGTGTATCCGTAGATCACGCTTGAACCAAACAAGTGCCCGTTGGGAGGTCAAATCGGCAACCCTTATGGCCGCGTATGGGTGGCACGGTGGCGTAAAAAAACGGCGCCGCGCAGCACGGCATGCTTGGTCCGCCGTCCGGCCATCCGGGTCCGCCACATACGAAAGGAAGAAGGCTTTAGCTGCTTTCGCATCAGCCCAATTACCCCAGATTCGTTTAAGCCGAACTGGGCCTGTATGGCTTCAAACGCGGTTCTGTCCTCCCAGGCCATTTCAATAATTCGGGAAATGCAAGCCGGGGATAACACCGAGGCTTCGGGCTTGGAATGGTGGTGCAGGGAATAGGGCATCGATGAAGAGCGGGTACGTCAGCCCGCCAGATGGGCGTAAGGCATGGCCTTGGAATGAGAGGCTAATTTACCTGATTTTTATATAGAGGTATTTGCATAGGCCACAGCCGTCATTGCGCTCAATTATTTCTTCGGTTCTTTGTTGGTGTATGTGGCCGCAGGGTTCACCGAGCGGGCTTGGGGAGTGTGCCCAACAAGTCGGCAGCAGTGCGCATGCCACGCGTGGCCCTTGTCCACCATTGCGAAAAAGAATCGCAGCGCCTATCGACCGCAGGAAACAGTGCGGGCGCCGTCTCACAGATCGCCCAGCCCGCAAGCCAGGGCTCGAGGTGTGGCTCCTTCGTGCTGCGCACCTGGCGCGCGCCTTGGAGCGCTGCGCCGATGGCGTCGGCATCGCCATACCAGCGCAAGCTGGCAAGCTCGGCCATACGGCTGGCGACAAACTTCCAACGAAGCGCATTCCAGGGCCAAAGGTGGTGAAAGTCCCTGACAAAGATTCCCACTACAAGCGTGTCTGTGCAAAGGGAGTCTGGTAGGTCAGCCAAATTCCAGGGGTGCACCAGCCATACATCGCGGCCAGCAATGGCCGCGGGGTTTGGCGCCGTCCATCCCAAGACCGATGGCGGCTCAGACAGCAGCGGTGGCTCGACCAGCGCGGGTGAACTGCTAGGAGTCTGTGCCACGTCGCGGCTTGGGCGCAGCGGCTGGCGAGCAATACGATCCAAGGCCTCATAGGAGGTGTCGATCACGCTGCCGGGGCTATGCCAGTTGGAAGGCGCGTAGCGGGCGACGTTGTCCGCATTAAAAAGATAAGGCTTGCGGCTGCCGGTAGCCGCCACCCACTGCCAACTCAGGTGGTTACTGGCGAGGTCACCGTCCAGGAGGTGCCCGTACATCCAGTCTGCTGCGACACGCCAACACACCTTTCGCAGGTGCACGATATAGCTGGCCAGCCACATGCGCGCGTGGTTATGCAAGTATCCAGTGGAGTACAAAGTGCGGACCGCTTGATCGATAACGGGTATACCGGTGGCAGCTTGGCGAATATCCGCAGGCAGCAGCGCTGAGTAGCTTGTCTGCGGCAGCAGGCCTTCGTGCAGCGACTCGAAAATCTCTTTACCCCGAAACGACCAGACATGGCGAAAATATTCGCGCCAGCCCAGCTCGAACACGAACTTGTGTTGCACATCAAGCGAATGCTTCGCAGTCACGCCCGCCAGCACCGCGGGTAAGCTTAGTAAGCCGTGCGTGATGTAGGGCGAGAGGCCAGTGACCGCGCCCTCAATCGCATTGCGGCTGCGCGCGTAATCGCTCGGTCGCACCGCATGGACGCGCGCCAAGGCGGCGTCTCGCGTGGGGGGAAAGGTCTCTGGATTCATCCTTTGGGCTCGTCACATACATCCATGCGTGCGTTAGTTTTTTTGCACTTTCCGACTGGCACCTATCTACTTTTTGGAAGATGTGCACAAAGACGCTTAGTACTCCAGCGCGCATGAAAATCGAACTTAGCACCTGCGTCTTAACGCACTATCGAGGTCGCGCGGGCTATCGCACCTCCGTCGCGCTCTAAAAGTCGGTGGTGCATTAGCGGTGAAGGGGATGGCTGCCAAGCTAAGGCGTTGCCATCGACTACGCAGCGTTACGACAATTCAGCATTGATTACATAGTTATTCATAAAAAGATGAACTATTCAGTCCAAAATTTAAACGACTGAAATTTTTTGTAGGCCTGTATGGACTTGTTCCGGCTGACAAGTGCTGGAGCTGCCAGGTATTCCAGCGCTTGGCCCCAGTCCGAATTAGCAAGAGCAGCAGGCATTATTGGCCTAGGAATGTCTGAACTGCAGCCACCGTCGCAGCCGGGTCTTCCTCGTGCCCCACATGTCCCAGTTTTTCAAAAACAATCAGTTGGCTACCGGCGATGTCGCGATGAAACTTTTCAGCATTATCCGGAGTGATAAGCCTGTCAAGACCTCCCCAGATGATCAAGGTCGGCACCTTTACTTGTTTGACGGTTGATTCATTTTGGCCGGGTTTGTTTTGAGTGAATCGCTCAGCGATTGCTCTTCTATTGCCCGCGCGTAAGGCAAGTTCGTAATAGCGATCAACCAAGTCAGGCGTGACTTTGGTTGGATCGGCATAGACGTTTCGAACACTGGATTCGATAACACTGCGCGGCAAGATGTTGCTCAATAGGCGGCTGAGCACGGGCATTTGCGCAAGTTTGAAAGCAATGGGTACGGACGCTGCTGTAGTGGCATATCCTGAGGAATCGACCAATATCAACCGTGATACCCGGTCCGGGTATGCGACAGCGGTTTGCCAGCTGACATCTCCACCAAATGAATTACCCGCCAAAATCGCACGCTTTATTTGCAGCCTGTCCATCAATGCGTTCATGAAACGGGTGTAGGCGGGCATTTGGTAGTTGCCGTCCTTGGTTGGTCCAGTAAGGCCAAACCCCGGCAAATCTACGCGGATCACTCGGTGATGCGCCTTGAGCACTTCGGTCCAAGCATCCCAGGTGTGCAAACTGGCGCCAGTGCCATGTAAAAGAATGATGGGTTCCTGGTCATCCCTTGGACCTTCGTCACGCAAGTGCACGCTCATGCCATCAATAGCTAAAAATTGGGAAGGCGGCGGCGCCCAGCGGGCTGTCAAGGTCTCCATAGGGCGGTCCGGTGCCCATACGGCCACTATGCCTACTGTAGTAAGTACAGCTATCGAAATTAGCAAAATTCGAACAATTTTGAGCATATTTTTCGCATATTTCCATAAAAGTTTTGCGCTATCCGTTTTGGGGTCATCCAATGACATCCAGCGATGTATTCACGAACAGGGCAGATATCGAGACCGCTTCATCTCAACAATTGCGCAATGCGAGTGATAAGAATCGATTTTTCAGAATGCTAACGATTTAGCAAAGCCGAGGTGGCCAAGACCAGATCGACCTTCAAAATAGAAAAAGCATTGAAGATTTCAATGCTTTAGGATTTGGCTCCTCAACCTGGGCTCGAACCAGGGACCTACGGATTAACAGAACACTAGGTTTCTGAAATACCTATATATATCAATGACTTATATTGTTAAAAATGGACCGTGTAATAAATCGTGTAATACCCAATTTTGTTGCATTATGTAACAAACTGGTTTTTTGCCTCATTTTCACTCAGCCCAAAGTGAAAAATCAAGTGGGCGAGGGTGATTTCACTTTGGGTCGCCAGCACGAGCGATCAAAGCACTGAATTAAATTCTTCGGCGGCAGTTAGGACGGCTGTAAGTAACATGAGTTACTCCAAATTTATGTTGATTATGCGCACAAAATTCCGATCGCGCCGATACACAGATTCACTTGTAACGCAATATGCCTATCTGTAAATATCACTACGATTGCCTACCCGTAACACAAGCACCGTCATGCGCTCATCCTGAATGCTTACGATGATCCTGAAATCACCGACTCTGTATTTCCAGAACTCCCCAAGGGTCGAACCTTTTAGCGCTTGGCCGACGCTACGGGGATCTTTCCGACTCAGGACTCGATCTTTCAGGAATTCAACCAGCCTTCGGGCAACCTGGCGGTCTAACTTTGCAAGTTCTTTTTTGGCAGATTCATCAAATTCAATTTGCCAAGCCAAGTTCTGCCTCCACTGCAGTCAGGCTGAACGTCTTGCTCTTGCCATTGCGGACCTTTGCTAGGCGTTTTTCAGCAAGGTACAGGTCTTCCAAGTCCGCTAAATGCTCAACGATGGCCTCTCTAGCGTAGAAGCTCTTGGTTCGCCCTGTTGATTTGGCGAGCTTTTCCAGTCTGATTTCAATCTCTTCGGGTAATCTAAGGGCGAGCATGGTGCCTCCTGTAATCTGCTATACAGGTATAGCTTACACCCAATCTAGGAAAAGCGTATTTCATCGAACACGCTAGGGCATTAAATGAAAATATGAGGCTTACGTTCTACTCGCCTTACTTGCTTTGATTACGCTTGCCTAGTTGAAGCCTAATTCGGATGGCCTAGCACAACCGCGCCAACATAACCCTGAGCTAAAGCCGTCATGAAAATGCGCCACAGCACAACTACTTTATGGTGCAATTGGAAGCTGATTTGATTTAGACCAGACACCTAATTCGACGTTAAATTAGCAAGCACGGCGCTTAGATATGCCCTCCAAATCTTTACCAAGTAAACACAATTTATGGCATAGGTATTGCGGCTAGGAAGACGCTGGCGGAATACCGTCAGTCTAATTCGTGTAACGATCCTAGTCCCTGGGGGCTCACCCTTGTTCGAGAACTCCATGACACCTTTTATCATCGTGCGCCGCTGCGCACTGTTTTCATTGGCGCTATTCTGCGCGAGTCCTGCATTTGCAGCCTATCCCGATAGAGCGCTTCATTTGGTGGTGCCATTTCCTGCGGGTGGAGCTGCGGATCTAGTGGCGCGTTTGATTGCGAA
>CANFJQ010000081.1 GCA_947447615.1 Comamonadaceae bacterium
CCCGGTGCCCGCTTCGCAAAAAGCCCTGGCCCGCGCCGGTTGGAATGCGCAAGACCTGGACTTGCTGGAAATCAATGAAGCCTTTGCCGCCCAGGCCTGCGCCGTGAACCAGCAAATGGGCTGGGACACCTCCAAGGTCAACGTCAACGGCGGCGCGATTGCCATCGGCCACCCTATTGGTGCGTCCGGTTGCCGCATCTTGGTGACCCTGCTGCACGAGATGGGCCGCCGTGGTGCGAAAAAAGGTATCGCCAGCCTGTGTATCGGTGGTGGCATGGGTGTTGCACTCACCATCGAACGTTAATTTGAAATTTGCGTTAGTTTTATCTACAAAAAGGAGACAGTCATGAGTCAGAAAGTTGCGTACGTTACAGGCGGTATGGGTGGTATCGGTACCGCCATTTGCCAGCGCCTGCACAAAGAAGGTTTTAAAGTCATCGCCGGTTGCGGCCCCACGCGCGACCACGTCAAGTGGATCACAGAGCAAGCCGCACTGGGCTACACCTTTTACGCATCGGTCGGCAATGTCGGCGATTGGGATTCCACCGTGGAAGCCTTCACCAAGTCCAAGGCCGAGCATGGCGTGATTGACGTGCTGGTGAACAACGCCGGTATCACGCGCGACCGCATGTTCCTGAAAATGAGCCGCGAAGACTGGGATATGGTCATCGAAACCAACCTCAACTCCATGTTCAACGTGACCAAGCAAGTGGTCGCCGACATGGTGGAAAAAGGCTGGGGCCGCATCATCAATATCTCGTCGGTCAATGGTGAAAAAGGCCAGGCGGGCCAGACCAATTACTCGGCTGCCAAAGCGGGTATGCATGGTTTTTCCATGGCCCTGGCGCAAGAGTTGGCCACCAAAGGCGTGACGGTGAATACGGTGAGCCCCGGCTACATCGGCACCGACATGGTGAAAGCCATCCGCGAAGACGTGCTAGCCAAGATCGTCGCCACCGTGCCGGTCAAACGCCTGGGCGAGCCCAGCGAGATTGCTTCCATCATCGCTTGGCTGGCGTCGGAAGAAGGCGGCTACGCCACCGGCGCTGACTTCTCGGTCAACGGCGGTTTGCACATGGGTTGATACGCTGCGGGCTTGCAAGCCTCCAGTAAAAAGGCCGACGCTAGCGTCGGCTTTTTTGTGCGCGCAATGGATGACTGGCTTAGGCGTTCAAGCCCTTTTGCACCATGTAAGCGCACAAGCCATAGAGCATGATGGCGAAGATTCGCTTGAGCATGACCAGGTTGAGGCGGTGCGCCAGTTTTGCGCCTAAGGGCGCAGTCCAAACGCTGCATGACGCGGTGACCAAGAGGCCAGGCAGCCAGACATAGCCCAGCGACCAGGGCGGCAAGGCTTCGTTGTGCCAGCCCGAAACGATGTAGCCAATAGTGTTGAAAAAAGCGATGGGAAAGCCCAACGCGGCGCTGGTACTGACCGCGTTGAGGATGAGCACGTTGTGCGCCACCATATACGGTACGCTGACAAAGCCGCCGCCTGCGCCGACTAGGCCGGACAGAAAACCGATGGCGATGCCAGCCAGGGTCTGGCCTTTCCAGCCGGGCAACTCGCGGTTGGCTTTGGGTTGGCGGTTGAGCAGCATTTGCGTGGCCGAGAAGCCGACAAAGGCGGCAAATATCAGAGACAGTGCGCTGCCTTTAAGAATGGCAAATAGCCCAGCGCTGGCCAGTGCGCCGCCCAGCGCAATGCCGGGTGCCAGGGCTTTGACAATATCCCAGCGCACGGTGCCGCGCTGGTGGTGGGCACGCACGCTGGACAGGCTGGTAAACACAATCATGGCCATGGAAGTGGCGATCGCCATCTTGACGCTGATGTCGGTGCCCACGCCGCGCCGCTCCAGGATGATGCTGACAAAAGGTGCAATCAGCATGCCGCCGCCGATGCCCAGCATACCCGCCAGCAATCCCGCGCCCAAGCCGAGCACGGCCAGTTCCATCACCATCAGGGGGTCAAACATAAAGGAGCGGGGAAAGTAGTGAGGAGGGAAGGTAAAGGTGTCTGCGGTGGGCCACCGAGCCCGCATCCTAAACCGCAGTTTAGGTGGGCGAGGTCAGCACCCCATTGGGTCCATCTAACGCGAGATGATCACGCCTGGGGAGCGATGTTCCAAGCCCTGGCTCAATGAGCATTGGTTCAGGAAATAAAAAGCCCGGTGGAACCGCAGACGCTGACGATTGTAGGGGCCATGGTGCCAAAGTACAGCCGCGCAGGGGCGGGTAGTACTTAGAACAGCAGGCCGTCGTTGGCCAGTACTTTGTCCAGGCGCTTGATCAGCGGCTCCAGCACCCGGTCGCTCTGGCGGCGGTTCAAAGTGAGGGCAGGACTACTTTCCACAGCCATGTCCGAGGGCAGATCGCCATTGGCCGAAACCACATCAAACGCGAGGTTGAGCGCAGCCAGCACGGCAATCCGGTCGCGCGCACGCACCTTGCCGGCGTCGCGAATTTTGCACATGCCCGCATCGACGCGCTGCACGGCTTTGAGCAATTGTTCTTCGCCGCCATCGGGGCAGCCGAGCAAATAGCTCTGGCCCATGATTTGCACTTCCAGTTGTTTCATGGTGGTCAAAAGCGGCTATCGGTGGGGGCGGTCGTCGCTGTCGTTGCGCTGGGCATGGCGTTTGCCGGAAGGCGTTCCAGCAAGGCATCGACGCGGGAGCGGGCGGCGCTTAGGCGGGATTTGTAGGAGTCGCGCTCTTGGGTGAGCGTGGCCACTTGCTGGGTCAGCAGGGCGTTGGTGCGTTGCAATTCCTCGTAACGCAACAGCAAGCGCTCGACGCGCTCGGCAATTTGGTCAATGGGGGATGCCTGCTCCATGGGGGGCGATTGTAGTAGCGCCCCGGCCCGCGCTGACCTGGGCCTACAATCGGCCCGTTGGTGCTCGCGCCGTGGTTCACATGGCGCAGTTCAACGGGAAGCAGGAGGGAAGGCCCCGCAAAGCCAACCTAACCTGCGCTGCCCCCGCAACGGTAAGTGGACAAATCCGCAAGGATTTAGCTCCCATCACAGCCACTGAGTGCCTTGAACAAGCGCTTGGGAAGGCGATGGGAGTTGCGCCACCAGCCCGGATACCGGCCAACAAGGTGGTGGTGCGCGTGCGCATCACCGTAACGCCCATGCGCTGTCGGGGAAGACGGCGAGGGTTTTGCTGATGGTCTCAATCTTTATGAAAAATGGTATTTTTGCCGTGCGTGCTGCTGTGCTGCCCGCTGCTTTGGCATGTTCTTTTATTTTTACAACTGGGTATGCGCTTGCCGATGACAGTGCACTGGCCTTGCCGCAAGTCATGGTCACCGCGACGCGGGTCGAGCAGCCGCTGGCCGACGTGCTGTCGTCTGTTTCCGTGATTACGCGTGCAGATATTGAGCGCTCGCAAGCGCAGTCACTGGCTGATTTATTACAAGGCGAAGCGGGCTTCGAGTTCGCTCGCAATGGCGGACCGGGCGCTGTGACTTCTTTTTTTCTGCGGGGTCAAAACAGCATTAACAGCGTGATCGTCGTCGATGGCGTACGTTCATCTGTCGATCAAATAGGTTCATTGCTGGTGATTGATATCCCGCTCCACCAAATCGAACGTATCGAAATTTTGCGCGGCAATGCCAGTGCTTTGTATGGCGATGCGGCAGTCGGCGGTGTCATAAGCATCACGACAGTGACTGGCAAGGGCAAGCCGAGGGCTTATGGGTCGGTAGGCTTAGGCTCTGCAAATACGCGCCAAGTGCAAGCTGGGTATGCAGGGGAATTTGAGGGCGTTCGCTTGAACCTAAACCTCGGCCAGTCTTCTTCGGATGGCTTTTCGGCAATCGATAGCAGCAAAAAGACAAATGCCAATCCGGACAAAGACGGCAACACCAGTAATTTTTTCACCCTGAATGTGGATCGAAACCTGGATGTCGATACTGCCATGGGCTTGCGCTACCAGCTTAGTAGCAGCTCGGATGACTATGACGATGCGTACGGTACAGCTACCGACAAGAATCTATTGAAGCGGGAAACACAAAACCTAGGCGCGTTTGTGAAGCGCGCATGGACACCAAACTGGTCTAGCTCTTTGGATTTTGCAGTTTCGCAAATGCGCTACGAAGATTCTCTCAATGGGATGTTGTACACGGCGGGCGACGGCTCTTGGAAAAACGGAGTGTCTACGGGAACGCAACGTGAACTGCGCTGGTCTAATACCTTACAAGCACTGCCTGCCACACTGCTGCACTTCGGTGTGGATTACGCGCAATCGTCCTACCGAGGTGAGGGCGACAGTGCGTATGAAATGCGTAAATCCGGACTTGGCTCCTACCTGGGTGTCACGCAGTCCGTGCAAGCGCTCACCCTGCAGGCCAATGTACGCAATGACAAATTGACCACCGAAGAACCTAGCGCCGGCGATGCTGCTAAGAACGAACAAAACATCAACTCAAGTCTGCTGGGTGTAGGCTACAAATTGGGTGGCGGTTGGAAAGTAAATGGCACTATTTCTACTGGTTTTCGTGCCCCTACGGCCTACGAAGTAGCGGCCACACCGGGTCTTAAGCCTGAGACCTACCAGAGCCGTGAAGTCGGCGTGGTGTATGCACAGGGCGTCAGCTATGCGCGCGCTGCGTATTTTGAGTCGCACACCGATGATGCGATTGACACGGAGGACTACGTTACCTACGCCAACGTGGGCCGTACTGAAAACAAAGGACTGGAGGCGGCCTTGCGTACACAAATTTGGGGAAATGCACTGGCACTGACCATGGTCTCCCAGGACCCGAAAAACCTTGAAACCGGTAAGCGGTTGGCCCGCCGCGCCCGGACGTACGGAACTTTGAGCGCTTCACGTGTCATAGCCGGTGTGGAATGGGGTGCCAAGGTGTATGCGGCCGATGAGCGTAAAGACAGTGATTACAGCGATACCGTACTGCCGGGCTATGCCATCGCTTCGTTATATGCCAGCAAAGAAATTGAACCCGGCTGGACGCTGCGCGGCCGAGTTGAAAATGCGTTTGACCGTAAATACGAATTGGCCAGTGGCTACAACACACCCGGCGCCGGTGTGTTTGTGACATTGCAATACCAGCCTAAATAAGCCCATGACTGGCCTGTACCCGCAACGCATCGTTTGCCTCACCGAGGAAACCACCGAGTGGTTGTACCTGCTCGGCGAGGAGGCGCGCATTGCGGGTATTTCGGGCTATACCGTGCGCCCCCCGCGAGCGCGTCAGGAGAAGCCCAAGGTCAGTGCTTTTTTAAGCGCCAAAATCGACAAGATATTGGCCTTGCAGCCCGATTGCGTTTTTGGCTTTTCGGACTTGCAGGCCGACATTGCCGCGCAGCTGATTCGCCATGGGGTGCAGGTGACGGTATTTAATCAACGCAGTGTGGCAGAGATTTTTGCGATGATGTACCAGGTGGCGGCCATGGTGGGGCAGGCCGAGCAGGGCTTGCAACGCATCGCAGCCATGCAGGCGCATATTGATCAGATTCGTGCCCAGGTCAACGCTTTGCAAGCGGCAGGCGCGCGTCGCCCGCGTGTGTATTTTGAAGAATGGGACGAGCCGCATATCAGCGCGATTCGCTGGGTGTCCGAACTGATGGGGATCGCCGGTGGCGATGATGTTTTCCCCGAACTGGCGCAGCAGGGTCTGGGTAAGGACCGCATCATTGCGGACAGTGCCGAAGTGTTGCGGCGCGACCCAGACATCATCTTCGGTTCTTGGTGTGGAAAAAAATTCCGCCCTCATTTGGTGGCGCAGCGTCCGGGGTGGGATGCAATGGCTGCAGTACGCAGCGGGCAGCTGCATGAGATCAAGTCGCCTTTGATTTTGCAACCCGGCCCGGCGGCGTTGACCGAGGGGCTGGACGCCTTGCACGCAGTGTGTGCGGACTGGATGCGCGCCTCCATCACCGCGGGTGCAAGGCCATGAATAAATGGCTGTTGCTGCTGGGCTTGTGGCTGGCGTGCTGCTGCGCCTGGGCCGGTGTGAGCATCACCGACGACAAGGGCCGCAAAGTCACTATCGCGCAGGCGCCCAAGCGCATTGTCAGCCTCTTGCCCTCTTTGACCGAAACCGTATGCGCGCTAGGGCGTTGCAAAGACTTGGTTGGGGTGGACCGCTATTCCAATTACCCCGAAGCGGTGCGCAAACTACCGCAATTGGGCGGCGGACTGGACCCGCAAATTGAAGCCATCTTCGCGCTCAAGCCCGATCTGGTGTTGGCCGCTTCTTCCTCGCCGGGGACAGAGCGCTTAGCCGCCTTAGGCCTCACGGTGCTGCAACTAGAACCTAAGGACCAGGCCGACGCGGTCCGCGTGATCCGTACCGTGGCGCAAGCCTTGTACGTGGCAGATCCTGAGACGGTGATCCGTCAGATAGACCAGGAATTTACGCAGGCGCAAGCCCTGATGCCGCAGGGCGCGCGGGGTAAAAAAGTGTATTTTGAAGTGGGCTCTGCGCCCTATGCCGCGGGTGCGTCCTCGTTTATCGGGCAAACCCTCAGCCACTTAGGTTTGCTCAATATTGTGGGACCTGAATTAGGCCCTTTTCCCAAAATCAACCCGGAGTTAGTGGTACGGGCCCAGCCCGATGTGGTGGTAGTGGCCGATAGCAGTTTTAGCGCCATGTTGCAGCGTCCCGGCTGGGGCATGGTGCGTGCTTTACAAGAGCACAAAGTGTGTACTTTTTCGCAAGAAGATGGTGACCTTTTGGTCCGTGCTGGTCCGCGTATGGGCCAGGGCGCACTGCTGCTGGCGCGCTGCTTGGCGCGGCTGTATCCCAAAGGACAAACGCCATGAGGGACTATGTGTACCAGCGCCCCGTGGTCTTGGGCCTGTTGTTAAGCGCTGCCACCGCCGCCTTGTTGTTGACAGGCATGTTGGCGGGCAGCACAGGGCTGGATGACTGGCATGCGCTTGGGGCTTTGCTAGGGATTGGGCAACCCGACGCGGACGCCGGCATGATGGCCCAAATCGTTTGGCAAATTCGCATGCCGCGCAGCATCGGCGCCTGGCTTGCCGGTGCACTGCTGGGGTTGGCTGGTGCATTGGCCCAAGCGGTATTTCGTAACCCCCTGGCGGACCCATATTTGCTGGGCAGTGCCTCGGGTGCGTCGCTCGGTGTTTGTCTGGCCTTGGTTGCTTTGGATGGATCGCTGGTTCACATGCATTGGCTGGCCAGACTGGGCCTGACCGGCGCTGCGTTCGCCGGCGCCATGCTGGCAGTGGCGATGACCGCTGCGCTCGCCAGCGGGGTGGCGCAGACCTTGCGTCTCTTGCTGGCTGGCGTGGTGGTCGCGGTGGTGCTGGGCGCCGCCACCTCATTGATTTTGCAAATGTACCCGCACTTATTGCAAAGCATGCAAGGCTTTATGTTGGGCAGTACGGCTTTTGTGGGCTGGGACAGTTGCGCGCTGATGCTGGCCGCGCTCTTGCCTGGACTGGTGTTGGCCATGGTGCTGGGGCGTTGGTTAGATGGTTTGGCGCTCGGTGAGCAGACGGCCGCTAGCCTGGGGTTGCCGGTGCGGCCTATGCGCTGGGTCTTGATCATGACCTTGGCGCTGGCTACGGGGGCGGCGGTAGCCCATACCGGCCTAATCGCCTTCGTCGGTTTGGCAGCGCCGCACATCACCCGGCGCATGGTGCGCTGGGGCTCGCGCCATGGTGTTTTATTGGCCTCGCTCATGGGCGGTCTGTTATTGGTAGCGGCTGATTTGCTGGCGCGTGTAGTTATTGCACCGCGCGAATTGCCGGTCGGTGTGCTGACGGCCTTGATCGGGGGCGCCTATCTGCTTTGGTTGATGCGCAGGCATCAACACCGTGGAGGCGTGTCATGAAGCCTGCCGGCCCTATCGCTTTGCAAGTAACAGGCTTGCATGTGGCCTTGTCCGGCACCCCGGTGCTGCACGATGTTGATGTGTCCATACCGCGCGGCCGCTGGATCAGCATGGTTGGACCCAATGGCGCTGGTAAATCTACTTTGCTTTCCGCTATGGCGGGCTTGTTGCCTGTGCAGGGACGTGTTGAACTAGATGGCGAAGACCTGCATGCCATGCCTGCGGCACAGCGCGCTCGGCAATTGGCGTGGATGGGGCAAAGCGAGGCTGTGGGCGATGACCTCAGCGCGCTGGACGTCGCGCTCCTGGGCCGCTTGCCGCACCAAAGCTGGCTTTCAGGTTTGGATGCGAACGACTACGCCCAAGCGGAGCAAGCCTTACGCAGCATGCACGCCTGGCAATGGCGCGACCGCTATGTGGGCACATTGTCGGGTGGTGAGCGCCAACGCGTATTGCTGGCGCGTGCCTTGGCGGTGCAAGCGCCCGTGTTGTTGCTGGACGAGCCGCTGGCCAATCTGGACCCGCCGCACCAAGCCGATTGCTTGGACTTGATGCGCAACTTAGTGAGCGCAGGCGCCACCGTGGTGAGCGTATTGCACGAAATTTCAATGGCATTGCAGGCCGATGACATGCTGGTGATGCAGCAAGGGCGCGTCGTTTACCAAGGGCCCTGTACGGATGCCGATACGCACCGCGCGTTGGAATCCGTCTTTGACTATCGGATCCAAGTTCGCATGGTGGACGGGCAGGCTATCGCCTTGCCGCTTTCCTTGCGGCGATAGGTCTCGCAAGGACTTCTATGCCCACAACTTCCGCGCCGAGCAATTTGCAAGATCCTGGTAAGGCTTTAGCGCCTGGCAAGCGATGAGCGCCCGCTGCGTCATGGTGCTGGGCACCACCAGCGGTGCTGGCAAAAGCTGGCTGACCACGGCATTGTGCCGCTATTACGCGCGCCAGGGTTTGAAGGTCGCGCCCTTCAAAGCGCAGAACATGAGCAACAACGCACGCGTGGTGGCATCCGGCAACGGCCAGGGCGAGATCGGCAGCGCGCAATACTTTCAGGCGCTGGCCGCGCGCGCGGTGCCCGATGTGCGCATGAACCCGCTGCTCTTAAAGCCCGAGCGCGACACGCACAGCCAGGTGGTCATGCTCGGCCATGTGGACGAGGCGCTGACGCACATGCCCTGGCGCGAGCGCAGCCTGCATGTGTGGCCGCGCATCGCCACCGCGCTGGACGCATTGATCGCGGACAACGATGTGGTGGTGATTGAAGGCGCAGGCTCTCCGGCGGAAATTAATTTGTCTGCAAGTGACATCGTCAATATGCGCGTCGCTTTGCATGCCAAGGCGGCTTGTTTGCTGGTGACGGACATCGACAAAGGCGGCGCGTTTGCGCACTTGTACGGCACCTGGGCCTTGTTGCCGCCACACGAACGCAAGCTGTTGCGCGGCTTTGTGCTGAACAAGTTTCGCGGGGACGCGGCACTGCTGGCGCCCGCGCCGCAAATGTTGCAAGACTTGACTGGCGTGCCTACCGTGGCTACCTTGCCCATGTGGTGGCAGCACGGTTTGCCCGAAGAAGACGGCGTGTTTGACGAACGCAGCATTGCCAGCGGCGCGGTGCAAACAACGATCGCGGTCATCGCGTATCCGCGCATCAGCAATCTGGACGAATACCAGCCCTTAAAAAATATTCCCGGTTTACGCTTGCAATGGGTGCGCAGCCCGGTGGAATTGGCAGGCTTAAAACAAAGCGATTGGATCATCCTGCCCGGCTCCAAACACACCAGTGGCGACCTGGCCTGGCTGCGTGCCCAAGGTCTGGATGCGGCGATTGCGCAGCACGCACAACAGGGCGGAGCGGTATTGGGTATTTGTGGCGGATTGCAAATGCTGGGTGAGGCTTTGATAGACCCGCATGGCGTAGACGGCAACGCGCCGGGCTTGGGGCTGCTGCCATTGGTCACGGTGTTTGAAACCGATAAAACCGTGCGCCACACACAGGCCAGTTTTTCAGAGACGCTAGCCGCTTGCCCAGCGTCGCCGTTTGCGCCGCTGGCAGGCGTCACGGTAGCGGGCTATGAAATCCACCACGGCCAGACGCAGCAGCACGCTGGCATGGCGCAAGCCGGTGTCGTAGCGCAGGCGGCCTTGCCCGATGGACTGGGCTGGCATAACGCGCAGGCCAACGTGCTGGGCGTGTATGTGCACGGTTTGTTTGAGGATGCTGCGGCCGTGCAAGCCTTGTTTGGCGCTGGTCGCGCGCAACCAGTACCGACGTTAGACAGTGTGTTTGACGGCCTGGCCGATTTTGTAGCGCAGCACTTCGAGCCCAGCGTATTGGATGCGTTGCTACGCGAACCTGGACACTAGCGAGGGCTTGTTAGCCTTTGATAGCTGCTGCGTTTTTGCCCTTAAACCCACACACCGCAAACACCGCACACTGCCCGCACTGCGGTTTGCGCGCTTGGCACACATAGCGCCCATGCAAGATGAGCCAATGGTGGGCGTCGACCAGAAACTCCGGCGGAATGCGCTTGAGCAGTTTTTGCTCGACAGCTAAAGGAGTCTTGCCCGGCGCGATGCCGGTGCGGTTACCCAGCCGAAATATGTGAGTGTCCACCGCCATGGTGGCTTCGCCAAAAGCCATGTTCAGCACCACATTGGCAGTCTTGCGGCCCACGCCGGGAAGGGCTTCCAGCGCCGCGCGGCTGCGCGGCACCTGGCCGCCATGCTGGTCCATCAATATCTTGCATGTCTGCATCAAGTGGCGTGCTTTGCTGCGGTACAGACCGATGGTTTTTATGTGTTGCTCCAGACCATCCAAGCCCATATCCAGTATTTTTTGCGGCGTATTAGCGACAACAAACAAGCGTGCCGTGGCCTTGTTGACGCCCACGTCGGTGGCCTGCGCTGAGAGCAACACGGCCGCCAGCAGCTCGAACACGCTGGCGTAATGCAACTCGGTTTGCGGCTGCGGGTTGGCCGCGCGCAGGATGCTGAAGAACTGGTGGATGGCGTCGGGTTTCATGGGCTGGGGGTGTTTGTGCGGTGGTACGGAGCGTGGCAAAACCCGGCGGACGGTGCAAGTTGGCGACAATAGGGTTTTGACTAGTCTTGAAGATACCGCAAATGTCTACTGCCCCCTCCCTGTCTTTTGCCGACCGCCTCAATAACGTTGAGACCTCGGCCATCCGCGAACTCTTTAAGCTCTTGGGCAAGCCCGGCATCATCAGCTTTGCCGGCGGCTTTCCCGATAGCGCGCTGTTTGATGTCGATGGCATCCGCCAGGCCTCGCTCGCCGCGCTGGAGCAGGACCCGGGCGCGGCCCTGCAATATGGCGCGACTGAGGGCTACGGACCTTTGCGTGAGCAATTGGCTGCGTTTATGGCGGTCAAAGGCGTGGCCGATCTACGCGCCGAGCAACTCATCGTCACCACCGGCAGCCAGCAGGCGCTGGACTTGCTGGGCAAGGTCTTGATCAATCCGGGCGACAAAGTCATTGTCGAAGGGCCCACGTTTTTGGCCACCATCAATTGCTTTCGTCTGTATGGCGCAGACCTGGTTAGCGCGCCCATCGACGGGCAGGGCGCAGATACCGATGCCCTGGAGCGCCTGATTGCGGAGCACCGGCCCAAGTTTGTGTACATCATCCCCACCTTTGGCAACCCCAGCGGCGCTCTACTCACCTTGGCGCGGCGCAAAGCCGTGCTGGAAATGGCGGTGAAATACCAGACGCTGATCGTCGAGGACGACCCCTATGGCGACCTCTATTTTGGCGAGGCACCGCCGCCCAGCCTGTTGGCCCTGAGCAGCCAGGTGCCGGGTAGTCGGGATTTGCTGGTGCATTGCGGATCGCTGTCCAAAGTGCTCTCGCCCGGCTTGCGTGTGGGCTGGATGGCCGGCCCGCCTGAGTTGCTGTCCCGCGCTACCATGTGCAAGCAATTTAGCGATGCGCATACCAGCACCTTTGCCCAGGCCACCGCAGCGCAGTATTTGCTGGCGGGCCGCATGCCCGCCACCCTGGGCCGCGTGCGCCAGGTCTACGCGCAAAGAGCCCAAACCATGGGCGACGCACTGCGTAGCGAACTCGGCGATGCGATTGAATTTGTACAACCGCAGGGGGGCTTGTTTGTGTGGGCGCGCTTGACGGGCTCTGGCGGCAAGAGCCCAGATGCCGCTGCATTTGCCAAACGCGCCATCGAGCGCGGTGTGGCCTTTGTGCCCGGCATGCCTTTTTACTGCGCTGACGGCGACCCAGCTACCTTCCGCTTAAGTTTTGCGACCGCCGCCGAGGACAAAATCCTCGACGGTGTGGCGCGATTGGCGCAGGCCTTATAAGGGCTGGGCTTTAGGGCTTGGTTACTCCGCTTATCGTGGGCAGGTAATCCCTAAACTCGGGCCCAACTTCGGGGTGCCGCAAGGCAAACTCCACCGTGGCTTTCAGGTAGCCCAGCTTGGAACCACAGTCATAGCGTACACCTTCGTAGGCATAGGCGTACACCGCTTCGTGGGCCAATAAGCTTTGGATAGCGTCGGTCAATTGGTACTCGCCACCGGCGCCGGGCTTTAAGGCCTGAATATGTTTGAAGATAGATGGCGTAAAGATGTAGCGCCCCACCACGCCCATGTCCGAGGGTGCATCTGCCGGGGCGGGTTTTTCCACGATATTGGATAGCTTGGTAATACGGTCTTCAATCGCGTGCCCGGCGATCACGCCATACGAATGGCTTTGCTCCGGGGCTATTTTTTCCACGGCCAGTATCGAGCTGCGGTAGTGCCGGTAGCGCTCCACCATTTGCTTGAGCACGCCAGGTTGGTGGTCCAGCAAGTCATCGGCCAATATCACCGCAAAAGGTTCAGCGCCCACTAAATTGGCTGCGCAATTGACCGCATGGCCCAGACCAAGTGCTTCCGCTTGACGCACATAAATGCAATTCACATGCGCTGGTTTGATGTTTTGCACCAAGGCCAGTAAATCAGTTTTGTTTTTGGACTGTAGTTCGTACTCCAGCTCAAATGACCGGTCAAAGTGGTCTTCGATGCTGCGCTTGCTGCGCCCGGTTACAAATATGAGTTCGGTAAAACCGGCCTCTATGGCTTCTTCCACGGCGTACTGAATCAGCGGCTTGTCCACCACGCACAGCATCTCTTTGGGGCTGGCCTTGGTGGCGGGCAGGAAGCGGGTGCCTAGACCGGCGACGGGGAAAACAGCTTTCACGGTGGAATTACCTCTTAAGTCAGACAGACGCACTATGTCAGCGAGTTTACGTATAAATGGCAGCTGCCCCTAGACGCGGGCGGGGGCATCATCAAAACTTCATAGTTTTGACATGGACTTGCCATATCGCTTTTCTAGCATCGCCGCTACCAAAGGGGTAAGCATGAAGATATCTGTTTTTGGCACGGGGTATGTGGGTTTGGTGCAGGGCGCGGTCCTGGCC
>CANFJQ010000082.1 GCA_947447615.1 Comamonadaceae bacterium
GGTCCAGTCAGCGCGCTGCACCAGGGTGCTGAACTTGGTGCCGATTTCGTTTTGGCCTGCGCCAGCCACTTCGTGGTGGAACACTTCAACGGGTACGCCGAGCTGCTCCAAGATGAGCGACATTTCGGCGCGCATGTCCTGGGTGCTGTCCACTGGGGGCACGGGGAAGTAGCCGCCTTTGACTGTGGGGCGGTGGCCTTTGTTGCCGCCGTCCATGACCTTGCCGCTGTTCCAGGGGGCTTCGGCTTCGTCGATTTTGAAGAAAGTGCCCGACATATCGGTGTGCCAGCGCACGTCATCAAAAATGAAGAACTCGGGCTCAGGGCCGAAGAAGGCGGTGTCGCCAATGCCCGAGGCCTTGAGGTAGGCTTCTGCGCGCTTGGCGATGGAGCGCGGATCGCGGTCATAGGCCTTGCCGTCGCTGGGCTCGACCACGTCGCAGCTCATGAACAGGGTGGTCTCTTCAAAGAAGGGGTCAATGTTGGCGGTGTTGGCATCGGGCATGAGTTGCATGTCCGAGGCTTCAATGCCTTTCCATCCGGCGATGGACGAGCCGTCAAAGGCGTGGCCGGATGTGAATTTGTCTTCATCAAAATGCGAGATCGGCACGGTCACGTGCTGCTCTTTACCACGGGTGTCGGTGAAGCGGAAGTCAACAAACTTGACTTCGTTTTCTTTCACCATCTTCATCACATCTGCGACGGTCTTGGCCATCAAATACTCCTGTTGCACGGTTGTAAAAAAGGGATTGCCCACGGTTCATCGCAGTTTTTATGCCAGCGGGCATAAAGCGCAATCTCCACCCCGCATTCTGCCTTGTCAGGCTGGCGGGGCTATCTGTCGCAAAATTGCGCGTTCAGGTGAGTGCACTTTTTAAGCGCATTATTGCACCAAAAAAGTGCATTTATTGTGGCTTGATCAGTAGCAGACTAAGTGCGCACCAATTCAGGGCCCAACTCAACACCGAAAACCGCTAGCCCTTTTTTTAGCGCCTCAAAGGCCGGGGCCGCCGCCTCGGGTGGGCCCTTGACGCCCAACTCGATGTGCCGCCCGTACTGCGGATGGTCCACGCTGGGCAGGCTAAACACCTTGACCGGGTGCGCGTCTTGCACGCTTTGCATCAGCGGCGTCAGGGTCGCTTCCATGGCGCCCATCACGATGACCGACAACTCCACATGCGCGTCGCGCCTGAAATAGGCCTGGTAATGGGTGTCCAGCACCCACTCCATCATCGGCCAGGCCATGACCGGAAAGCCCGGCACAAAATGCACCGCGCCCGCACCCTGCCCCTGGCAGCTAAAACCGGCGATCTTGTTGTACGGGTTGGGAATCAGGCTGGCGCCTTGGGGAAAGCGGCCCATATCCAAGCGGTGGATGTTGTCTTCGCGCTCGGGCTCAAAGGCGTGGCCATTTTCCAGGGCGATATCGCGCATGCGCTCCCAGATAAGGTCTCGCGCGCCGGGGTGCAGTTCTAAGGGCGAGCCTAGCGCGGCGGCGGCGCATTGGCGGGTGTGGTCATCCGGGGTCGCGCCAATGCCGCCAAAGGAAAACACCACATCCCCACTGGTAAATGCATCGGCCAAGGTCGCGGTGATGCGCTGCGGGTCATCACCCAGGTAATGCGCATAGGCCACTTGCAGGCCACGGGCGCTGAGCAATTCGATGGCTTTGGGCAAGTGCTTGTCGGCCCGCTTGCCCGAGAGGATTTCGTCGCCGATGATGATGAGGCCAAAGTGCATGGTGTGATTAAGGAATGGGAGGCAGGTCAGAGGCCGATGCCTTGTTGATTGCTGGCAAGACTTCAACTTCTGTTAAAGGCCGGGTGGGCACAAACAGTTCGGCTTCATGCTCGGCGCGCAATGCCGCCAAAGCGGCCAGGCCGTAGTGGATAAACCACAGCGACGCAAACACAAACACCACGGTGTACAGCCACACCGAAAAAGGCAATAACAGCGGCGCCATGGCTAAGGCCATCAAGCCCATAGACCACAAAAGGCTGGGCATGGCGCCCAGGAAACCCACGACAAAACCCATGGTGATAAGCGCAAATTTGTGGGTCGCCAAAATCGTTTGCCGCTCGGCGCTGCTGGCATGGTCAGCGAGTGCATCAAACGCCATGACGCGGTAAGTGAGCCAGGCCCAAATTGCCGGTGGCAATACCAACACCAATGGCGGCAATATCCACATCGGCGAGGTGACGATGGTGGCGACCAAGGCCAGTGCGCAGGAGATCAGGGTCCAACCCAAGCTGGCCACAAAAGAGGCCCCATGGCGGCGCTCTAAGGTGGGAAAGCGGCGCTCTGCCACCACCCGTACCAGCGCAGGCGTCATCAAGGTGGAAACCAGCAACACGGTACACACCACGACCAAGGGCGTTAGCACCACGATCAATATCAAAGGCGCCAGCATGGCTTTGAGTGCCGGCAGGCCCACGGCGGCTAACCAAGCCGCGAGCGTGGTGACAAACACGGAAGCGTCCAGCACGGCTAGTAAGGCCTCTTGCGCGCTTTGCCAGAATAAATACGCCAGCAAACCGGCAGCTCCCATGGCCAGTAACAAGGGCAGCAACGACAAGAGAATGACTTTGGGATGCAGACAGTACAAGACCGCCCGCCAAAAGGACGAGATCAGCAAGCCCATAGACGCCTCCTTGGTTTGCCGCATTGTCAACGAGAAACGCTAGGCCCTGCCGAATAAGCGCAAGACACCACGCCATTGTTGGGACCAAAAGCCCCGGCCATAGTCTCGGCCCTGCTCCACCTGGTCGCGCACCCCGGTGGCGGGATAGGCGTGTGTGAAATCGGCAGTTCTAAACAGCATGTCCCACCACGGTAAGAGTACGCCGAAGTTGACACCGCCCAACACCGCAGGCGCGCCACTGGCCGCTGGGGGTTGGCTTTCGTGGCCGATACCAATCGCATGGTGCATGCGGTGAAAGCGCGGACTGACCCACAGGCGTTCGCCAACGGGTCCAAACCACAGGCGCACATTGGCGTGCTGCAAGTTTTCGCTCAGTTGCATCAAAGCCACAAGTGCCACAAACTGACCCGGCGCCACGCCTATCAATACTGCCAAGAGTACAAAAAACACATCGCGCAACACATCGTCCAGCAAGTGGTTGCGGTTGTCGCTCCACATCGTCATCTGGCGCTGGGCGTGGTGCAGCGCATGCAGTTGCCACCACCAATGCAGTTGGTGCTGGGCGCGGTGAAACCAGTAGTTGAAAAAATCAAACACCAGCAGGTAGAGCACAAAACTGACAAGCGCGTTGCCCGTCACCGCAGGCCAGATATCGTCCAGGTGAAAAGTGGGCATGCCCCAGACACGCAGCGTGCCGATGGCGCTATCCAAATACGGGTCTAAAGTGAAAAACAAGGCCAGGCGGAAAAGGCCCAATCGGTGCAGCAAGGTGTAAAAAATATCGGTGCGTATGGTGGCGGCGTCTAGCACCGCCTCTACCGGCCGCCACCGCTGCAAGGGGCCAATGACCGTGAGCAAGACCGCGATCTCCAGCAGGCCTACCAGCACCCATTCGGTCGCGCCAAAAGCCTGGTCCAGGTAACCGCCAAAGCCCATAGCAAACACCACAGGCTGGATGCAGGCCTCAAACAACCAGGCCTGCAAAGTGGCAAAGCTTTCGATTAGGGTATCCATGCAAAAGTCTTAACTGGGGTGGGCGGCAATCCAGGCCTGGTAGCTGGGGTGGCTGCGCAAGGTCGCAAAGCAAAAACCCCGCTCTTTGAGGCCAACGATGAGGGGTTCTAACACCGCAGGCGCCCAGGCGTCTTTACGCGACCAAATACCCAGATGCGCCATCAGTATGTCGCCG
Source organism: Comamonadaceae bacterium (assembly GCA_947447615.1). Lineage (GTDB taxonomy): Bacteria > Pseudomonadota > Gammaproteobacteria > Burkholderiales > Burkholderiaceae_C > Allorhodoferax. Next base: position 3,830 of record CANFJQ010000082.1, read on the forward strand.
CTGCGGATATCGCGCAGGGCTTTGGCTAGTAAGGCTTGGTTACTGAATTTTTCGCTAGGCAATTCGTCGCCCAAAAAGCCCGCATCGGCCCAGCCCACATGCGCAAAACCACAGGCCCGCGCGGCTGCCAGCAATGCGGGTGAGGTCTTACCGCCCGGCGCCCGAAACAATGGCAGGCTAGCTTGCCCGGTCAGCGCCCCCAAGCGCGTGGCCGAGGCCTTGAGCTGCGCGCAATACTGTGCGGCGCTGAAATGCATTTTTTTGCCTGCTTGGCTGCCCACTGAGGGTTGTACCAAAAATTGCGTACCCTGCGTGTCGCTGGTCAAATCTGCGCGCCAATACACATGGTCAAAGGTGTGGGACGCAAAGCTATGGCCTTCTTGGCCCCGCTCGCGCCACCAGGGCGCCCAGTGCTCGCCCAAGGTGCCGTCACCGGTTTTGGTCGGCTCATTGGCCGCGAAAAACGTCACTTTTACTTGGTGCTTGCGCAAGGTGTCTGCAATGAGCGGCGCCACTTCCATGTGGCCCGTGTCCAAGGTCAGGTACACCGGTTTTTTGCAATCGCTTTGGCTCCATGCGACGCCGCACAGCAATGCAGCTAAAGCCGCGATGACAGCACGGCGGCTAACGATGCGCAGGCGCGCATTGCGGCTGCGCAAACCAGAACCGATCAACGCGGCGCGTGGTCCAGTGTCCATACACCGTGCGGCGAGCGCCCCACCGCTACTTGCTGCACCACTTTGCGGGTGGTGGTGTCAATCACCGTGAGTTTTTTGATCCAGCGCGAGGCCACATAGATGTAGCGCCCGTCCGCCGATAAATCCATGCAATCGGGCCCGCCGGGTGCGGGGAAGGTATCGACCACTTCCATCGTCTGGTAATCGATTTTGCTAATCGTGTTGGCCACACGGTTACTCACCAGCACATGGCGCTTGTCCCCCATATTGCGAAACGCGTGTGCGGCTGCGCCGGTTTTAATGGTTTTGACTAGCTTGGGGGCTGCTTTGCTTAGTTCGTACACCTCCACGCCATTACCGCCCGTCATGCCCACTAACAGGTTTTTGTCGTCCGGGGTGCCAAACACATCGGCGGGCAGCGAGCCCGTTTTGACGCGCCACTTGACGCTTTGCGTGGCCAAGTCAATCGCCACCAACTCATCGCTCTCCTGCATAGTGGCATAAGCCAGTGTGCTGGTGCTGTCTATCCACACATGGCTGGGCGTTTTGCCAGTGGGGATGCGCTTGGCCAGGGTCATGTCGCTGCCGTTCCAGTGGTAGATATCCACATGGTTGAGCCGGTTGCCTACGGTGACCAGCCATTTCATGTCGGGCGAGAAGCGAAGGTGGTAGGGGTCCGAAATGCCGTGCACCGTGCGCTGCACCGCGGCGGTTTTGGGGTCTAGAAACAACATGGAATCGCCCACCGCATTGGCCACAATGAGGGACTTTTCGTCCGGTGTCAGGTACAGGTGGTGCGGCTCTTTGCCGGTCGGTATCTTGTGCGTCTCTTTCCAGGTGGAAGGATCGACTACGCTGACCGTGGCGTCTAGCGAGTTAAGAACAAATATCGGGGGGGGTTTATCGCTTGCAATAGCCATCGCAGTGCAAAAAAACCATGCCAAAGGCAAAAAACGGGTCCAACGGTTCGACGATTTCACAAAAGCCTTATCAATCTATAGCCTCTGAGTGTAACGGGCGGGGCGATTTACCTGACGCAGGCCAGGCCCTTCAAGCGGAAGCGAGCAGCGCCAATTGCGCCGGCTCCAGCCAGCACCATTGCCCTGGCGCCAGGTCGGCAGGCAAGGTCAGGCCGCCTATTTGCGAGCGGTGCAAGCCCTCCACCCGGTTCCCAACAGCCGCCAGCATGCGCTTGACCTGGTGGTATTTGCCTTCGGTCAGGGTCAAGCGCAGATGCAGCGGGCCGATAGCCTCGCAAGCGGCGGCGCGCACCGGCTTGGGATCATCGTCCAGCACCACGCCAGCCAGCAGGCGCCCAATTTGGCCTTCGTCCAGCGGGTGCTTAACCGTCACTTCGTATACCTTGGGCACATGGTGGCGCGGTGAACTCATGCGGTGGATGAATTTGCCGTCGTCGGTGAGCAAGAGCAAGCCGGTGGTGTCCTGGTCCAGCCGCCCTACCGCTTGCACGCCCTGCACCGCCGCTTTTTGCGGACGGGTGCGCAAGGGAGATGGCAACAAGGTGTAAATGCTGGGATAGGTCGAGGGCTTTTGCGAGCATTCGGTACCCGCAGGCTTGTGCAAAAGAATGTAAGCCTTGTCGCAATACGGCCAGTCCACGCCCTGTACCCGAAAGCGCAGTCCTTGGGGCTCGAATTGGGCACTAGCATCCTGGCAGGTGCGCGGCGCAGTGCCCTCTGCGCCGTCGTACACCTGCACATAGCCCTGCTGAATCAGCCCGGCGCAGACGCGTCGGGTGCCAAAGCCCTGGCTGTATAAAACTTCTTGGAGTTGCATAAGCCTCGTTGTTTACCGACACCCCACAAAAAACGCACCCTGCGGTGCGTTGGCGCAGAGGTCCTGCGTGTTACTTGTTTTTAATCTTGCCGCGCGGAATCACGGCGGTGGTGATGGTGGCCCGTACCGGCTCGCCGCCACTGGGTGCTTTGGGGGGTGAGGTATCCTTCTTGGGCTTTTTGGCCTCTTTATTGGTTTTTTGCTGACCTTTGGCCATGGCGTGATCTCCTGTGCAAAGTTGATGTTAAAAGCCCGTTTCAGTGTAACCGCCCTATGTCCGACGCTGCTGTCCCGTTTATCGCCATCGACGAAGCCGAGGTGGACATCAGCGCTATTCGCGCCCAGGGCGCTGGCGGGCAAAACGTCAACAAGGTGTCTAGCGCCATCCATTTGCGCTATGACATTCCCGCTTCCTCGCTGCCGGATGACGTTAAAGAGCGGCTCTTAGCCCTGCGCGACAAGCGCATCACGGCAGAAGGTGTGCTGGTTATCAAGGCGCAAAGCCACCGCACCCAGGATATGAACCGGCTGGACGCCTATGCCCGCTTGCAAGATATTGTGCAAAGCGTGGCGCTACCGCCCAAGCCCCGCCGCGCCACGCGCCCCACACGCGCCTCCAAAGAGCGGCGCCTGCAGGCCAAAAGTCAGCGCAGCGCTATCAAAGAACTGCGCGGTAAAGCGCTGGATTAGGCCGTAGGACTGCTCTCAGGGCTAACCCTGTGCTTGCCCATGCGGGCGCTACCTACAATGCGCCCTCCATAGTCCACCGCCCCGCCCACGCCGACCGCCATGCCCAAAACTACAGAAGCCCCCAAGGACCTGCCCGAGCGCGTCATCAAAAAATACCCCAATCGGCGCTTGTACGACACGCACACTTCCAGCTACATCACGCTCGCTGAAATCAAGCAGCTGGTGATGGACCACAAAACCTTTGCGGTAGTGGACGCCAAAACCTCGGAAGACCTTACGCGCAGCATCTTGCTGCAAATTATTTTGGAAGAAGAAGCCGGTGGTTCGCCCATGTTCACCGCGCCGGTGCTGGCCAACATCATCCGCTTTTACGGCCATTCCATGCAGGGCTTTATGGGCGGCATCATGGAGAAAAATATGCAAACCCTGATGGAAATGCCGGTGCCTATCGTGCCCGGCGTGATGGGCACCAATGTGTTCCAGCAAATGCAGGAACAAATGCAAAAGCAAACCGAGCAATTTTTGGGTACCTTCGGCATTAAGCGCTAAGCGCCTGCCGCTTGCGCTTTTTTCGGGCGCCGCCGTTAGGGTGCCCCATTATTTTTGTCAGCACACTCCATGACTCTTGAAACCATTGCCAGCCCTGGCGCGACACGCGCTCCCACCGTGGGCTTTGTCAGCCTGGGCTGCCCCAAGGCACTCACCGATTCTGAACTCATCCTCACGCAGCTCAGCGCCGAGGGCTACCAGACGTCTAAAACCTTTGCGGGGGCCGACCTGGTTATCGTCAACACCTGCGGCTTTATCGACGACGCAGTGAAAGAAAGCTTGGACACGATTGGCGAGGCCCTGGCCGACAACGGGCGCGTTATCGTCACCGGTTGCCTGGGCGCGCGCGCCGATGGTGAGGGTAACAATTTGGTGCGTCAAATGCACCCCAAGGTACTGGCCGTGACCGGGCCACACGCTACCCAGGAAGTTATGGACGCGGTACACCTGAACCTGCCTAAGCCGCACGACCCGTTTATTGATCTGGTGCCCCAAGGCTTTGGCATCGCCGGTATCAAACTCTCCCCGCGCCACTATGCGTACTTAAAAATCAGCGAAGGCTGCAACCACCGCTGCACCTTTTGCATCATCCCGTCCATGCGCGGCGATTTGGTATCGCGCCCTATCGGCGATGTGCTCAATGAAGCGCGCGCGCTGTTTGAAGGCGGCGTCAAAGAGCTGCTAGTCATCAGCCAAGACACCTCGGCCTACGGCGTGGACACGCAATACCGCACCGGTTTTTGGGACGGTAAGCCGGTCAAAACCCGCACTTTTGAACTGGTGCAAGCCCTGGGTGAGATCGCCGCACCCTACGGGGCCTGGGTGCGCTTGCACTATGTCTATCCCTACCCCACGGTGGACAAGCTGCTGCCGCTGATGGCGCAAGGCAAGGTACTCCCTTATCTGGACGTGCCGCTGCAACACAGCCACCCCGATGTACTTAAACGCATGAAGCGCCCAGCCAGCGGCGAGCGCAATCTGGAGCGCATCGCCGCCTGGCGCGAAGCTTGCCCCGAGCTCGTGGTGCGCAGCACTTTTATCGCCGGGTTTCCGGGCGAGACCGAAGCCGAGTTTGAACACCTGCTGGACTTTGTGCGCGAGGCCCAAATCGACCGCGCCGGTTGCTTCGCCTACAGCGCCGTCAATGGCGCGACCGCCAACGAATTGCCCGGCATGCTGCCCTTAGAACTTCGCGAGGAGCGCCGCTCCCGGTTTATGGCCGTCGCGGAAGAAGTGTCCGCCGAGCGCCTGCGCCGCCGCATCGGCGCCACCATGCAAGTGCTAGTGGATTCGGCCCCTGGCCTGGGCAAAAAAGGCGGCGTGGGCCGCAGCTACGCCGACGCCCCGGAAATTGACGGCGTGGTGCGCCTGCTGCCCCCGGAAAAAATCAGCAAAACCCTGAAGGTGGGTGAATTCACCCGTGCCCGCATCGTGGGCACACAGGGGCATGATTTGGTGGCCTTGCCTATTTAAGATCTGAAGCAAGCCCTTGTTGATACACGTTGACACCTATGGGGCTGGCGTATAAACTCGTAGCAACATTGCAAAGAGGTATCCCCATGACGGCAAGCGTTTCAGTTAATCAGACAGTTCAAGAGTGGGGTAACGGCCTGGCCGTGCGCATCACCGCCCCGGTGGCCAAGGCGGCACGCTTTAGCCGTGGGCTGCCAATCAAGGTAGAGGTGGTCGATGGCGGCGTGTTCTTACGCACGGCCGGCGAGCCCAAGCTGACGCTGGCCCAAAAGCTCAAAGCATTTGATCCCGCCATTCATGGAGGCGAAGTCATGGCAACAGGGCGCGTCGGCGCTGAAGTATTCTGATGGCGAGCCCTGGCAAGCTCTGGGTGCCAGATCGCCGCGACATGGTCTGGATTAACTTCAATCCGCAGGCTGGTCGAGAGATGAAGGACGAGCATCCGATGCTGGTGCTGTCACCCAAGGCGTTCAACGAGCGGACCAATCTCGTGATTGGATTGCCGATGACCCATGCGCCCAGCAATGAAACCAATCCGTTTGCCGTGCGTTTTACCTCGTCCAAAGGCGAAGTCTGCTACGTTTTGGCCCATCAACCCAAGTCATTTTCCTGGCGGGACCGTGGAGCACGCCCGCATGCATGGAAGCAGGTGCCGCCAACGTTATTTGAGTCCGCCTGCGAAGCGCTGAACGGGATCATTTCGATATCCGCTTGAAAGCCAATTCCGAGCGCAACAGCGGTATCGTGCCCTCAAGCTGATTGCTAAGCGAGTGCCACAGCACTAACCAAAATCTGCCGCCTGCGCCATAGCCCCCATTCGCTTGGAAATGGCTTGAAACTGCTCCACCGTTTGGGTAATGATGTCTTGCACGCTGCTGACTTGGTGAATCAGCCCCGCGGACTGACCCGCCAGCGCAGGGGCGGCATTCATGTCGCCGCCGAAATAGACTTTTTGGATTCCCATAAAGCTCTCCGGCCCCATCAGGCCCGCTTCATGAATCACTTGCGTGAACTCGGTTTTAAGCGCGCGAATGCAAGGGCTGGATTTGGTATTGAGCATCCAGGTGCCAGTGGTGCCCGCGCCCACAATCGCTACTTTGTAATGCGCATGCACCGGGCTCTCCAGGCTGGCGACAAAGCGGGTGCCCATTTGGATGCCTTCGGCGCCCAGCGCAAAGGCGGCGGCCATGCCCCGGCCATCGACGATGCCGCCGGCAGCAATAAGGGGCACATCCACTTTTTCGCGTATCGCCTGCAATAACACGAGGGTGCTAACTTCTTCCGGATTTTTAAAGCCGCCGCCCTCGCCGCCTTCCACTACCAGGCCATCGACACCCGCCTCCACGCACTTAAGCGCCATATCCACCGTGGGCACAGCGTGATAGACCACGATGCCCGCCGCTTTGAGGGGCGCAATGAACTTGGCCGGGCTGCCCGCCGAGGTGGTGACAAAACGGATACCAACCTCGCACACAAAGCGCAGCATGGCCTCGTCTTTGAGAAAGCGAATCGGCAGATTCACGCCAAAAGGCAGGCCGCTGTCCACCATGGCGCGGATTTCGCGCTGGCAATTCTCTGTTTCGCCGGAGGAGGTTTCGATGATTCCTAAGCCACCCGCCCGGGAAACGGCGCTGGCCAAGGGGCTGCGGGCAATCCAGCCCATGGGGGCTTGGACGATGGGATAACGGGCGCCGGTATGGGCCAGGACACGGTTCATGCAAATGCCTTTGTTCAATTGGGGCACAGCGCCCCTTGGGACGAGGATAAACCAGTGCAGCACCCGCCATGGCACCTAGACGACAGCCGATACGACTGGGCGTTTGAGGACCCCACGCGGGGGTGCGATACCCCATCGTGCCGGTTCACGGGCACCGCGCACTGCAAGCCAGCGACAATAGAGGGCTATGACGGACCATTACAGCGCCCTGGGCCTGCGCGGCAGCGCCAGCATCGCCGACATCAAAAAGGCGTTTCGCCAACTTGCCGCCACCTACCACCCCGACCGCAATAGCGACCCGGACGCCCCGGCGCGCTTTCGCGCGGTGCAGCAAGCTTACGAAGTGCTTAGCGACGAGACGAAGCGCCAGGCCTACGACGACAACCGCCGCCGCAACCTGCTCGACGATCCGCTGCAAACCGCACGCGAAATTTGGAACCCCTATTTAGACAAACTGATGCAAAGCCGCTGACCCACTTTTTATGAAAATATCGTCTTACTTCGCGCTCTTGCGTTCCAGCTACGAAGCGGAAATCAATGACATGGCCTTTGATTCGGAAGGCAAAAACGTGCTGCGCCAGCGCCTGGCCCAGCGCCGCAAAGAGCTGCCTTTTTTGCGCCAAATGATGGCCAGCGCCCCGGAAATGGTGGCCATCGTGTTCCACCAAGGAATGCGCTTTAGCAAACCGGCGCTGATGGACGCGCTGGTCGTCAAAGACCAAAGCCAACTACCGGATTGGGCCACGCTGTCGGCCCATGTGCACCTGGAGCCCTGGGCCCTGGGCCTGGCTGAAGAACTGTGCAAAGACCCGGCAGGCGACACGCTGATGGTGCTGGCCGCGGGTATGGAATATTTGTTCCACCACACGCCAGCCGCAGCAGCGCCTGCCGATGATGAAGACGAAGACAAAGAAGGCGACGACCAGGATTCTGAAGAAGAAAAAGAAGCCCGCGCAGCGGAAGAAGCAGGCAACGATTGGATGGCCGAACAAGGCTTTGACCGCAAGGAATAAAGCCTGCGCACTGTATTGAATGAGGAAAAGCCATGAGCCAACATCTCGCATTAATTTCTAAAACCCAAAGCCTGATTGCAGCGGGCGATATTTCGGGCGCCGAATCGGCCCTGGTGGAGCTGGCGGACGCCGAGGGCGATAGCGCCTTGATGGTGGTGCTGGAGCAATTGCCGCCCAAAGACATCCTGGCCGTCATCCGTGAATACGACAACTCCAAAGAATCAGTGGTCAATTTGCTGGTATCGCCCCAGCAATTCGCGCGTGCCGTGGTGATCGAAAAACAGTACAAAGACCTCTCCCGCACCCATCTGCGCGGCATGGTGAACTCAGTCATCTTCCGCGCGGGTGGTGACCCGGTGGAATTCCTGACCGCCATCGGCGACCTAGAAGGCGGCAGCGAAGCGCTGGCCGATTATTTTGCGGAGCGCTGGAGCCGGGTAGAAGCCTTTGCGCGCACCGGTTTGTTTGATACCGCGGAAGACGACGGCGACATGATTACCGAGGCCGACCTCTACGCCAATGCCTATGCCAAACCGCGTATTGACGAAGACGAAGTGGCCGACCAGGATTGGATGCAAATGGCCTACACCCTGCGCTACCAATGCGTAGATTTGTTCATCGAAACTCTGCTGGTGCTACGCGCCAAAGCCCGCGCTTTTGAGGCCGGGCGTGGCGAAGAGTTTGAGACAGAAGAGGACGACGGCAAAGTGGAAACCGGCGACACCGACCGTGGCAAGGCTACGCCTGCCGCATTGGACGCGGACGAGGAATCGGCGATTTAATGGTTGGGCACTCTTTTTTGTTGCGCGCGCGCATGCAAAGCTTGCTGGCCATGGATGGCGAACACCTTGCTTCGGTAATCGGCAGTGCCACTGCGCCGCATGAACCTGAAGCGGAGAAACCGGCACCATGACCGAGCACCAAGACCCGGTAAACCAAGGTAGCAACAGCCCCGCCAGCGGCATGGCGCTGTTTGATGATCGCCCGTTTTTTGAAAAAGCGCTGGTCTATGGACTGGCGCATGGCTTGATTGGCGCCGAGCGCGTTGAGGCTTTGCGCACCGAGGCGCCCAAAGGCATGGTGCAAATCGCCCGCTATTTCGGCACCGAATTTTTACGCCCCGACCTGGAAAAAGCGCGTGAACGCATGGTCAATTTGGTAAGCCTATATTTGCAAGACAGCTGCGAAGGCGACCTGCACCGCGCAGCGCTTGCGCTGCGCGATCACTCGGTGCTGTCGCGATCCAAAGGCGGCTCCGACATGCTAAAAGCCATGATCGCCATGCCGCAAAACACGCACTTCGGCATGCAAGACGGACGCGGCTTTAGCGACGAACACATCCCGGTGCTGGAACGCTGGAGCCTGCGCAGCCACGCGGACTACCGCGCCGA
>CANFJQ010000083.1 GCA_947447615.1 Comamonadaceae bacterium
GGCACCGTGGCCAGCACCGACAACCGCAACTGGGAACTCTTGCCCGACAACCAGCCACAACGCCGCTTTAGCCAAAGCCGCGCCGTGGCCCTGGACATGGAAAGCGCCACCATCGCCGCCAACGGCTTTCGCTTTCGCGTGCCCTATGGCACCTTGCTGTGCGTCAGCGACAAACCGCTGCACGGCGAAATCAAACTCCCCGGCATGGCCAACCACTTCTACCGCGAACGCGTGGACCAGCATTTGCGCATAGGCATGCGCGCCATCGAGCTCATGCGCGAACGCGGACTGGACCAACTGCACAGCCGCAAGCTGCGCAGCTTTGCGGAGGTGGCGTTTCAGTAGTCGAGAAAGGCACGGAAAGCTTCAAACTAAACCGCCTTTTCCACGCCGCCTATATTGCAAACCTGCGCCTAGAGAGGTCGATCAGGATCATGGCGGAAGGTCTTTGCAATGCTCCTGCGCGGGCTGCTCCCGACTTAGCTCAAAGCCCGGTTCAAATGCGTCTAAGCCCTTGGTTAGCATTTACATGGCCTTCCACATCTGTGGCGTAGCTGTGCTCATCAATACGGACCATCTCGATTAATTTGACAGCCATAGCTTGCAAATAGCTTATTTTAAGCTTATTATGTAAGCCATGACTGACAATATTCGACTCCCTGATGAATTGGGACACCAACTTCAAGCCCGCCGCAAAGCGCTGGGCATGAGCAAGTCCGCGCTGGCGGACAAAGCGGGCAAGGTTCGCGAAGTCATCTACCGGCTGGAAGCGGGTGAAGAGTCCACAGTGTCTTCGCTATTTGCCGTCATGGGTGCCTTGGGCTTGGTGATGCGCGTCGAACACGCCGGCCTGCCGACGGCCAGCGAAGTCGCGGCCAGGTTTATGGAAGACGACGATGCTTCCTGAAAAAATTCGTCAACTGAATGTGTCTATTGGCGACGCCGAGAATGCCGGCCAGCTGATCCGCGCATCCACCTATGAATTTCGCTATCTGCAGCCACATGTGAAACAAGCCGCCGTGGCCTTGCTGATGCCTGCTTCGAAGCAACTTACTTGGCAAGATGGCGATTTGTTTCCGCCTATGGACCAGAACCTACCCGAGGGCGACTTGTTCATGAAGATTCGGGAACTCTTTCCCAAGCAAACCATGACACCCATGCACATGCTGGCGCTGATCGGACGAAATGGCATTGGTCGCTTGGGCTATAGCCTGCCAGACAGTGTTGTTACGCCCATGCCAAGAACCATCAGCAAAAGCGAATTGTTGACAACGGCGTACACGCCTGCGGTGTTCAACGAACTGGTGGCTGCGTACCTGAGCACAGGGGCGGGCATCGCCGGGATGCAGCCCAAAATCATGGTGCCTGACCGACCTACCGTGCCGATTCCATCGCTTATCGTCAAAGCGGCCAGCGCCGCTTATCCGGGCTTAGCCGCCAACGAATTTCTGTGCCTGACGGCTGCCAAGGAAGCAGGTATTGACACACCAACATTTGCGCTATCGGACGATGGACAAATGCTGGTGCTGGACCGTTTTGACCTGATTGTTCATGAGGATGGGCAGACAGAGCGCCTAGGGTTTGAGGACATTGCAGCATTGGCCGGTTTGCGCGTGCGAGATATTTTGTCGGACCGCAAATACCAGGGCAGCTACCAGCGCATTGCAGAACTGATGCGCCAACTACAGCTTCCTAGCGACAACCTGCATCGGTTTTTTGAGCAAGTCGCGTTTTCTGTCATGGTGCGTAACGGCGACGCGCATTTGAAAAATTTTGGTTTGCTTTACCGTTCAACCCAAGACATGTGGCTGGCCCCAATGTTCGATGTGGTGACCACCAGCATTTACACCTATACCCAATACGCGGGTGGCCCTGAGCTGCAAGACCGCACCTTGGCACTCAAACTGTTTGCGGGCAAAAACCAAACCCGGGCATATCCCGGCAAAAAAGAACTAGAAGACTTCGGGCAACGCATCTGCGGTGTCAGCCAACCTGCGCGAACACTGGAGCGTATTGCACAAGCCATGCAAGACACCATGAAAAAAACGACTGGCGATGCGCGTGTGCCCGACGCCTTGAGGTCGAAAATGGCAGAGGCTTGGGAGTGGGGGTATGGGTATGCGAAGTAGGAGTTGGAACGTAGCAGTTCTTTATACCAAGTGGAAGAGCAGCTGATACAGAGCCTTCAACTCGCATCAACAATCGCCTCCGGCGTTCGCAGCGCAATACGCAGCAATGTCCGGGCCGCGCCCGATGGTTCGCGGCGACCTTGCTCCCACTCTTGCAAAGTGCGCACCGACACCCCCAACAACTTTGCAAATGCAGCTTGCGAAAGGCCCACCTTCATACGCGCTTCAGTAGCCGCCGAAACCGCCACTTTGGTCACGCGTCCTTCGCCACGCCGGGCTTGGCGAATCGACTCCAGCAAATCGACTTCAAACGCTGTCATACCTTCATTTTTCAACTTGTTATTTTTTGTCATGGTTTTATTCCTCAAACAGTTGGGCCAGGTTACGCAGAAAAGCAGCGGACAAATTCTCGTGCTCCGCTTTGGCATAAACAATGAGAAGCACTACTTCACCCAAGGAAGTGCGCAACATGTAAATCACCCGTGCTCCGCCGCGCTTACCCATCCCGGAGCGTGCCCAACGCACTTTGCGCAAACCGCCAGTTGCCGGAATCACGTCACCAGAATCGGGATGTTCTGCGAGCCACGAAACAAATTCTTCTCGCTCCAGTTCGCTCCAAACTTTGCTTGCGTAACGCAAGAAAACCGGGGTTTCTATGACCGTGAGCATGGAATAGATTGTACGTCAGTGACGTATTTATACACCCGCATCATTTGCACCTGTAAGTTCTATCCAAAGTGATACATCACACCAATCCACGACAATCCCTCCCCATGCCTCACCCCACCCCCAGTACCCCGCTGTTTTCCGCACAGCATTTGTCCAAGCGCTTTGGCGCCAACACCGTGGTCGATGACCTGTCTTTTGAGATTGCGCCGGGCGAATGCCTGGGCGTGATCGGGCCGAATGGGGCTGGCAAGACGACTACCGTGCGCATGTGCTTGGGGCTGACGGCGCCCGATGGCGGCAGCATCAGCGCGCTGGGGCTGCATATGCCGCGCGATGCGCTGGCGATCAAGGCGCAAATTGGGGTGGTGACGCAACTCGACACGCTAGACCCGGACTTCAATTGCGAAGAAAACCTGTTGGTCTATGGCCGCTATTTCGGAATGAAAGACCGCGAGATTCAGAAGCGCATTCCGGCGCTGTTAGAGTTTGCTTCGCTCACCAGCAAAGCCAAGGCCAAGCCGGGCGAGTTGTCGGGCGGCATGAAGCGGCGCCTGAGCCTGGCACGTGCGCTGGTGAACGACCCAAAACTGCTGCTATTGGACGAGCCCACCACCGGCCTAGACCCGCAAGCGCGGCATCTAATGTGGGAGCGCCTGCAAGCGCTCTTGCAACAAGGCAAATCGATTTTGCTAACCACCCACTTTATGGACGAGGCCGAGCGCCTGTGTTCGCGGCTGTTGGTGCTAGACCATGGCAAAAAAATTGCCGAAGGCAAGCCGCGCGATTTGATCGCCCAGCACCTGGAGCCCGATGTGGTGGAAGTCTTTGGCGTGGGCGCGCTGCAAATGCGCGATACCCCGCTGCGCGCCCTGGCCGCGCGCGTGGAAGTGAGTGGCGAGACAGTTTTTTTCTACACCGACCAAGCCAGCGCGCTCTTGCAAGCGCTAGCCGCTTATCCGCAATTGCGCACCTTGCACCGCCCAGCCAACCTCGAAGATTTGTTCCTGAAACTCACCGGACGCCAGATCCGCGAGGACGCTTGATATGACCGACTCCCCCGCATACAACCTGCAACTCCAAAGCCCCTGGCGCGCACCACGCCTGAGCCTGCGTTTTTGGCCGGTGTTTCTACGCAATTTGCTGGTCTGGCGCAAGCTGGCTATTCCCAGCCTGCTGGGCAATATCGCCGAGCCGCTGATGTGGCTGGTGGCCTTTGGCTACGGCATGGGCGCATTGGTGGGGCAGCTCACCATCGACGGGCAGCCCGTGCCCTATATTTTGTTTTTGGCCAGCGGCAGCATTTGCATGAGCGCGATGAACGCCGCTTCGTTTGAGGCGCTGTATTCGGCCTTCTCGCGCATGCATGTGCAAAAAACCTGGGACGGCATCATGAACGCCCCTGTGGGCCTGGACGATATCGTGCTGGCCGAGATGTTATGGGCCGCATTCAAGGCGCTGTTTACCGTGACAGCCATTTTGGGCGTGATGCTGGCGCTGCAAATTAGCCACAGTCCTAAGCTACTAGTGGCCTGGCCGGTATTGCTGGGTGTAGGTATTACCTTTAGCTCTATGGCCTTGGTGTTTAATGCGCTAGCCAAGGGCTATGACTTTTTTACGTATTACTTCACGCTGTTCCTGACGCCCACCATGTTTTTAGGCGGTGTATTTTTCCCTTTAGAGCAATTGCCGCCCTTTGTGCGCGCGGTAGCCGACTGGCTGCCACTGGCCAATGCGGTGGCGTTGGTGCGGCCTTTGTTTATGGACCAATGGCCTAGCAATGTGCTGCACCATGGCGGCGTGCTGGTGGCGTATGCGGTGGTGTCGTTTTGGTTGGCCCTGGCGCTTACGCGCAAACGCTTTGGGCAGTAAGCAAAGCCCCCTATGCGCATCGCCCTGATTGCCGACATCCATAGCAACTTGCATGCGCTAGAGGCCTGCCTGGAGCACGCCACCGAACAAGGCGCCGAGCGCTTCGCTTTTTTGGGCGACCTGGTGGGCTATGGGGCTTACCCGGCACAGGTGGTGGATCGCATCATGGCGCTGGCCTACGCAGGCGCGCTGGTGGTCAAAGGCAACCACGATGTAATGGCCGTGCATCCGCCAACCATGATGAAACAAGTAGGCGACCAAGGCGCGATCTGGACGCACGCCCAACTGAGCGATACGCAGCGCGATTGGCTCTCCAAGCTGCCCATGTCGCAGCGCTTTGAGAACCTGCTGATAGTCCACGCCAGCGCCGATAGCCCCGAGCGCTGGCACTATGTGCGCGATGTGCTTGCCGCGCAGCGCAGCCTGGACGCGGCTAGCGCGCAGTGGCCCGAGGTGCGCTATGTGGCCGGTGGCCATGTGCACGAGCAAAACCTGTTTTACCGGGGCGTGGGTAATGCGCTGATGGCCTTCTTGCCCTGGCCGGGCGCGGCCATTCCGGTGCCAGCGCACCGCCAGTGGTTGTTCACCGCAGGCTCGGCAGGCCAGCCGCGCGACGGCAAAACCGGCGCCATGTACGCCCTGCTGGACAAGGACAAATCGCAATTGCGTTTTTTCCGCGTGCCTTATGACAGCGCGGCAGCTGCAGCGGCCATACGCGCGGCCGGCATGCCCGAGCAATTTGCGATGCGCTTAGAAGGCACGGTGTGAAGCTGCTGCAAGACGGCAGCACCCTAGACGGTTTCCGAATCGATAGCTGCTTACACAGCGGTGGCATGGCGCATATTTACCGCGTCAGCTATGCCGATGGCCGCGCCGACCCCGGCTTTCCTATGGCCATGAAAGTGCCGCGCATGGCCAGCGGCGACGGCGCAGAAAACATCGTGGGCTTTGAGGTGGAGTGCAACATCTTGCAAGCCCTGAGCGGCCCGCATGTGCCGCGCTTTATCGCGGCGGGCGATTTGCAGCGTGTGCCCTATTTGGTAATGGAATATGTGCAGGGCCGCACCTTGCAGCATTGGGTGGAGCACCACGCCGCGCTGGACGGCGCGATGATTGCCACCTTGGGCATAGGCATGGCCCAAGCCGCCCACGCATTGCACCGTCAACACGCGGTGCACCTGGACTTGAAACCCGACAACCTGCTTTTGCGCAGCAGCGCGGCTGCGCGTCACGGTCCGGATGCAGGCGCGGATGCCAATGCGAAACCAGTCGATCTGACCGTGCCCGCAGGCCCCATGCTTTTGCTGGACTTTGGCCTATCCTTTCATGCGCATTACCCGGACTTGCTGGCCGAGCAATTGCGCAAAGCCGTGGGCTCGCCGGCTTGGATTGCGCCTGAGCAAGTGGTGGGCGTGCGCGGCGATTTGCGCAGCGATATTTTTGCTATCGGCGTAGTGCTCTACCAACTTTGTACCGGCCACTTACCTTTTGGCAGCCCGCGCACACCCGCCGGTGTGCGCCAGCGCCTGTGGGTGGACCCGGTGCCGCCACGCAGCTACCGGCCCGAGCTGCCGCCCTGGCTGCAAGAAGTGGTGATGCGCTGCCTGGAGCCCGAGGCCGCGCGGCGCTACCCATCAGCGGCGCACCTGGCCTTTGACCTGGCGCACCCGGCGCAAATTGCCGTGAGCGCACGCGGGCACAACACACAGCCCACCAGTTTTTGGACGCATACCAAGCGCTGGCTCAAGGCCGCCGGCATGCACTACCAAGCCAGCCCGCTGGTGTCCGAGCAAATCAGCCAAGTGCCTATCGTGATGGTGGCCTTGCCCTACGAAAACGCCTCGGACGCGACCTTGTATTCACTGCGGGAAGCGGCTGCGCGCTCTTTAGGCATACGCCCCGGCGCCCGCCTGGCCTGCGTCACCGTCATCCCCGACAGCCTAAGCAATAGCAGCGTCGATGCGCAAAGCGAAACCAGCGTGCAGCGACGCTACCTGGCCTGGCTGCACGAGTGGGCGCGCGCCTTGAACCATCCGGGCCACCAAACCAGCTGCCATGTGCTGGAGTCCGGCAACGTAGCGCAAGCTTTGATCGACTACGCCGTAGGCAACCAGGTCCACATGATCGTGATGGGCGCCGCCACCCACGGCCTCAAAACCCAGCGCCTCATCGCCACCGTCCCGCTCAAAGTAGCCATGGCCGCGCCCTGCACCGTGATATTGGTAAAACAGGGTTTGCCGTTTGCGCACTTGGGCGGCATGGCGCTCGCTTCTGTCCAGGGCATTGCGTCCGAGCCAAACGCTAGTGCTCCAATTTAATGAGCCTAGCGCGTAAGCTGGATTTACCAGCCCCGCGCCAACCTTGCGTTGCTCACCCAAGTGGCATGAAAACCATTAGGCACGCGCTGGGGTAGCGCAATGCGTGCTACCGGGCCTTGCGCCACGTTGGCCGCATCAAAAATACTCACATAGGAGCGCTCGTCTTTCGCGTCCCACACAAAGCCAACCAGATAGCCATCATCTTCGTGGACGTGCTGGTCTTTGGGCGCGAAGCTGTGTTCGCTCAGCCACTGGTGCATGCCGGCGTGGTAGGCAGTGCAGGTACCGGTGTGCAGGTCGTGGCGGGCGATGCCGCAAAAGCGCGGGTCTTCGGGCTGATCGCTGCTGCCCATCAAGATGTTCCAGGTGTAGCGCGTGGGTTCGCCCATGCGGGCGCTGTTGATGATGGGAAATTCTTGGTTCAGCACATCGTCGAGCACCCGCTCGCGCGTTTGGCCGGTGCGTAAATTAAAACGCCATTCGTACAACATGCAGTCGATGCCCAGTTGTGCAATCAGGCGCGGCAGGCCGCTAGCATCGGGCTGGCCACGGCTATCGCGCTGCGGCTTGAAAGGTGTGCCGATCATCACAATCTCGACACCGCCTTGGCCGTCGTCCTCTTCCCAGGCGTTGGCAACGTGGTACATGTAAGTGGGGCTGGCTTCAAACCAGCGGATGTCTTGCGTGCTGCCATGGCGCGGCACCACGCCAAAGCGCGAAGGCAGTTCCGGGTAAAACGCTAATTTATGGCGACCTGCAGCCGCAGCCACCGGGTCTTGGAACAGGGGCAAGTCGTGCAGCACGCTGTAGTTGCGCGTGATGGCCATGTCGTGCGGCAAGCGCGGGCCGGGCAAGGGCACGGGGATCAGCGTGGTGAGCACGCCGCTTTTATCAAGCACGCCGTAATGCATATAGGGCGGCTCTTTACCGTAGCAAAAAAAGATGAATTCACCGGTGCGCTCATCGACCTTGGAGTGCGCCGAGATATGCAGACCCGCCAGGCGCGGGTCTAGTGCCAGGGTGTCCACCGTCGTTAGGTCGCCGGGCCGCACGCGATACACCTCGCCACCCAGGTACCACATGGCCAGCAAATGGCCGGCGAAGTATTTGACGTCGGTGTTGGCCGTGTTTTTGAGCGGCATCTCGGGCCGGTCTTTGCGCGGCGGGTCTTTGATGCCTTGCCACAGGGCTTGGCCCGCCAGGGTTTCTTCATGCAAGCCTTGGGTCTGAATCCAGCGGTTTTGGTAGAAGGCGCGTCCACCTTCAAAGCGCACCGCGTGCAGCATGCCATCGCCGTCAAACCAGTGGTAGCGGCCCGGCGCTTCGAAGCGGCGGTTGGGGCCGTTGCGCACATGCATGCCGTGCAGGTCGCGCGGAATCACGCCCTGCACTTGCGTCAGTTCGACAGTAATCTCTTCTTCCACCGGGGCAAAGCCCCCTTGCAGGGTAATGACGTCGTTGTATCCCATACCAAACTCCAATATCTGCGGGACGGTTTCAGATTCTTAAACCTTAGCCTAGGGCAAGCGTCAAGGGCTGACAATCGGGGTATGCACCATGTTTTTGAAACGCTAACGCCCGATCTGGTCCTAGACGCCCTCGAATCGGTCGGCCTGCGCGGCGACGGTCGGCTGACCGCCTTGTCCTCGTACGAGAACCGGGTCTATCAGGTGCAACTAGAGGACGGCAGCGCGGTGGTGGCCAAGTTTTACCGGCCCGAACGCTGGAGCGAGGCGCAGATTTTGGAAGAGCACGCTTTTGCAGAGGAACTGATGGAAGCCGAAATTCCGGCCATCGGGCCGCTGCGCTTGGCCGGGGCCACGCTGCACCACTTTGGCGGCTTTGGCTTTAGCGTCAGCCCGCGCCGGGGCGGCCGCCCGCCCGAGCTGGACGACGAGGAAGTGCTGGAATGGGTTGGCCGCTTTCTGGCGCGCATCCACACCGTGGGCGCGCGCAAGCCCTTTGTCAGCCGCCCGCCGCTGGATTTGCAAAGCTTTGGGCAAGATTCGCGCGACTGGCTGCTGGGCCAGGACATGATTCCGCTAGACGTGCAAAGCGCCTGGGCCAGGCACTGCGACGAAGCGCTGGCCATGGTGGCAGCGCACCCGGCGCTGTGCGGCAAAAAAGCCGCCAGCGGTGAGGCGCACATACGCCTGCTGCGCCTGCACGGAGACTGCCATCCGGGCAATATTTTGTGGACACCGACCGATGCCGCCGCCAGCGCCGGGCCGGGGCCGCATTTTGTGGACTTGGACGATGCGCGCACCGGCCCTGCGGTGCAAGATTTGTGGATGCTCAGCAGCGGCGACCGGCGCCAGCGCAGCCGGCAGCTGGGCTTTTTGGTCGATGGCTACGAACAATTCCGCGAATTTGACCGAGACGAGCTAACTTTGATAGAGCCGCTGCGCACGCTGCGCCTCATCCACTACAGCGCCTGGCTGGCCCGGCGCTGGAGCGACCCGACCTTTCCGCAGAACTTTCCGTGGTTTGGCTCTAGCGATTATTGGCATGGGCAGGTGCTGATGCTGCAAGAGCAATGCGAGGCCATGCAAGAAGCGCCACTGGTAGTGTGAAGGCGTTGCGAATTGCAGGCGCAAACGCGCTTGCATGCTTTGATGTAGCGCTGGCGGGTCATTGCGAGGCCATAGGCCGTGGCACTCCATGACTTCGCGCCCGCATGGATCGCCGCGTCACTGCGCTCCTCGCGATGACTGACTCCTAGCTGCGCGATGACCTGCTTTTGCAAATTTTCTGCCAAGGCAATAGACGACCGGCCATCAAGCCTTACCCTGCTCCTGCAACACCGCCGGGTCAAAGGGCTTGCGCGCAAACACGGTGCGCAGCAACGGCGCGAAGTGCGATAAGGGGCGGCTGGGGTAGGCCGGGTCAAAAGAGGTCTGGTCATACAGCGCGCAAAAACGCTGGCAACTGGCAAACCAAGGGTGCTTGGCGTAAGCCAGGTGGCCGTCATGGGGTTTGCCCAAATGGTGGGCATAAAACTGCATTTGAAACAGGCCGTGCATTTCCACCACCCAGGTCACTTCGGCGCGCACATAGGGCCGAATAATGGCCGCCGCCATTTGCGAATGGTTGTCTGGTGCCAGCACATCGCCGATGTCGTGCAACAGCGCGGCCACCACCATGTCAATGTCGGCGCCATCGTCTTCGGCGCGGCTGGCGCTTTGCAGCGAATGCTCCAAGCGGCTGATTTGGTAGCCTGGCAAAGATTCACTCAAATCTTGCAAAGCCGCCAGCAAGCGCTCGGGCAGCGTCTGGATGTAGGCCTGCTCCAAGCTATGCAACAGCTGGTAGTCCGCGGCCGTGCCGTCTTGCATTTGGGTAAATGTCACGTGTTGCATACGCGTTCTTCCTATTGGGGCTTATCGATTCAGCGCGATTGTGCATCCATGCCAAGGCCCCTATTCCGCATCCTGCGGTAAAGCACGCGGATCCATTTGCAGGGCCGCTTGCGAGCTGGCGTCCATGATCACGTAGTCCGAACGCGGCGCGGGCATGTCCACGCGCTCGGTCTGGCCCAGCATGAAATACCACACCGTGCCCGCCAGGCCTAGCAGCACTATCGCAAAGTACAGCATCAGGCTCTCGGGGCCCAAGTAGTCCATCATGCCGCCGGCCATGGTCGGGCCCAGGGTGGCGCCTATGCCGTAAAGCAACAAAAGCCCGCCGGTGGTTTCCAGTACTTTAGAGGGCTCGATCAAATCATTGGTATGCGCCACACTCAGGCCGTAAATTGAAAACGAAAGCGCGCCGTACAAAATGCCCAACATCACCAACAGGTTTTCATATTCACGGGCCAGGTAAAAGCCCACAGCGGCCAGCAAAGCCGAAATCAGGCAAACCCATATCAGCATCAAGCGCCGGTCGTAGCGATCCGACAAATGGCCCACCGGGTACTGGAACGCGGCGCCGCTCAAAATCGTAGCGGCCATAAAGGTGGCCGTATGGCTGTCGCTAAAGCCCACGCCTTTGCCAAACACATTGCCCAAGCTGTAAAAGGTACCGCTGATCAGGCCCGAACCCATGGCGGCGATGGCGCCAATTGGCGAGATGGCAAATAAGCGCACCAGGCTCATGGACGGCGCGTTGGTTTGCTTGGGTTCGCGGATGGTGGTCATGGTGGTGGGCACCAGCGCGAAGGAAAACAAGATGGATGCAAACGCAAAGGGCACAAATCCAAAGCGGTCGCCCGCCAAAATCAGCCACTGCCCCAGCGCGGTCGACACACCGCTCACCGCCATATAGGCGGCAAACACTTTGCCCCGGCTTTCGCGCCCAGCCACCACATTAAGCCAACTCTCGATCACCATGTAGAGGCCCACAATGCACAAGCCAGTGGTAAAGCGCAACAAACCCCAAAACCAGGGATTTGTCCACAGCGCATGCAGCACCGGCAAGGCAGACGCCACCGAGGCCATGACCGCAAACGCGCGGATATAGCCGACGCGGCGAATCAGCGCCGGGCAGGCATAGGTACCATAGACAAAGCCTGCGAAATAAGCCGACATGATCATGCCGGTGACCAAGCCCGAATACTTGGCCAAGCCCGCTTGCGCGCCAATGGCCACGGTTAACAAGGCGATGCCCACGACCAGCATACTGACGCCCGACAGCAAGGAAGCCAGGGGCAGCGTCAGCGGAGAAAAACGGGGGAATTGCATAAAACCTACACGAGCAGACCGTAGCGGGACGGCAAAGCATCGATGGTGACACAGCAGCGCAAGCACTAGGCCTCAAAAGGCGACGTTTTGCGCGCTTAGCAGGACAATTCTTTGCATTGGCGCATCAGAAAAATGGGCGGGAAGCGGCAGGTCGCTTTTGGCGGAAAATGCGTCGCACCCCAAGCACCTTGGTGCCTACACTCGCCCTACAGTGGCAATTGGACGGAACCCCTGCATGCACCCACAAGCCCCGCTAACGCAAGAGCGCATTGACCTGGCCGCCGCCTTTCGCTGGGCCGCGCGCTGGGATATGCATGAGTCCATCGCCAACCACTTCAGCCTGGCGGTCTCCGAAGGCGGGAATCAGTTTTTGCTCAACCCGGTAGGCAGCCATTTTTCGCGCATCCGCGCCAGCGACTTGCTGCTGCTCGATGCAGACCACGGCGACCAAGACATCGCCGCCTTGGGCGCCGACCCCACCGCCTGGAACCTGCACGCCATGCTGCACCAGCGCTTGCCGCAGGCGCGCTGCATCTTGCACACGCACATGCCCTATGCCACCACGCTGTGCTGCCTGCAAGACTTTGAATGGCTGGCGCTGGACCAAAACGCCTGCCGCTTTTACGGCCGCATTGCCTACGACCGGCATTACGCCGGTATGGCACTGGATACATCCGAGGGCGAACGCGTCGCCGCCCTGATGCAGGACGGCAAAAGCGTGCTCTTTTTGGGCAACCACGGCGTGATGGTGATAGGCCCCAGTGTGGCCCAGGCCCTGGACGAACTCTATTACCTCGAAAAAGCCGCCAAAGTGCAAGTGCTGGCCCTGTCCACCGGTCGGCCGCTGGCCCTCATACCCGACGCCGTGGCGCGCTTGGCCAGCGCCCAATGGAACGATTACCCTACCGACTCTTGCGCTTTGCATTTGAAAGCGCTTAAAGCCATCCTTGACCTCGAAGAAACGGACTACGCACTATGAATCCCAACGTCATCATTACCTGCGCACTGACGGGCGCGGGCGACACCGTCGGCAAGCACCCGGCCATTCCCGTGACGCCCACGCAGATCGCGGCAGCGGCGGTGGAAGCGGCCAAGGCCGGCGCCACCGTGGTGCACTGCCATGTGCGCAACCCCGCGACCGGCCAATTCAGCCGCGACCCGGCTTTGTATGCCGAAGTCATGGACCGTATCCGCGATTCGGGTGTCGATGTGATTGTCAACCTGACCGCCGGCATGGGCGGCGATCTGGAAATCGGTGCGGGCGAGAACCCCACCCACTTTGGCCCCAACACCGACCTGATAGGCCCCATGGCGCGCCTGATCCATGTGGAGCAACTGCTGCCCGAAATCTGCACCCTGGACTGCGGCA
>CANFJQ010000084.1 GCA_947447615.1 Comamonadaceae bacterium
GGGCTGATGGACCAAATCGGCTTGGACGCGGCCGGGCGTAAAGCCACCGGGCACTCCATCTTTACGCTGGAAGCGCACATCAATTTTTTGCATGAGGTCAAACTCGGCGCCCAGGTGCAGGTGTATTGCCAGGTGCTGGGGCACGACGCCAAGCGCCTGCATGTGGGCCTGGCGCTGCACATCAAAGGCCATGACACGGTGATGGCCTATAGCGAGCAAATGCTGCTCAATGTGGTGATGGACGGGCCGCGTGCCAGCCCCTTTGCCTTGAACGTAGCGGCGCGGGTGCAGATGCTGGCCACCGCGCACCGCAGCCTGCCGCGCCCACCCTACGTGGGCCGCGTGATCAGCCTGCCCGCAGCCAAAACCGCCTAGGCCATGGCCGCCGCCTCCCTACCGGAACGCATGCACGGCGTGCTGCTGACCGGGTTTGGCGGCCCTGAACAATTGCAGTACCGCGAGGACCTGCCGGTGCCACTGCCGCGTGCGGGCGAAGTGCTGATCCGCGTAGCCGCAAGTTCGGTCAACAACACCGATATCAACACCCGCGTGGGCTGGTACTCCAAAACCGTGGATGGCCCGACGCAGCACGCGTCCGTGGGCTTTGATGCCGCCAGTGACGCAGCCCCTAGCTGGGGCGGAGCCGCGATGCAGTTTCCGCGCATTCAAGGGGCCGATTGCTGCGGGCACATAGTGGCCGTGGGTGCGGGTGTGGACAGCGCACGCATTGGCCAGCGCGTACTGGTGCGCCCCGTGCTGCGCAAGCTGGGCGGCGCGCCTTATGACTTTGATTATTTTGGCTCGGAATGCGACGGCGCTTTTGCCCAATACGCCCGCGTGGCCGCCAGCGCCGCCATGGCAGTGCAAAGCACCTTAAGCGATGCCGAACTGGCCTGCCTGCCTTGCGCGTATTCCACCGCTGAAAACCTGCTGACACGTGCCAATGTGCGCGCCGGTGAGCGCATGCTGATTACCGGCGCATCCGGCGGCGTGGGCAGCGCGGCGGTGCAATTGGCGCACCTGCGCGGCGCGCAGGTGATGGCGCAGGCCGACAGCAGCAAACACGCGGCCCTCCAAGCCATTGGCGCACAACACACGCTGGCCCGCGATGCCGATGTGGCCCAGGCCCTGGGCAAAGACAGCGTGGCCGTGGTCATTGACCTGGTGGGTGGCCCGGCCTGGCCATCGTTACTGGAAGTTTTGCAGCGCGGCGGGCGCTATGCCACTGCGGGTGCGATCGCCGGGCCCATGGTCAGTTTGGATTTGCGCACGCTCTACCTCAAAGACCTCCAATTGCTAGGCTGCACCTGGCAAGAGGATGCGGTGTTTGAACAATTGCTGGGCTATGTGGCGCGCGGCGAACTCAAGCCGCTGCTGGCGCGCAGCTACGATTTACGCGACATCGCGCAAGCGCAAGCCGATTTTGTGGCTAAGCGCTTTGTCGGCAAGATTGCGCTGAGCATCCCCTAGGCCTGCACCCGCGACGCATTGAACCCAAGTTTTCAACTTCTACTTACCAACACAAGCAAACTTCACGCACCATGTCCACGTCACCCCAACGCCTGAGCACACCGCTTGAAGGCACCCCCGCCAAAGCCTGGGACGCCAGCGCCCCGATTGCTGCGCCCCTGTGCTTGCACCAGCCCCAGGTGCTGCCCGAATGGGTGGACTACAACGGGCATATGAGCGAGTCCTGTTTTTTACTGGTCTTTGGCGACAACTCGGACGCGTATTTCCGCTACATCGGCATTGACGAAAGCTACCGCGATGTGGACAACAAATCTTTCTACACCGTGCAAACCCATATTCACAATATTCGGGAAGTGGCCGAAGGCGAACCCTTGCGCCTGACGCTGCAAGTGCTGGACATGGACGACAAGCGCATGCATATTTTTCATGCGATGTACCGCGGACTTGACGGCCATTTACTGGCTACCGGCGAGCAAATGCTGGTGCATGTGGACATGGAGCAAGGACGCGCTGCGCCTATGCCTGATTATTTGTATCAACGCGTGGCCGCCGTGCACCGCGCGCACAGTGCGCTGCCCCGCCCGGCGCAAGCCGGGCAACCACTGGGCATACGCCGCAAAGCCGTAGCGTAAACGTACGCAGCGCCCACATTTTTGACCTGCTAAAACCACTTTACCCCTGCTAAAAGGCCCCCCATGCAATTTGCCCTGAGCCATGAACACACCATGATCGTGGACACCGTCCGCGCCTTTGTGGAAAACGAGTTGTACCCGCACGAAGACCTGGTGGAGCGTACCGACGCCATACCGCCCGAACTGGTGCAGTCCATCCAAGCCAAAGCGATTGAAGTGGGTTTGTACGCGGCCAATATGCCCGCCGAATTAGGTGGCGGCGGCCTGGACAACTTCACCGTGGCGCTGCTGGAGCGCGAGCTGGGGCGCGCATCCTATGGCCTGCAAATGCTGGTGGCGCGGCCCAGCAATATTTTGCGTGCCTGTCAGGGTGCGCAAATTGAGGAATACCTGCTGCCCACGATACGCGGCGAGCGCCATGATTGCCTGGCCATGACCGAGCCCAATGCCGGCTCGGACGTGCGCGGCATGCAAACCCGCGCCACGCGGGACGGCAATGGCGAGAACTCCGACTACCTCATCAACGGCACCAAGCACTTCATCAGCCACGCCGATATGAGCGATTTTGTGGTGCTGTTTGCCGCTACCGGCGTGGAAGACACCAGCCACGGGCCGAAGAAAAAAATCACCGGCTTTTTGGTGGACCTGGACTCGCCTGGCCTGACGGTACGGCGCGGCCCGGCTTGCGTCTCCAACCGGGGCTACCACCAGTGCGAATTATTTTTTACCGACTGCCGCGTGCCCGCCTACAAGCGCTTAGGCGAAGAAGGCAGGGGCTTCGATTTAATGGGCGAATGGCTGGGCGCCACCCGCCTGACCGTAGCTGCCACCAGCGTAGGGCGCGGCCAGCGGGTAATGGAAATGGCCACGCAATGGGCCGCCACGCGCAAGCAGTTTGGGCAGGCGATTGGCAAGTTTCAGGGCACCGGTTTCAAGCTGGCGGACATGGCGACCGAGCTGGCCGCTGCCGAGTTGCTGACCTTGCAAGCGGCCTGGAAATGCGACCAGGGCACCATGAGCGATTCGGATGCGGCCATGGCCAAACTGTTTGCCTCCGAAGCGCTGGCGCGCGTGACCGATAACGCGCTGCAAATTTTTGGCGGCATGGGCCTGATGAACCAATTGCCCATAGAGCGCTTTTGGCGTGATGCGCGGGTGGAGCGCATTTGGGACGGCACCAGCGAAATTCAGCGCCACATTATTTCGCGTGCCATGTTGCGCGTACACGGCGCTTAGCCATGGCCACGGTGGCTGAGTCCAAGGCGCTACGGCGTTTGTTTTCGCCGCGCCATATCGCGGTGTTTGGTGGCGCTTCGGCCCACGAGGTGGTGCGCCAATGCAAAGCTTTGGGCTTTGACGGGCAGATCTGGCCGGTACACCCCACGCGCACAGAGATGGACGGCCTGCCCTGCTTTGCCAGTGTCGATGCGCTACCCGAGGCGCCGGACGCCAGCTTTGTCGCCGTGCCGCGCCAGGCCACGGTAGACATCGTGCGCCAGCTAGCTGCGCGCGGCGGCGGGGGCGCAATTTGCTATGCCTCGGGCTTTGCGGAAGTGGGCGGCGATGGCGTGGCGCTGCAAGCCGAGCTGGTGCAGGCGGCGGGCAGCATGGCGCTGATAGGCCCCAATTGCTACGGCATGCTCAACTATTTAGACGGCGTGGCCCTGTGGCCGGACCAACATGGCGGCCAGCGCCAAAGCCAAGGCGTGGCCTTGATCACCCAAAGCGGCAACATCGGCCTGAACCTGACGATGCAAACCCGTGGCCTGCCCTTGGCCTACCTAATAACCGTGGGCAACAAAGCGGGCAACAGCATGGAGAGCCTGGTCGAGAGCCTGCTGTCAGACCCGCGGGTAAGCGTCATCGGCATGCATATCGAAGGACTGGACGATGTGGCCGCGTTTTCCCGCGTGGCCCTGAAAGCCTTGCGCCAGGGCGTACCGCTGGTGGCCCTCAAAGCCGGTTCGTCCACGCTGGGCGCGCAAACCGCCATGAGCCATACCAGCTCGCTGGCCGGGCCGGACGCGCTGTATGACGCTTTGTTTGCCCGCTGCGGTATCGCCCGCGTGCGCGACCCAGCGGGCCTGATCGAGACTTGCAAGTTTTTGCATGTGCACGGAACGCTGGCGGGTAAGCGCATTATTTCGGCCAGCTGCTCGGGCGGCGAAGCTTCGCTGGTGGCTGACTTGGCGCAACCGCGCGGCCTGGACATGCCCACCATCCCGCCCGTCGCCGATGCGCGCCTGCGTGCGGTGCTGGGCGACAAAGTGAATGTAGCCAATCCGCTGGATTACCACACCTATATCTGGGGCGACCTGGCCGCGCAGACCGCCTGTTTTTCCGGGCTCATGGATTGCGGGTTTGACGCCACTTTGTTGGTGCTGGACTACCCGCGCCTGGACCGCTGCCGCGCCGACAGTTGGGGCACGACGGTCGAAGCCTTTGCCGCCGCAGCGCGTTATGGCGGCCACGGCGCCACCGTGGTCGCCTCCCTGCCCGAGGACTTGCCCGAGGAATACGCCAAAGCGCTCATGGCCCAGGGCATTGCGCCCATGCACGGCATACCCGACTGCCTGGACGCCATCGCCCACGCCGCCCGCATTGGCGAGGCCCGTACGCGACTGGCGCATTTACAACCACTGGCTGATGTGATGCCGCTGGCGCCTGCACCAGGCGCATTGCATGTATCGCCGCGTCGCCTAGCTGCGGGAGAGGAGGCAAATTGGACTGCCCTCCCTGGCGCTGCGCCATCGCACAACCTGGACGAAGCGGCGGGCAAGCAAGCGCTGGCGGCATTTGGCCTGCCGGTGCCGCGCGGCCGAGTAGTCAGTGCTGCCGAAGCAGCAGACTTTGCCGACAGCCTGGGCTACCCGGTGGTGGTCAAAGCCGTGTCGGCCCAGCTAGCGCATAAAACCGAGGCCGGTGGCGTGCAACTGAATGTGCCTAATGCCCAAGGCGTGCGCGCCGCGGTAGCGCAAATGGCTGCCCTATCCGACCGCTTTTTGGTGGAGCAAATGGCCGGGCAAGTGGTGGCCGAGATCATCGTGGGCGTGCAGCGCGATGCGCAGTTTGGCCTGTCGCTGACGGTGGGCGCCGGGGGGATCCTCGTGGAATTGCTGCAAGACGCGCAAACCCTGTTATTTCCTACAGCGCGGGATGAAGTGCTGCAAGCCTTGCAGTCGCTCAAGTCCTGGCCGCTGCTGGCAGGCTTTAGGGGCAAGGCGGCGGGCGATGTGGATGCGCTGGTCGATGCCGTGCTGGCGATTGCCGCCTATGCCCAGGCCCACGCACACACGCTGCTGGAGCTGGACGTGAACCCGGTACTGGTGCTGCCCGCAGGCCAGGGCGTGCTGGCGGTCGATGCTTTGATTCGTTTGTCTGGAGAAGCCCATGGCTGAAGCCGTCATCTGCAATGCCGAAGGCGGCGTGCTCACCATCACCCTGGACCGGCCCAAGGCCAATGCCATTAACGTGGCAACCAGCCTGGCGCTGTACGCCGCCTTTAAGCAGCTGCGGGACGACCCGGCGCTGCGCGTAGGCATCATCACCGGCACCGGGCGCTTTTTTTCGGCGGGCTGGGATTTGGCCGGGGCCACCGAGGGCGAGGCCATAGACGCCGACCACGGACCGGGCGGCTTTGCCGGGCTGACTGAGTTGTTTGACCTGGGCAAGCCAGTGATCGCGGCGGTGAACGGCCTGGCCATGGGCGGCGGCTTTGAATTGGCGCTGGCTGCTGACTTGATCGTGGCCAGCGAAAGCGCCGAATTTGCGCTGACCGAGGTCAAACTAGGCATGGTGGCCGACTCGGGCGGCGTGCTGCGCCTGCCGCAGCGACTGCCGCGCGCGATTGCGCTGGAATTGCTGTTGACCGGGCGGCGTATGGGCGCCCACGAGGCCGCGCGCTGGGGCCTGGTCAACCAGGTCGTCGCGCCGGATGCTTTGATGGCCGCTGCCAGCGCCCTGGCGCAGCAAATTGTGCAGGCGGCGCCGCTGGCGGTAGCTGCGGTGATGGAAATCGCCAAAGCCACCGCGGGCATGCCGATAGCGCAGGCATACCAAGTGCTGCGCGGCGGCGGTTTGCCGGCGTACCAGGCCATGCTGCGCTCCGAAGACGCGGCCGAAGGCCCGCGGGCATTTGCAGAAAAACGCCCCCCGCGCTGGACTGGGCGCTAGCTACCGAGGCAATGCGCAGGCGCCCAGGGACTCAATTTCAGGAATTGTCCAAGCCCCGCCTTGAGGGCCAAAACCTAGGGAATATGCCAATGTTTTCGGCTTGAGTAGGGGCAATTATTGAATTACTATGCCCGCAGAGCGCAAAGCTTATTGCACTCCGATTCCGCATGGCCTGTTTCTTTCGCCTGGCCTGCGGGAGACTGTTTATAAATCTGCTTGGATTGGAGAATTTCAAAAATGGCAAATGTCGAACACAACAGCGACGCGGGCATCATCCTGGACCGTCGCCAAATCATTCTCGGCGCATCCGCTGTAGGCCTGGCATCCACCTTGGGTGTCTCCCCAGCCATGGCGCAAAGTGCCCCGAAAAAAGGTGGCACGCTGCGTATGGGCATGGAAGGCGGCTCGCCCTCGGACAGCTTGGATCCCCTGACTTATGCGGACTCCATCCCGATCAACATGAGCCTGATGCTTTGGAACAACTTGGTGGAAGTGGGCGACAACGGCGACGCCACCGGCGAATTGTTTGAGAGCTGGGAAGTCAAGCCCGGCGCTGCTGACTGGGTATTCAATGTGCGCAAAGGCATCACCTTTACTTCCGGCAAAACCTTGGACGCGGACGATGTCATTTATTCCATCAATATGCACCGCGGCGAAACCAAATCGCCCGCCAAAGCTTTGCTGGCAGACATCAAGGACGTGAAAAAGCTGTCCGCTACCCAAGTGCAAATCACCATGAACAAGGGCAATGTCGATTTGCCCTTCAACCTGAGCGATTACCACATCATCGTGGTGCCCAATGGTTTCAAAGACTTTAGCAAGCCTGATGGGACTGGCGCCTTCACGCTGGAAGAGTTCCAACCCGGCGTGCGTGCGGTGTTCAAGCGCAAGAGCGGCAACTACTGGAAGCCCAACCGTGGCAACTTTGACCGCGTGGAGCTGATCTACATCGGCGACGCCAACCAGCGCACCACCGCACTGCAAACCGGTACCGTGGACATCATCAACCGCGTCAACCCCAAGACCGCCGCATTGCTGGCCAAAAACGCCGCACTCAAAGTGTCGCGTACGCCCGGCATGGGCAACCGCTTCTGCTTTGTGGCCCATACCGACAAAGACCCGTTTACCAATCGCGACGTCATGATGGCGCTCAAATATGGTATCGACCGCCAAAAAATTGTCGATAACGTCTACAGCGGCTTTGCCTCGATTGGTAACGACAACTGCGTCGGACCGAAGATGAAGTTCTACAACCCCAACCAGCCGATGAACCGCTTCGACCTGGACAAGGCCAAGTTCCACTACAAAAAATCGGGCCACAGCGGCGCCATCGAATTGCAAGTGTCCGAAGGCGCTTTCTCCGGTGCTACCGACGCGGGTCAAATCTTCCAAGAATCGCTATCCAAAGCCGGTATCAATATGGACCTCAAGCGCGTCTCGGGCGACGGCTACTGGGACAACGTCTGGCTCAAGCAACCTTTCTGCGCGGTGTACTGGGGTAACCGTCCCACCATCGACAACCAGTTCACTTCCACCTTCTATGGCGGCAAGAGCAACCCTTGGAACGACAGCCACTTCGAAAACGCCGAGTTCAGCAAAGCGCTGGAAGCAGCCCGCGTGGAGATCGATGCCAAGAAGCGCCAGGATCTGTACTCGCGTTGCCAAGAGCTGGTCTCGCAAAATGCCGGCATGGTGAACTATGCGGTGCAAGACTACCTGGATGCACACACCACCAAGCTGCAAGGTTTGGTGCCGTCTGGCCGTTACGATTTCGGCGATGCCCGCATCGCTGAAAAAGGCTGGTTCGCCTAAGTTTGCAGGCACGCCGGTTTAGCAACAGACGGCGTCGTTTTGTGAATCCTTAAAAAGGGGCTGGGCTTACGCCTAGCCCCTTTTTTATGCTTTCTTTGGTAAGCTTGTTATGGCGTTATGCTATGCGTGGCGCTGCCATGGCAGCGTCTTATTTTTTAACTACCGATAGCTCGTCATGGCCAAGTTAATCGTGAACCGCCTGCTTTTGGGGATACTGACCCTGTTTGCAGTCTCGGTGTTGATATTTTTGTGTACGCAAATATTGCCGGGCGACGTAGCCTCGGCGGTGCTGGGCCAAGGCGCCACACCCGAAGCGCTGATTGTGTTTCGCCGCGAACTAGGTTTGGACGTTCCTGCCCACCTACGCTACTGGAACTGGCTGGTCGGCGCTCTGCACGGCGACCTGGGCGTGGCCCTGACGAATAAACGCGTGATCATCGACGACTTGCTGCCGCGCTTGCGCAATACCTTGTTCTTGGCCGGTTATGCCGCCGTCATCGCCATCCCCCTGTCCGTCGGCTTAGGCGTGCTGGCGGCGATTAACGAAGGCAAGTTGTCCGACCGTTTGTCCAATATTACAACGCTGATCGCCATCTCCTTGCCCGAGTTTTTTATCGCCTACCTGCTGATCATTTTTTTCTCGGTGCAATTCCACTGGTTCCCGTCCCTGGCCATGGTGTCTAAGGGCATGTCCTTTGGGGACCGGGTGTTCCAGACCACGCTGCCTGCCATTACCCTCACGCTCTTGGTTGCTGCGCACATGTTGCGCATGACGCGCAGTTCGGTGCTTTCGGTCATGTCCACGCCGTATATCGAAATGGCTTTTCTGAAAGGCGCGCCGCGCAAACGTGTCATCGTCACCCACGCGCTACCCAATGCGGCGGCGCCCATCATCACCGTTATCGCGCTGAATATGGCTTATCTGGTGGTCGGTGTAGTGGTGATTGAGGCGGTATTTGTTTATCCAGGCCTGGGCCAGTACATGGTCGATGGCGTTTCCAAGCGCGATGTACCGGTCATCCAAGCCTGCGGCCTGACGTTTGCCACCGTGTTTGTGCTGCTCAATACGCTGGCCGACATCTTGGTCATTGTGGTCAACCCGCGTTTGCGCCACCAGCGCTAGGCTATTTTCGAATTGCTACCGCCATGAAACTTTTCGGACACAAACTCACCGCTTCTGCTGCCTTTGGCATGGCCGTGGTCACCCTGTTTATTCTTATCTCTGTTTTCACCCCCTGGATTGCGCCCTACTCCGAGTCGGCCAACGTCGGCGGCACCTGGGATGAGCCTTCGGCCAAGATGCTGTTTGGCGCCGACCAGATCGGACGCGACATGCTCACCCGCATGATGTACGGCAGCCGCATGACGATTGGTGTGGCACTGGCGATTACCGCCTTGTCGTTTTTGATCGGCATCCTTACAGGCCTGGTCAGCGCCGTAGTGGGCGGCTGGGTGGACGTGTTTTTCACACGCCTGGTCGATGTGATGCTGTCCATCCCCAGCCTGATTTTTGCGCTGATTATTTTGGGCGTTTTCGGCTCCAGCATCCCCACCCTGATCATGACGATTGCCGTGCTGGACTCGACCCGCGTGTTCCGTCTATCGCGCGCGCTGGGCATGAACCTCACGGTGATGGAATATGTGGAAGCGGCGCGACTGCGCGGTGAAGGCCTGTGGTGGGTGATTACCCGCGAAATCTTGCCCAACGCCTGGGCCCCACTGGTGTCTGAATTTGGCCTGCGTTTTTGCTTTAACTTTTTGTTTATCGCCGGCCTGTCGTTTTTGGGCCTGGGCATTCAGCCGCCCTATGCGGATCTGGGCGGCATGGTGCGTGAGAACGCCGCCGCGATCAACTTCGGCATGATGGCGCCCATCTACCCCGCCACCGCGATTGCACTGCTGACGGTGTCGGTCAACCTGGTGGTGGATTGGATGCTCTCGATTGACGCGCGGCCCTCGGGCGCGCAAGCCGAACTCTAAGAAAGACTGCGGGCTATGGACGATTCAACTATTTTGAATATCACCGGCTTGCGGCTGCACAGCGTCGCGGGCAATGTCATTGTCGACAACGTCGATCTGCAATTGCAGCGCGGCGAGGTGCTGGGGCTGATTGGCGAAAGCGGCGCTGGGAAATCCACCATCGGTTTATCCAGCATGTGCTATGCCCGCGCCGGTTTGCATATCGCCGGGGGCGAAGTGGTGCTGGGTGGCGTCAATATCCGGGCACTAGACGCCGAAGGCCGCCGCCAGGTGCGCGGCAAGCGCATCGCCTATATCGCCCAATCGGCCGCCGCCGCCTTCAATCCGGCCCACAGCCTGATGGACCAGGTCTGCGAGGCGCCGGTACTGCACAAGCTGATGACCCGCCCGCAAGCCGAAGCCTGGGCGCGCGAATTGTTTGTGGCCCTGGACCTGCCCGACCCACAAAACTTCGGCAGCCGCTACCCGCACCAGGTCTCGGGCGGGCAGTTGCAGCGCGCGATGGCGGCCATGGCCATGTCCTGCCGCCCCGATGTCTTGGTGCTCGACGAGCCCACCACCGCGCTGGACGTGACCACGCAAATTGAAGTGCTGATTTTGCTCAAGTCGCTGATCCGCCAGTACGGCACGGCGGCTTTGTACATCACGCACGACTTGGCGGTGGTGGCCCAGGTGGCCGACCGCATCAAGGTACTGCGCCACGGCAAAGAAGTGGAAGAAGGCCTGACGCAGCAAATCCTGCACGAGGCGCGCCAGGACTACACCGCCCGCTTGGTGGCGGTGCGCGGCGCAGCTGCCAGCGAGCGCGCTGTCAGCGCCACGGTGCAAGCTGAGACGGTTTTGAAAGTGCAAGACTGCCACGCCTATTACGGCGATTTTCATGTGGTACGCGGGGTGTCGCTGGATGTGCAGCGCGGCGAAACCGTCGCAGTGGTCGGCGAATCGGGCTCGGGTAAATCCACCCTGGCGCGCATCATTACCGGCCTGTTACCACCGCGCAGCGGGAAGATTTTGTTTCAGGACAAGGCGCTGCCTGCCACGCTCAAAGAGCGCAGCAAAGAACTCAAGCGCACGATTCAACTGGTGTATCAAATCCCCGATGTGGCGATCAACCCACGCCAGACGCTGCGCGAGATCATCGGCCGGCCAGTAGAGTTTTATTTCGGCGCCGGACGCGCCGAGGTCAATGCACGTGCGCAGGAACTTATGACACTGGTCGAGTTACCACACGACTACCTGGAGCGCCGCCCGGGCCAGTTGTCCGGCGGACAAAAGCAGCGCGTCTGCATCGCCCGCGCGCTGGCGGCCAAGCCCGACCTCATCATCCTGGACGAACCCACCTCGGCGCTAGACCCGTTGGTGGCGGAAGAAATTTTGACGCTCTTGCGTAAATTGCAGCGCGAGTTGGGCTTGTCTTACATCCTGATTACGCACGATCTGGACGTGGTCCACCGCATCGCCCACCGCACCGCCGTGATGCTGCAAGGCCAGTTTGTGGCCTTTGACACCACCGACAAAATCTTCGAAAACCCCGAACACCCCTATACCCAAAAACTAATCACCGCTGTGCCCGAAATGCGCGTTGATTGGTTGGACGAGGTGCTGGCGAAGCGGCAAAAGGCGGCGGCTTAAATAAAGACGCATGCGAAAAGAAAAGGCTCGCAACTGCGAGCCTTTTTACATGGTGCCTAACAGTGCAGGGCTGCTGAATCAGATATTGGAGTCCGGGAACGAAGCCTTACGCCGGTTCACATAATCCAAAATAGCTTCGTCAGTTGCCGGGTCCATGGCCGGGGCTTCGTATTCCGCCAAGTTTTTCTTCCACAGCGAATTAGCGCGCACAGACAAGTCCACGCCGCCTTCGGCTTCCCATTGCTCGAAGCTGTTGTTGTCGGTAATCGGCGAGCGGTAAAACGCGGTTTCGAAATTGGCCTGGGTATGCGCGCAGCCTAAAAAGTGTTTGCCGGGGCCGACTTCACGGATAGCGTCCATAGCTTGGCCGTTTTCGCTCATGTCCACGCCGGCCATTAAGGTGTGCATCATCCCGGCCTGGTCGCAGTCCATGATGAATTTTTCATAGCCCATGGACAAACCGCCCTCCAACCAACCGGCGGTGTGCAACACAAAGTTGACGCCAGCAAGGCAGGTAGGGATCATCGTGTTGGCGGACTCGGAGGCAGCTTGCGCATCCGCAATCTTGGAGCCGCACAAGCCGCCCCCAGAGCGAAAGGGCACGCCCAGACGGCGTGCCAGCGCGGCCATCACGTACAGCACCAGCGCCGGTTCGGGCGTGCCGAAGGTGGGCGCGCCCGACTGCATGGACACCGAGGACGCGAAACTACCCAGCACCACCGGCGCGCCGGGGCTGACCAGTTGCACAAACGCCATGCCGGCCAGCGCTTCGGCCAAAGTTTGCGCGCACGTGCCGGCCACGGTAACGGGCGACATGGCGCCGGCCAAAATGAAGGGCGTGATGATGGTGGCCTGGTTGGCCCGCGCATAAACCTTGGCCGCGCCCAGCATGGTCTCGTCAAAGGTCATGGGCGAGTTGGCGTTGATCAGGCTGATGCAGACGGTGCGGTTTTTGCCGGTGGCCGGGTCGATAAAGTTGTCGCCAAACAGGCGCGCGGCCATTTCTACTGTGTCTTGCGCACGCTCGGGCTTAGTCACCGAGCCCATAAAGGGCTTGTCGCTGTACTTCATGTGCGCGTAGACCATGTCGAAATGGCGCTTGTTCACCGGCAAGTCCACTGGCTCGCAAATTGTGCCGCCGCTGTGGTGGATGGAGTTGGCCA
>CANFJQ010000085.1 GCA_947447615.1 Comamonadaceae bacterium
GATAAAGCGGTCCGGCAAAAACATGTTTTTCGCCGGGTCAAAAAACTGCTCTATGGTTTTGCGCGCGATCAGCGAGCCGCCTTCACTTTCGGGAATATCACGCAGGTCGCAATAAATTTGGCGCGCCAGGGCGTGGTTTTCTGGAGCGTCGGTGCTGTGCCAGTTGTCAAAGCTGATGTGAAAGCCGTCAAGATAAGGCTTGCGGCCTGCCGCGATATCGGCAACAAACTGCTGTGGGGTTTTGCTGGCTTTTTCGGCGGCGATCATGATGGGCGCGCCGTGGGTGTCGTCGGCGCAGACAAAGTCCACCGCGTGGCCCTGCATCCTTTGGAAGCGCACCCAGATGTCGGCCTGGATGTATTCCATGATGTGGCCGATATGGAAATTGCCGTTGGCGTAGGGCAGGGCGGTGGTGACAAACAGGTGGCGCGGCATGGTGGCGTGGCAGCTTTGACAGCCGCCCGTACGAGGCAAAAGGGGCAGATTTTAGTCCGCCCAGCCAAAAAAGCCGCAGATTGCGGCCCTTTGCGCCAGCGCGTCGGCGCGGCCCAGGGCCATGAGTTCGCCGGTATAAGCCGCTTCAAACAAAAGATAGCTGGCCAGGGCCGCGCCCTTGGCATCCTGCGGCGCCGCCGAAATACCCATGCCTCCCAGTAAGCTGCGCACCGCCACCGGCAAGGCGCCCACATGGCGGCTGGCAATGTCGTCCAGGCGCTGGCTGGGCGCGATGACCAGCACCTCCACCGGGCGCAGGCTGCTGGCCGCGCGCACCTCGGGCGGCACCAGGGCGATGGTTTGGTTGATGCGCTGCATGCGCTCCACGTCCACCGCTAGCGCATCGAGAAAAATGCTGGACATGGCATGCCCGGCAATTTGCGCCAGCGAGGGGTAGTGGCCGGTTTGGGGCCGCGCCGGGTCATGTGGCTCGGCCATGCGACCGGCGCCTATGACCAATATCCGCTCGGCCCCCAGCCGGATGGCCGGCGACAAGGGTGCGCTTTGGCGCATAGACCCATCGCCAAAATATTCTTGGTGCCGGTGCAGCGGCAAGGCCTTGGCCGGAAAGATAAAAGGTATCGCCGCAGAGGCCATTAAATGCGTGTGGCTGATACCGGCCCGCACCCCAAAGCGCTGGGAGCGCTGCCACTCTTGCACCTCTTTGGCGCCCTGAAAAAACGTGACATGCTGGCCGGTGGTGTAGCTTGAGGCACTAACCGCCAGGGCCTTGAGGTGCCCGCCCTGCAACATATGCGGCAGGCGGCCCAGCGCCACCATGTGGGCCAGCAAGTCTTCCAGTGGCGCGTTGTCCAGCAAAGAGCGTGGCTTGATGCGCCACCAGCGCGTCAGCAACCAGCCCAGCGACAACAGCCCCAGCCAGCGGGCCCCGGCGCGCAGCATGCGCAAGCCGCTGACGTGGTAAACCTGCTCGGCATGGATGTGTTGCCAGGTGTGGGCCATGTGGGCCACGGCCTTATCAAAGTCATCCGCGCCACAGGCCAATGCAGCGGCATTGATCGCGCCAGCCGAAGTGCCGCTCAGGATCGGGAAGGGGTTGGGCCCGTGGGCCTGACCCAGCTGGCGGCGGATGGCGGCGATGGTTTGCAGCACGCCCACCTGGTACGCCGCCCGCGCGCCGCCACCACTGAGCACCAGCGCGTTATGCGCGCTGGACTTGGAAGGTACGGGGAGTGCCGTGGG
Source organism: Comamonadaceae bacterium (assembly GCA_947447615.1). Taxonomy (GTDB): domain Bacteria; phylum Pseudomonadota; class Gammaproteobacteria; order Burkholderiales; family Burkholderiaceae_C; genus Allorhodoferax. The sequence continues at coordinate 1,699 of CANFJQ010000085.1, forward strand.
CATGCGCCCAATAGTAGCGAGCCCTGTGGCAAGCGCAAGTCCGCTACCCGCGAAGGCCATGGGCCGCAGGACTAGACTATGCCCCTTTCCGGAGAATGCAATGGCAGTGACAGAACAGGGTGTGTTGGATGCCCTTAAGCAGGTAGTCGATCCCAACACGGGGCGCGATTTTGTATCGACCAAAGCGGTGCGCAATGTGCAGATTGCGCAAGATGCCGTGTCTTTTGATATAGAGCTGGGCTACCCAGCCAAGAGCCAGTTGGGCGCGCTGCGTGCTGCGCTGACGGCGGCGGTGCAGGCCCTAGATGGCGTGAAGCAAGTCACCGTCCATTTACATACCAAGATCGCCGCGCATGCAGTGCAGCGCGGCGTGCAACTTTTGCCTGGCGTGAAAAATATCGTAGCCGTGGCCTCGGGCAAGGGCGGCGTGGGCAAGAGCACTACCGCCGTGAACCTGGCCCTGGCCCTCGCAGCCGAAGGCGCCAGCGTGGGCCTGCTCGACGCGGACATTTACGGCCCCAGCATCCCCATGATGATGGGCATCAGTGGCAAGCCCGCCAGCGCGGACGGCAAGACCATGGAACCAATGGAAAACTATGGCGTGCAAGTCATGTCCATCGGCTTTTTGGTGGACCAGGACCAGGCCATGATCTGGCGCGGACCCATGGCCACGCAGGCTTTGGAGCAACTACTGCGCCAAACCAACTGGCGCGAACTCGATTATTTGATTGTCGATATGCCACCGGGCACCGGCGATATCCAGCTCACCTTGTCGCAGCGTGTGCCCATGACCGGCGCCGTGGTGGTGACCACGCCGCAAGACATCGCGCTGCTCGATGCGAAAAAAGGCATCAAGATGTTTGAAAAAGTGGGCGTGCCGATTTTGGGTATCGTCGAAAACATGGCGGTGCATGTGTGCAGCAACTGCAAACATGTGGAGCACATCTTCGGTGCCGATGGTGGGCGTAAGTTGGCCGAGGAATACGAGATGGACTATTTAGGTGCGCTGCCTTTGGATATGCAAATCCGGCTGAAGGCCGATAGCGGCCAGCCCACCGTGGTGTCGGACCCTCAAGGCGAGGTGGCAGCCATTTACATGGCCGTGGCGCGCAAAGTGGCGGTGGCGATAGCGGCGAAGAACAAAGACTTCTCGTCCAAGTTCCCATCAATAAAAATTTCCAAGGACACTTGAAAATTTTTGCTTTTCTTATTGATTCAAAAACTTTAATTAGTGTTAACCCTAGGACGTGTGACATTTGTAAGTTTTCGTTAAGCAATCGTTTCTAATACTCATTGTTGGCTATGGTGCCTCGAAGCTTTTTCCAGGGTAATTCCTGATGGGCTTCTTTCAATCACATCCAAGGAGAAACGATGTCTAATGAAACCCCAGGCTTGCTTGACAAAGAGCGCATCATTGCCGGCCCCGGCTACAACCGGTGGCTGGTTCCCCCTGCGGCCTTAGCGATTCATTTATGTATCGGCATGGCCTACGGCTTCTCGGTTTTTTGGTTGCCCTTGTCCAAAGCGCTAGGCATCAAAGAGGCAATCAAATGCGGCCCCGAAGTGGGTTTTTGGGCGCAGTTATTCACCACCAGTTGCGATTGGCAAATTTCCACCTTGGGATGGATGTACACCTTGTTTTTTGTGCTGCTGGGTACCAGCGCGGCTACCTGGGGCGGCTGGCTGGAGCGCGCTGGGCCGCGCAAGGCCGGTGTGGTGTCCGCACTGTGCTGGTGCGGCGGCATGCTGTTCTCGGCGCTAGGCGTGTACCTGCACCAGTTTTGGATGATGGTACTGGGCTCGGGCGTTATCGGCGGCATCGGCCTGGGGCTGGGCTATATCTCGCCGGTTTCCACCTTGATCAAATGGTTCCCCGACCGCCGTGGCATGGCCACGGGTATGGCCATCATGGGCTTTGGCGGCGGCGCCATGATCGGCTCGCCACTGGCCAATGATTTGATGAAGTATTTCGCCACGCCCACCGATGTAGGCGTGATGCAAACCTTTGTCGTGATGGCCTTGGTTTATTTTGTGTTCATGATGGCCGGCGCTTTTGGCTACCGCGTTCCTGAGACCGGCTGGAAGCCCGAAGGCTGGACACCACCGCCCGCGCAAGTGGATAACGCCATGATTACCCAACGCCATGTGCATGTGACCAAAGTCTGGGGCATACCGCAGTTTTGGCTGATTTGGATGGTCTTGTGTATGAACGTGAGCGCCGGTATTGGCGTGATCGGTATGGCATCGCCCATGTTGCAAGAGGTGTTTGGTGGCAGCCTGATTGGCCTGACAGCCAAGTTTGGCGAGTTGGACAAAGACCAACTCAAAGCCATTGCCACCGTGGCCGCGGGCTTTACGGCGCTGCTGAGTTTGTTCAACATCGGCGGACGATTCTTCTGGGCCAGCTTGTCTGACGTTTTGGGCCGCAAAGTCACCTATGTGGTCTTCTTTGTATTGGGCGGTCTGATGTATTTCAGCGTGCCTGGCAGTTCCAATGCCGGCAATATCGTTTTGTTTGTAGGCGCTTTTTGCGTGATTTTGAGCATGTATGGCGGCGGTTTTGCTACGGTGCCGGCTTATCTGGCCGATATCTTTGGCACCCAAATGGTGGGGGCCATCCACGGTCGTTTGCTCACGGCCTGGGCCACGGCCGGCGTACTCGGCCCTGTGGTGGTGAACTATATGCGCGAGTACCAGCTTAGCCTGGGCATTCCCCGCGAGCAGGTTTATAACCAGACGATGTACATCCTGGTCGGCATGCTGGCGGTCGGACTGATTTGCAATTTGCTGGTGCGTCCGCTCGATGACAAATGGTTTATGAGCGAAGAAGAGTTGGCAGAAGAGAAACGCCTTGCCCATGAGCGCGCCGCAGCCTCAGTGGTGTCGCGGGTTGAAGGCGCGGGCGAGGATGCCGTCAACCCCGCCGTGGTGGTCACTGCCTGGCTGGCGGTGGGGCTTCCTCTCGCGTGGGGCGTGTACCGTACTTTGCAAAGCGTAGCCAAGTTTTTTGCCTGATCAGCAATCGAAGTAGCGCCGCCCAAGCTGTGCGCTTGCGGCGGCGTTTTTCTTCGCGGCCCCGCCCGGCAGGGGTGTGCAACAATGAAACGATGTACACCAGCCCTGCCTCCCACCGTGCCCGCGTTGGCGCTAGATCGTCCGCCGCAGTGCTTGCAGTGGGCCTTGGAGGCCTTCATTGAATCTGCTTCCCAGCCTGCGTTATTTGGTCGCATTGAATGAGCACCGCCATTTCGGGCGGGCGGCTCAGGCTTGCCATATCACGCAACCGGCCTTGTCCAATGCCTTGCGGGCGCTGGAAGAAGAGTTTGCAGCCGTCATCGTCAAGCGTGATCGCAATTACGTGGGTTTTACGCCCGAAGGCGAAATCATTTTGGCCTCAGCGCAGCGCATGTTGCACGAGCATGCTTTGTTGCAAGAGTCGCTCAAAGGCGATGCTTTAGCGCCACACGGTCCGCTACGCATAGGCGCTGTTCCTACCGCGGTGCCGGTCGCGGCGCGTTTTGCAGCCATGTTGCAAGCACGGCAAAGCGGTATCCGGCCGATTGTGCTGTCGCTCAGTTCCGCCGAACTTGAAAAAGGCCTTGAGACTTTGTCGCTGGACATGGCCATGGGCTATATCCAGCGCATGGACGCGCGCAGCGCACGCCTCAGCGCCCTAGAGCAATACACCGAACACTATTTCCTGCTGCGCCGTGCCGAAAGTCCGCAAGCCGATGGGCTGCGCATCGGCCATGCCCTGACCTGGCAACAGGCAGGCCGCTTCCCTTTGTGTTTATTAACCCCTGAAATGCACAACCGTACGATTGTGGATACCGCCCTGCGCCAAGCTGGGGTGCTGGTAGCGCCCGCCATGGAGACCAACTCCATCTTGGCGATGGCGCTGAGCGTGGCGCAAGGCCACATGTGCGGCATCTTGCCTGGCGCCTTGGTGGGCGCGGTGCGTAGCGATCGGCAACTCGAAGCACTGCCTTTGGTCGAGCCCGAAGTGCGTACGCCGATTGGCTTTATGTTGAACGCGCAAGTGCGCCCTTCGCGGGCGTTGCAAGCTGCCATGGATCTGGCGCGCGATGCGCAATGGTTGCAGCACGCGGCTATGCATAGCGGCATGCTGACCTCGCCAGTGGCTGGTTCGGCATGAGCGTGCTGCCGCATAACGATAGCCGTGCCCGCGCATGATCAAGCCGCACGACATTAGCGCTGTTTTGCTCGCCGGTGGCCGGGGCAGCCGCATGGGCGGGGTGGACAAGGGCTTGCAAAGCTTCAGAGGCCAGCCAATGGCCTTGCACAGCGTGCAGCGCTTGCGCGGCACGGGAAGCGTAGGCCAGATCATGCTCAACGCCAACCGCAATCTTGAACAGTACCAAGCCTTTGGCGCGCCGGTTTGGCCCGATGGCCTGGCCGATTACGCCGGCCCCTTGGCTGGTTTTTTGGTGGGGCTTGCGCATTGCCAAACGCCGTATTTGTTGACGTTGCCTTGCGACACGCCGCTTTTTCCCCTGGATTTGGTGCCGCGCCTGTGCGCTGCGCTGCAGGCGCAAGGCGCCCAAATTGCCATGGCCACCGCGCCCGAGCGTGACGAAAACGGCCAAACCCGCTTGCGCAAGCAGCCCGTGTTTTGCCTGCTGCGCACAGACCTATTGCCCAACTTGATGGACTTCACCCAAGCGGGCGGGCGCAAAATCGACGCCTGGGCCGCGCAGCAGCGTTTGGCCCTTGTGCCCTTTGACCAGCCGGGCGACGACCCCTTGGCATTCTTTAATGCCAATACGCTGGACGAATTGCAGGCCTTGGAGGGCCAGGCCGGGCCTGTCTAGGCGCCGTACCCACAACATCACCAGACCGGGCCTGCGCGCCGAAAGCCCACCAAGCTGGTTCGTAACTTGTGGTTTGCTGCATTGCATCATTCAACATATGAATGAAGCAATGTAGGGATTCAATTGGACGCCTATGGCGGTATGCACCCATACTCTGTTGAACATTCAACGGGTATTTGTACCCCAACGCCATGACCCAGACCACAGTTTCCAGTCCCGCCGCCGTCCGTTTGGGCACGGTGGACGACATGCGCAAGCGCATCCGCAGCAAAAGCAAGCTCAAAGGCCGCCAGCCCGAAGACGCCGCCGTGCTGGAAGTGCAGGCCTTGATCGGCGAGGGGCCGCATCCGCGCGAACTGCTGATTGAATACCTGCATAGATTGAACGACCACTTCCGATGCTTGCACGACCGGCACCTGGTGGCGCTGGCCAAGCAAATGCGCATCGGCATGGCTGAGGTGTTTGAAGTCGCCACTTTCTATCACCACTTTGAAGTGCTGCGCGGTGATGCACAGCCCGCCGCCATGACGGTGCGCGTGTGCGATGGACTGAGCTGCGAAATGGCAGGCGCGCAAGACTTGCTGGCGCGCTTACCTGCGATTTTAGGCCGCGACGATGTGCGTGTGATTGCCGCACCTTGCATTGGTCGCTGCGAACAAGCCCCCGCTGCGGTGGTGGACCAAAACCCCGTGCCTTTTGCTACTACTGATCGTATCGCTGCTGCCGTGCAAGCGCAGGCCAGCCAACATCCACCCGCCGCGCAAGACGCTGCCTTTGATGCCGCCGCACACAGCGAAAAAGCAGTGTCTCCCACCGGTGCCGATGTGCAAGTAGCCCCTGCCTATGTGGGCTTGCAAGCCTATCTGGCGCAAGGCGGTTATCAATTGGCTACCGCCTTGTCGCAGGGCAAGCAAGACGGTGAATCCATCGTCAAAGCCATGGAAGATTCAGGCCTGCGCGGCTTGGGTGGCGCGGGCTTTCCGGCGGGACGTAAATGGCGCATCGTGCGTGACCAGCCTGCACCAAAGCTTATGGCAGTCAACATTGACGAAGGCGAGCCCGGCACTTTCAAAGACCGCACCTATTTAGAGCGCGACCCCCACCGTTTCTTGGAAGGCATGCTGGTCGCCGCGCAAGTGGTCGGCATCGACGCTTGCTATATTTATTTACGCGACGAATACCACGGCTGCCGCGCCATTTTGGAGCATGAAATCGCAGCCTTGCAGGCGAATCCCCCGTGCCCGCTGCCCACTATTTATCTGCGCCGTGGCGCCGGTGCGTATATCTGCGGCGAAGAGTCGGCCATGATTGAAAGCATAGAAGGCAAGCGCGGCGAGCCGCGTATGCGTCCGCCCTATATTGCGCAAGTGGGTCTGTTTGGTCGCCCCACGCTGGAACACAATTTCGAGACCCTGTACTGGGTGCGCGACATTGTGCAAAAAGGCCCGCAATGGTTTAGCAGCTTTGGGCGCAACGGGCGCAAAGGTTTGCGTAGCTTTAGCGTCAGTGGCCGCGTGAAGCACCCCGGCGTGAAGCTGGCACCTGCCGGTATCACCCTGCGCGAATTGGTCGATGAATACTGTGGCGGCATGGCCGATGGGCACAGCCTGTATGCCTATTTGCCCGGCGGCGCATCGGGCGGCATATTGCCCGCCAGCATGGCCGATATCCCGCTGGACTTTGACACCTTGCAGCCCCATGGCTGCTTTATCGGCTCGGCTGCGGTCATCGTGCTGGGCCACCAAGACAAGGCCCGCGATGCGGCGCTCAACATGATGCGATTTTTTGCGCACGAGAGCTGCGGCCAGTGCACACCCTGCCGCGTGGGCACCGACAAAGCTGCCACTTTGATGCAAGCGACGCATTGGGACCACGAGACGCTGGAAGACCTCAACATCGTCATGACCGACGCCTCGATCTGCGGCCTCGGCCAGGCAGCGCCCAATCCGGTGCGTTGCGTTCAAAAATATTTTCCTCATGAGGTGGCCTGATATGAATGCACCTACCAAGCTGTCTGAAGTGACGCTCAAAACCATCGCGTTCAAGCTCGATGCGCAAACCATCCACGCCTATGAGGGCGAAACTATTTTCAAAGCTGCCAAGCGCCACGGAGTGGATATTCCGCACCTTTGCTACAAAGACGGGTACCGCGCAGACGGCAATTGCCGCGCCTGCGTGGTCGAGATCAAAGGTGAGCGCACCTTGGCGCCCAGTTGCTGCCGCAGCGCCACCGAAGGGATGGAAGTGCAGGCGCAGAGTGAGCGGGCCATCAAGAGCCAGAAGATGGTGCTAGAGATGCTGCTCTCCGATATGCCGGATGTGGGGTACAAGTGGAACGATGCTTCCTCTGCTTCTGCTTCGAGTGCTTCTGGCGCTGCTGCGCCAGAGGATGCGCCGGGCACCTTAGAGCGAGGGCGCAATGCGGCGCCCGGCGCATCCCCTGCCGCAGCAGAGGGTTTGGCGGGGCAGCATGGCGAACTCAGCCTTTGGGCGGACCGCATGGATGTGACGGTGCGTCCTGCACTAAAAGCAATTCGCCGCGAGCAACCCAAATCCGATTACTCGCATCCCGCGATGGCCGTTAATCTGGATGCTTGCATTCAATGCAACCGCTGCGTCCGTGCTTGCCGCGAAGAGCAGGTCAACGATGTGATCGGCTACGCCATGCGCGGCGCGCATAGTGAAATTGTGTTTGACTTGCACGATCCGATGGGCGACAGCAGCTGCGTGGCCTGTGGCGAATGCGTGCAAGCCTGCCCCACCGGCGCGCTCATGCCGAAAACCCAAGTGGGCACCCAGGTGGTGGACAAAAAAGTGGACTCGGTGTGTCCGTTTTGCGGTGTCGGTTGCTTGCTGACCTACAACGTCAAAGATAACGCCATCGTCAGCGTGGAAGGACGCGACGGGCCGGCCAACCATAGCCGCTTGTGCGTCAAAGGCCGATTTGGCTTTGACTATGCAGCCAGCCCGCAGCGCCTGACGGTGCCGCTGATTCGCAAAGCCGGGATGGGCAAAGACCCCGAGCAAATCAACCACCTCAACCGCGATACCGCCGATTGGTCGGATGTATTCCGCGAAGCCACGTGGGAAGAAGCCATGGCGCTGGCCGCAGGCGGTCTAAAAGGCTTGCGCGATACGCATGGGCCTAAATCGCTGGCCGGTTTTGGCTCTGCCAAGGGCAGTAACGAAGAAGCGTATTTGTTCCAAAAACTAGTGCGTACCGGCTTTGGCAGCAACAACGTGGACCACTGCACCCGCTTGTGCCATGCGTCCAGCGTGGCCGCTTTGCTCGAAGGCGTGGGCTCTGGCGCGGTGAGCAACCAGGTTAACGATGTGGAGCACGCGGATCTGATTTTCATCATTGGTTCTAACCCCACGTCCAACCATCCGGTGGCCGCCACCTGGATGAAAAACGCGGCCAAGCGCGGCGCCAAAATTGTGCTGGCTGACCCACGCATTACCGACATTGGGCAACACGCCTGGCGCACCTTGCAGTTCAAGGCAGATACCGATGTGGCCATGCTCAATGCGCTCATCCACACCGTGATCGAAGAAGGCTTGGTCGACGAAACCTTTATCGCCAACCGCACCAGCAATTACGAAGCCCTGCGCGATAACGTGAAAGGCTATAGCCCCGAAGCCATGGCGCCGATTTGCGGTATTCCTGCGCAAACTTTGCGCGAAGTGGCGCGGGCTTTTGCCAAGGCCAAAGGCGCGATGATTTTGTGGGGCATGGGCATCAGCCAGCATGTACACGGCACCGATAACGCGCGCTGTTTAATTGCATTGGTCAGCGTTACCGGCCAGATCGGCAAACCGGGCTCGGGCTTGCACCCGCTGCGCGGCCAAAACAATGTGCAAGGCGCATCAGACGCGGGCCTGATACCCATGATGTTCCCCAACTACCAGCGCGTGGACAACGCCGCTGCGCATGCCTGGTTTGAAGAATTTTGGGGCAGCAAGCTGGACGACAAACCTGGCTACACCGTGGTGGAAATCATGCACAAAGCGCTGGCCGAGGACAGCGATCCGCACAAGATTCGCGGTATGTACATCATGGGCGAAAACCCCGCCATGAGCGACCCCGACCTCAACCACGCGCGCCACGCGCTAGCGAGCCTGGACCACCTGGTAGTGCAAGACATTTTCATGACCGAAACCGCCTGGTTGGCCGACGTGGTGTTGCCCGCCACCGCTTGGCCTGAAAAAACCGGCACTGTCAGCAATACCGACCGCATGGTGCAACTGGGCAAGCAAGCCATCGATCCGCCCGGCCAAGCCCGCGCTGATTTATGGATATTGCAAGACCTGGCCAAGCGCATCGGTTTGCCTTGGGATTACCAGGGCGCGCACGATGGCGTGGCCGCCGTCTATGACGAAATGCGCCGCGCCATGCACGCTGCTATTTCGGGCATTACCTGGGAGCGTTTGCAGCGCGAATCCAGCGTCACCTATCCTTGTCTAAGCGAAGATGCGCCAGGCTCGCCCACGGTGTTTATTGATAAATTCCCCACCGCCAGTGGCCGCGTGAAACTGGTGCCTGCCGACATCATCCCCGCCAACGAGCGGCCCGATGCGGCTTACCCCTTTGTGCTGATCACCGGTCGCCAACTGGAACATTGGCATACCGGCAGCATGACGCGCCGTGCCAAGGTGCTGGACGCCATTGAGCCCATGGCCACCGCCTCCATGTGCGGCGCAGACCTCAAGGCGCTGGGTATGGACGCGGGCGACATCATCACGATCGCCTCGCGCCGGGGCGAAGTGGCACTGCATGTGCGCCGCGACGACGGCACGCCGCACGGCGCGGTGTTTGTGCCCTTTGCCTATTACGAAGCGGCAGCCAACGAGCTGACCAATTCGGCGCTAGACCCGGTGGGCAAAATTCCTGAGTTCAAGTACTGTGCCGTGGCCGTGCGCAAAGGCGGCACAACGCGCGAGAACGCAGGGTTTGGTGTCAATGACCCGGTGGCAGAGGCGGCTGCTTGACCATGCAGACTTTGCCCCGCATACCCCCCGCGCCGCGTCTGCCCCGCCTGAGCCGAGCCCAGGTGGCGGTGACGCGTGTTATCGAAGTGCTTAACGAACACGGAGAAACGCAAAGCCTGCAAATTCCCGCCGAGCGTTCGCTGACGGTGTATGTAGACAAGCGCGAAATCGTGACCCTGATGACCCTAGGCGCGCAGCCTGAGTGGTTGGTGCTGGGCTATTTGCTCAACCAGCGCTTGGTCGCGTCCGCGCAGGAAGTGGAGTCCATTACCGTTGATTGGGAAGTGGGCGCGGCGGCGGTCAAGACCTATAAAGGCATTGTCAATATTGAGAAAAAAACTGCCAAGCGCGTAGTCACCACCGGCTGCGGGCAGGGCAGTGTGTTTGGCGATCTGATGGCGGATATCGACAGCATCCAACTGCCCCCGGCCACCATCACCCAAAGCCAGCTCTATGGCATCGTCAACACCATCCGCCTGAACGATAGCATCTACAAAACAGCAGGCTCGGTACACGGCTGCGCGTTGTTTCAGGGCGAACGCATGCTGATGTTTGTGGAAGACGTGGGCCGCCATAACGCGCTAGACGCTATCGCCGGTTGGATGGCTATGCAGCCCAACGAAAGTACCGGCCAGGGTGCGCGCACCGGTATGAGCGCGCATGACAAAGTGTTCTACACCACAGGCCGCTTGACTAGCGAGATGATCATCAAGTCCGCGCAAATGGGCGTGCCGGTGGTGATCTCGCGAAGCGGCATCACGCAAATGGGCCACCAGGTCGCCCAGCGCCTGAACTTATGCGCCATAGGCCGCGCCACCAACAAGCGCTTTCTGTGCTTTAGCGCGCCAGAGCGGCTGCTGCTGGAGACGGGGCTGGCAGGGGCGCGGTTGAAGGTGGCTTGAGCTGCCTGACAAGGAGCAATGTTGCAGGATGGCTGCCCTACTGCGTAGCGAGCGGCTCAGTTGGACGGTAGTAGCTGTGATTGCACTTTTTTAATTTTTGCTATCATTTGGCTGTGAACGGAACCTACCGAAAAACACATGAAAAGATTCTTGCTGATCCCGTCAACGGCAACGTGGACTGGATACGCATAGAGTCGCTTCTCAAGGCGCTGGGCTGTCGGGTGGTTGAAGGCGCTGGTTCTTCGGTGACCTTTGAGTTCAACGGTCGCAAGCTGACCTTGCACCGGCCCCACCCAGGTAAAGAAGCGCTGCGATACCGGGTGTTGGCGGTGCGAGATTTTGTGCA
>CANFJQ010000086.1 GCA_947447615.1 Comamonadaceae bacterium
CTGGCGCAGCGCTTTGCAGGTGCACAAGCGCAAGCCATGCAAGGCCGCGCCCAAGACGGGCGGGTACGTCTGGTTTTCCCGATTTGACAGGGCGCATGGCCGGCGCTAAGGTCGCCGCCATGAAAACCTTACGCACCTTCCCCCGCGCGGTGCGCGAAATCGCGCACCAAATCATCCCCATGCCCGACGGTACCGAGCTGTCCGCACGCATTTGGCTCCCCAAAGACGCTGCCAAGAACCCGGTGCCTGCCATCCTCGAACATTTACCCTACCGCAAGCGCGACGGCACCATCGTGCGCGACGCCCTTACCCACCCTTATTTCGCGGGCCATGGCTACGCCTGCATTCGCGTGGATATGCGCGGCAACGGCGATTCGCAAGGCCTGATGCACGACGAATATTCCGAGCAGGAATTGCAAGACGCCGAGTCGGTGATCGCCTGGCTGCGCCAGCAGCCCTGGTGCACCGGGCGGGTGGGCATGATGGGCATCTCTTGGGGCGGCTTTAACAGCCTGCAGGTGGCAGCGCGCCAGCCCGAAGGCCTGGAAGCCATCACCACCTTGTGCTCCACCGACGACCGCTATACCGATGACATCCACTACAAAGGCGGCTGCCTTTTGTCGGAAAACATGGGCTGGTCAGCCACCATGTTTGGCTATTCCTCGCGCGCGCCGGACCCAGCGCTGGTGGGCGACGCCTGGCGCGCCATGTGGATGGAGCGCCTGAACACCGAGCCGCTGCTGGCCATCGACTGGTTGCAACACCCGCACCGCGACGCTTATTGGAAGCGCGGTTCGGTGAACGAAGACATTGGCGCCATCAAAGCCGCAGTGCTGGCTTTTGGCGGTTGGAACGACGCCTATACCAATGCGGTTCCGCGTTTGGTGGGCACGGTAGAAAGCCCGGTGAAGGGCATCATCGGCCCTTGGGCGCATAAGTACCCGCACTTTGCCGTGCCCGAACCGCGCATCGGCTTTTTGCAAGAGGCGTTGCGCTGGTGGGACCGCTGGCTGAAAGGCGCGCAAACCGGCGTAGAGCAAGACCCGGCGTTTAGAACTTACATCATGGAAGTGCAGCGGCCCGGCGCCAGCATCAGCCGCATTGACGGGCGCTGGGTCAGCGATGCCGTATGGCCCAATGCCAAGCGCGATGGGCAGCGCCTGCACCTCAATGCCGACGGCCTAGGCGCAGAACGCGGCACCGCGCGCAAGCAAACCATCAGTTCGCCGCAGCACACCGGCGCGGACAGCGGCGAGTACTGCATTATTTGGCTGGGCCCGGAATTTCCCGGCGACCAGCGCCAGGACGATTCGGGCTCGCTGTGCTTTGACGGTGCGCCCTTGGCCCAGGACATCGATATGGTGGGCGCGCCGGTGCTGACCCTGAAATTCAGCGTGGACCAGCCGGTGGCGCATGTGGCGCTGCGGCTCAATAGCATCTGGCCTGACGGCGCGGTGTCACGCCTTACCTATGCAGTGGCAAACTTGACGCATTTACACGGGCAAGCCAGCCACGAGCACCCGCAGGCGCTGGAGCCGGGCAAGGTCTATACCGTGAAAATCCAATTGGACGATGTGGCCTACCGCATCCCCAAAGGGCACAAGCTGCGGGTGTCGCTATCTACCAGCTACTGGCCGCTGATCTGGCCTGCACCAAGCCCCGTGACGCTGATGGTGCATACCGGCGCCAGCCACCTGGACTTGCCGGTGCGCGCCAAAGTGCGTGGCGAAAAAGCGCCGCATTTTGAGCCGGCCGAGGCGGCGCCCGCAGTGCGTCTGAAAACGCTGGACGCGCCCTGGAACAAACGGGAAGTGACGATTGACCAGGCCACCGGCGAGCGGCGCATGGTGATTGAAGACGACTTTGGCCGCGTGACCAACCTGGAGCATGGCCTGACGACCTGGGGACGCGGACGCGAGCGCTACAGCATCTTGCCCGACGACCCATTATCGGCCCGCCAGGAATGCCACTGGAGCATGGAAACCGCGCGCGGCGATTGGGTCACGCGCACCGAAACCCATAGCACCATGACCGCCAGCGCCACGCATTTCCGCATCACCGGCAGGCTAGAAGCCTACGAGGGCGAGAAGCAAATTTTGGTGCGGCACTGGGATAAGAAAGTCAAACGGCGCTTGCTCTAAAGCAAGCGATGCCCGTAACAGGGGAACACCTATCGGGCACCAGGCCGGGACGATTCAAGCGCTTATTTTTTTTCGGCGGGGGTAAAAATGCCCTTCACCACATCACCGGCCTTGGAGGCGGTATTGGACACTGTGGTCCCTAAATCAGTGATGGTGGCGCAACCGTTTAAGGTCAGTACCAAGATAGCTGCACCGGCTATTTTCAAGAGCGCATTGAAGTTCATGGTCGTCCATCCTTTATGAGGTATTTTGGAATTCCGGACTGGATAGCCTTATGGCCAGCACAAATTCCGAACGAAGTCTCTAAACGACACAAGGTCGAGGCCACACTATAAAGGCAAGAATTGCCGATGGCTGAAAAATATCCATTTCCGTCGACTCCACCATTGCATGGCACCTTATTAGCCGCCCGTTTCTTGCGCGCACCAAACGCGCGCCTTGGCTTCGAAATCGCTGCGGGTTTGCCCCGTGGCCTCGGAAATACGCCAGGGCGTTTTCTCGGAGTGCGCGTCCCAGACCTTGAGCCGGGACTTGACGCAGCGATCGACAGGGGATTCCTCGCAGGCGGCCAAACTCAGACAGGCCAAAACACAGACCATCCAATGCGCGCTGCGCAAAGCCTTTGTAAACCTATTGGGCCGATTGGTTGTATCCGTGGTCAAAACCTACCCCCGTTCTAGTCCGTCATTTCGGAAATCCACCATAAGGGGCTAATATAGTGATTCTCCACCCATAAGCTTGAATTTAACAAATGCGACATTAGCGGAAAAATTTCATGATCAAAACGGTAGTCACAGTTCTCGCCGTCTGGCTTACAGCCATGTGCCTGTTGTTCTTTTTTTTGGTGGTTATAGGCGAGATGTGAGGCGCATCACCGGTTGCTGAAATTTTCGGACAGAAAAAAACCAGCCACCGCAACGCGATGCTGGCTTTCAAAATGGTGCCGATTATCGGATTCGAACTGATGACCTACCGCTTACAAGGCGGTTGCTCTACCAACTGAGCTAAATCGGCACGGACGCGATTCTAACGTAGGGTCGACGCGCAAATCGCGCCTTAAACCCTTGTGCAAAAGGCACGCAGAGTGCAGCTTTATTTGATGCGTGTGAGTGCCGGGCGCGGGCTGCTGCCAGCGGGCTTAGCGTCTGCACGCGTATCCTCAGTCGATTGCGCCTGGGTGGTTTTCTTTGCAGAGGCGCTCGATTGCACACCGCTCAAGACTGGCGCTGGTGCTCCAGACTGGGCTGGCGCTAAAGCTTCGGGCTTGGCGGCGTTGGTTTCTAAGGGAAAGGTCATACCCTGCCCGTTTTCGCGCGCATAAATAGCCGACACGCGGCCCATGGGTACGCTGATATCGCGCGCCACGCCACCGAAGCGCGCTTTGAAATCAATATAGTCATTGCCCAGCACCAGGCTGCTAGTGGCGCCCATGCTGATGTTGAGCACGATTTCGTTGTCGCGCACAAATTCGGTAGGGACGCGCACGCTGGCATCCACGGCGACCACGATAAAAGGGGTGAGTTGGTTGTCCACACACCAGTCGTACATGGCGCGAACCATGTACGGGCGTGTGGAACTAACGACGGGGCTTTGGGACACCACTAGCGCTCCTCTTGCTGCGTCACCAGTCCTTATTTACGCATGACCTTTTCGGAAGGCGTCAGCGCCTCGATATACGCGGGGCGCGAAAAAATGCGCTCGGCGTACTTCAGCAAGGGCGCTGCGTTTTTGCTCAGGTCGATGCCGTAATACTCCAGGCGCCACAAGAGCGGTGCGATGGCCACGTCGAGCATGGAGAAGCTCTCGCCCATCATGAATTTGTTTTTCAGGAACACCGGGGCCAGCTGGGTCAAGCGGTCGCGGATGTGTGCGCGGGCTTTGTCCAGGGCTTTGTCGTTGTTTTTGCTGCTGCGCGATTCGAGTGTCGTGACATGCACAAATAGTTCTTTCTCAAAATTGAGCAGGAACAAACGCACACGGGCGCGGTCCACCGGGTCGCCGGGCATCAATTGGGGGTGCGGGAAGCGCTCGTCGATGTACTCGTTGATGATGTTGGACTCGTACAAAATCAGGTCGCGCTCGACCAGAATCGGCACCTGGCCATAGGGGTTCATGACGTTGATGTCTTCGGGCTTGTTGTACAAGTCCACGTCACGGATTTCGAAGTCCATGCCTTTTTCAAAAAGCACAAAGCGGCAGCGGTGAGAAAAAGGGCAGGTTGTTCCTGAATACAGCACCATCATGGCGGGGGACTCCTAAAAATTAAAAAGAGTGGGTGCGCTTTGCAGACCCACTCTGACAGGCACCGGTCTGACTGGCAAACCGGCACGCATTGCTTATTCGAATTACTTCACGTCTTTCCAGAACGCTGCATTCAAGCGCCAGGTAAACACGGTCATCACGGTCAGGAAGATCAAAACCCACACACCAACCTGCACGCGCTTGCTCTGCGATGGCTCGGACATCCACTGCAGGAAACCCACCAGGTCTCCCACCATGTGGTCGTATTCCAGTGGAGTCATCTTGCCGGGGCTGACTTGTTCCCAGCCTTTGAAAACTTCGATTTCGTGGCCATGCGCTTCTTCCTTGGCGTACACCGGCACGCGCTTACCCTGCAATTCCCACAACACATGGGGCATGCCCACGTTGGGGAATGCAAGGTTGTTCCAGCCGGTAGCCTTGGTTTCATCCGGGTAGTAGCTGCGCAAATAGGTGTAGAGGTAATCCGCACCGCTGCCTTGGCCCGAGGAGCGCGAACGGGCGATCACGGTCAAGTCTGGCGGGTTGCCCCCAAACCATTCTTTGGCTTGGCGGGGGTCGATCGCAACCTTCATAGTCTCGCCCACCTTGTCGGTGGTGAACAAAAGGTTGTCTTTGATTTGCTGCTCAGTCAGGCCAATGTCTTTCAGCCGGTTAAAGCGCATGAAGGCTGCTGCATGGCAATTGAGGCAGTAGTTGACAAACACTTTGGCGCCGTTTTGCAAGGAGCCCATGTCGTTCAAGTTATTGGGCGCCTTGTCCCAGGCGATGCCACCGGTATTGGCCTGCACGCCCGAGACCAGGGCCAAGGAAGTCAAAAAGCTGAGTACAAATTTTTTCATTTTCAATAACTCCAGCTTAATGGGCGGCGAAAACAACACGGCTCGGCACCGGCTTGGATTGGCCGATTTGGCTCCACCAGGGCATCAGCAGGAAGAATCCGAAATAGAACAGGGTTCCAACCTGTGATACCCGCTCACCGATCTGTGAGGGTGGCTGCACGCCTAGGTAGGCCAGGATGACAAAGTTGATGACAAAAACGCCGTACATGTACTTATGCCAATCGGGACGGTAGCGTATGGACTTGACGTCGCAATTGTCCAACCAGGGCAGGAAGAACAAAATCACCACCGCGCCACCCATGATCACCACACCCCAAAATTTGGCGTCGGTGTTGAGCATCATGACGGTGACCGCAGCCGCCGCGCCCAGGGCAACCAGTTTGAACAAAGCAGCCAATTTGCCACGGGTCACCGCTAAAAACACAGCCAGCCAGATACAAGCGATCAGCACATAGACCATTTCACCGGTGATAGCGCGCAGCATCGAGTAATACGGCGTGAAGTACCAGACCGGGGCGATATGCAAAGGCGTCTTGAGCGGGTCGGCCGGGATGAAGTTGTTGTACTCCAGGAAGTAGCCGCCAAATTCAGGCGCGAAGAAGATGATTGCGGTAAACACCATCAGGAACATGCTGACGGCAAAAATGTCGTGCACGGTGTAGTAGGGGTGGAACGGAATGCCGTCCAGCGGGTGGCCCTTGGCATCCTTGGGTGCGTTGGGGCCTTTGATCTCCACGCCATCGGGGTTGTTGGAACCCACATCGTGCAAGGCCAGCAAATGCGCCACCACCAAGCCCAGCAGGACCAGGGGCACGGCAATAACGTGGAAGCTAAAGAAGCGGTTGAGCGTGGCATCACCGACCACATAGTCGCCACGAATCAGCAGCGCGAGGTCAGGGCCGACAAAGGGCACTGCGGCGAACAAGTTCACGATCACTTGCGCACCCCAGTAACTCATCTGGCCCCAAGGCAGCAGGTAGCCCATAAAGGCTTCGGCCATTAGGCACAAGAAGATGGCACAGCCAAACAGCCAAACCAACTCGCGCGGTTTGCGGTAGCTACCGTACATCAGGCCACGGAACATGTGCAGGTACACCACAATAAAGAAGGCCGAAGCGCCAGTGGAGTGCATGTAACGAATCAACCAGCCCCATGGCACATCGCGCATGATGTATTCCACCGAGCCAAAGGCCAGCGCAGCGTCAGGCTTGTAGTGCATGACCAAAAAGATGCCGGTAACGATCTGGATCACTAGCACTAGCAGGGACAGCGAACCAAAGATGTACCAGATGTTGAAGTTTTTAGGCGCGTAGTACTCCGCCATGTGGACGCGGTAGGCGTCAAAAGCGGTGGGGAAGCGGTTTTCAAGCCAGTTGCCTAGCTTGGCGCTGGCAGGCGCGTTGGGGGAAATTTCTTTGAATTCAGCCATGGTGTGCTCCGAAGGCGTGGGGTCAAGCTTGTTTGTCTTCGCCGATCAGCAACTTGCTGTCGGAGAGGAACATATGCGGCGGCACCTCGAGGTTGTCCGGCGCAGGCTTGTTTTTGAAAACGCGGCCGGCCATGTCAAAGGTCGAGCCGTGGCAGGGGCACAAAAAGCCGCCTTTCCAGTCATCGGGCAGCGAAGGCTGGGCGCCGATTTGGAATTTGTCAGAGGGCGAGCAGCCCAGGTGGCTGCAAATGCCAACGACCACTAAAAACTCGGGCTTGATGGACCGGCCCGGGTTACGGGCGTACTTGGGGGTGAGTTCGTCAGGCTTGCGCTGGGATTGCGGATCGGCCAATGCACCATTGAGCGTTTCAAGGGCCGCCAATTGTTCAGGGGTGCGACGCACCACCCAAACCGGCTTACCGCGCCACTCGACGGTGAGCTTTTCGCCGGGCTTGATGGCGGAAATATCCACCTCGACAGCAGCGCCGGCGGCTTTGGCACGCTCGGAAGGTTGGAAAGAACTGACAAAGGGCACTACGGCAGTCAAAGCACCCGCTGCGCCTACGCAGGAGGAGGTGATGATCCAGGTCCGTTTGCTCGAGTCGTGGGAAGGGGTACCGGCGAGGGTGTCGCTCATGAGAATCCTCAGCAAAAAATCACTACAAGGTAACCGCGCATTGTAGCTGAGCGTCAGCCGCCGGATTTAGTATGCGGCAGCGCAGCAAACCCCCTACGGGCGCCGCAAATGGGCCTAAGACCGCCCAACGCCCACCCACTGGCGCGCCATTCCCACGGCAGCGAGCAAGCTAGAGGCGTCGGCTAGGCCTTTGCCAGCGATGTCAAACGCCGTTCCATGGTCTGGGCTGGTACGCACAAAAGGCATGCCTAGCGTGAGGTTAACGCCCTGCTCCACGCCTAAGTATTTCACGGGAATCAGCCCCTGGTCGTGGTACATCGCGATAACCACGTCAAAGCGCGCCTGTGGGCCGGTGGCCCGCGCCTGCATAAAAACCGTGTCTGGGGGCCAGGGGCCGCTAGCGTGGCATCCGGCCTGGCGCGCTGCGGCAATCGCGGGACCGATGATGCGTTGCTCCTCATCGCCAAACAAGCCGCCCTCCCCCGCATGCGGATTGAGTCCAGCCACGGCGATGCGCGGCGCGCGGCCCAGCACCGGGCGCAAGGCGACGTCGGTAATGCGTATCGTCTCTAGTACCGCCGCCTCGGTCACGGCTTCAATCGCATGGCGCAAAGACATATGGATGCTGACCAAAACGGTGCGCAGTTCCTCGTTGGCAAGCATCATGCGCACCGGTAGGCGCTCCAACGGCAGGCCCGCATGCCGGGCGGCCAGCGCCTGCAATATTTCAGTGTGGCCGGGAAAGCTATCCCAGGGCGGGCCCGCAGCAGACAGGCTTTGTTTGTTCAGCGGCGCCGTCACCACCGCGGCAACGGCGCCATCCAGCGCCTTTTGGGCGGCCCATTGCACACAACGGCCTGCAAATTCACCCGCGACCGCGCTGACCCGGCCATAGGGCACCGAAAGCATGGGCGCGCCCACTTGCAACACCGGGATACAGCGCGGCGGTAGCTGTAGCGCCTCTTGCGGATCGCTGATTTGCAGCACCGGCCAGGCCAGACCTCGGGCTACCAAGGCGCTAGCGCGGCGCATAGCCTGGACGTCACCGGCGACAAAACTGCCCTGCATCGACGCGGCCTGCGAAGCATAGGCTTTGGCAATAATTTCCGGGCCGATACCGGCCGCATCGCCCATGGTGATGGCCAGCGGCTTAGCCAGAGCAGTCGATTGCGTCATCGTCAAGGCCTTTACGCCGGGTTGTCCACGTCTATGAAGTCGTGCGCAATGCCTAACTGCTGCGCCACCTGCCCGGCCACGGCGGGTGCACCATAGCGTTCGCTGGCGTGGTGGCCGCAGGCGATATAGGTGACGCCGCATTCACGGGCGTAGTGCGCCTGGGGTTCCGATATTTCACCGGTGATAAAGGCATCGGCCCCGGCTGCAATTGCCGCCTCGAAGTAGCCTTGCGCCCCGCCGGTGCACCAAGCCACGCTTTGCACGGGCCCTGATTTGCCCGCCACCATCACGACAGGGCGGCCCAGTACGGATTGCACCTGATCAGCGAGTGCTTGCGAATCGGCAAAAGCGCCTGCTTGCGGCTGGCCCAGCCAGCCCAGGTCCTGCTCGCCAAAGCGAGACTGCGCCTTTAAACCCAAACGCTGGCCTAGTTGCGCGTTATTGCCCCATTGCGGATGTGCGTCCAAAGGCAGGTGGTAGGCGAATAAATGGATGTCATGGGCCAGCAACAAGGCCAGGCGCTGGCGCAGCCAACCGGTCACCCGCCCATCGTGGCCGCGCCAAAACAAACCATGGTGGACAAATATTGCATCCGCGTCCTGCGCAATGGCGGCCTCGATCAACGCCAGGCTGGCGGTGACGCCTGACACCAGTTTGCGCACCGGGCGCCGCCCCTCCACCTGCAAGCCATTAGGCCCATAGTCTTTGAAGCGCTGGGGCTCCAACATGGCGTCAAAAGCCGCAAGCAGCGTAAGGTGGTCGGTCATGGGCTGGCTCATGGGGTGCGTAGTCGCGCCGGACAGGCGCAATAGGCACGATTATCCGCGCCAGAGTCTGCGGAGAATTGCCTGGGCTAAAGCGTCGCCTATGGCAATGCCGACGCACTTGCAGCACTTTTGCCCCATGCCCAACATTACGCAAGCCGTGGCTGCGCGGGACCACGCCCTTGATAACAACGGGTGAAGCCTACAATTTGTGCCTCTCGCGCTGCCTTCTGGCGCGGCCCTGCGGACGGATACATGAAGCGTTACTGGATACTTTTTTCCCAAACCATCACCGTGCTGCTGGCGGCCTATTTTGTCGTGCTGACCCTCAAGCCGGCTTGGCTTGCGCCGCGTGGCGAGGGCAGCATGGGCCTGTTGCAAGCGCCCGCGCTGGCCAAGGGCGAAGTGCCGCCGGGCAGCTTTCGGACCGCAGCGCACAATGCAGCGCAGGCTGTGGTCAGCATCAGCGTTAGCAAAGGGCATACCGGCGCCAAAAACTCTTTGCCCCCGTGGGAACGTTTTTTCAATGACCCCGACGCTGACCCAGAGGAGCCGTCCTCGGGCATAGGCAGCGGCGTCATCGTCAGCGCCACCGGTTACCTTTTAACCAATAACCATGTGGTTGAAGGCGCGGAGCAAATTGAAGTCGTGCTCAACGACCGGCGCCGCGCCCGCGCCAAAGTGATTGGCACCGACCCAGACAGCGATTTGGCAGTGCTCAAAATCGAGATGGATAACTTGCCGGTCATGGTCTTGGGCGACTCAGAAAACGCACAAGTGGGCGATCTGGTTTTGGCTATTGGCAACCCTTTTGGCGTGGGCCAAACCGTGACCAGCGGCATCATCAGCGCGCTGGGGCGCAACCAGCGCATCAACACGTTTGAAAACTTTATCCAAACCGACGCCGCGATCAACCCCGGCAATTCGGGCGGCGCCTTAGTCGATAGCCAGGGGCGCTTGCTCGGCATTAACACGGCAATTTACTCGCGCTCGGGCGGCAGCTTGGGCATTGGCTTTGCTATCCCGATTACCACCGCCAAGCAAGTGCTTGAAAGCATTGTGCGTGACGGCCAGGTTACGCGTGGCTGGATCGGTATCGAGCCCAATGACCTGGCGCCTGAAATCGCCGAAGCTTTTGGCATCGTGGCCGAGCGTGGTGTGGCGGTGACCGGCGTCATGCAAGGTGGGCCAGCGGGCAAGGCGGGCATGGCGCCGGGTGATGTGGTGCTGTCCATTGCCGGTACGCCAGTAGACGACGTGGCGCATTTGCTGTCTGCTGTAGCGGTGCTCAAACCTGGTGTTCCCGCGACTGTGGAGATTCAGCGGAAGAAGACCGTATTGGCCTTGAGCATTACCCCCGGCGTGCGACCCAAACCGGGCAAGATGCCGCGTTAATTGCCAGGGTTGGAGGCGCCTTCCGGTGCCGGTGGGTCTTCGGGGGCCTGAGTGTGACGGATAAATACTTGGGCCGCAATAATGCCCACCTCATAGAGCAGGCACATAGGAACCAGCAGCGCAATCATCGATACCGGATCGGGTGGTGTCACCAAGCCCGCCACCGCTGCCGCTGCGACGATGAAATAAGTGCGGAAATTGCGTAACTGTTCGATAGTAACCATGCCCAGGCGCGCCAAAATCACCACCACAATCGGCACCTCAAAAGCCACACCGAACGCGATAAACATGGTCACCACAAAGTCCAGGTAGGCCTCGATATCCGGGCTCACGGCCACGGACATAGGTGCCATTTTTTGGATCGCCGGGAAGGCCTGGCCAAACACAAAAAAGTAGCAAAACGCCGCACCGGCATAAAACAGCAGGGTACTAGCTGTCACCAAGGGCATGACCAACTTTTTCTCATGCTTATAAAGCCCCGGCGCCACAAAAGCCCATACTTGGTAAAGAATCCAAGGCAGCGACAGCGCAATCGCCGCCAGCACGGTTACTTTGATGGGCACCAAAAACGGCGAAACCACGCCCACAGCGATCATTTTGGAGCCTTCGGGCAAGGCCTTGACCAGCGGCAGGGCCAGGTAGTCGTACAACTTGGAGGGGCCAGGGAAAAAGGCCAGTACGGTAAATATCGCTGCAATGCCGTACACCGCGCGCAATAAGCGGTCGCGCAGCTCGAACAAATGCTGCACAAAGGGCTGCTCGGTGCCGGCCAGTTCGTCTTCAGGAGGTTTGTTATCGCTCATCAAAGGGCTTTAGGTGGCCGAAAGCGCGCCACACGCGCTGCGCCGGAAAGTGCCCGCGTGCGCACGCCGTTACGGGCTTTGTACCACTTGGGCGTCGCACCGATTTTGGTACGCCAGCGTTTTTTTACCGGGCGGTAAAACGAGTAATACGGTGCGGGTTCACTGTTGGCGTCCCGCGCGCTGGCCTCGGCAATACTGTGTTCGATGGCGGCGGTGCTTTGGTCTATAGAGCTTTGCACCGCATGGGCTGCATCCTGCAGGCTGGCCTGGGCCTTGCGCAGTTCTTCCAGGTCCATGGACCGATTGACCTCTTCTTTGACATCGGCCACATAGCGGCGCGCACGGCCCAACAAGGTTCCGAAAGTACGCGCCAAGCCAGGGAGTTTTTCCGGGCCGATAACGATCAAGGCAATGCCGCCGACGATGGCGAGCTTGGTGACGCCAATATCAAACACTTAGGGAAATCTCATGCACAGGCGGCAGACCCAAAGACGGGGGCTTAGTGCTTGGCCTTGGCTTCGACGTCGATGGCGTCTTTGTTGGCAGTGGGCGGGTTGGTGGCCACTTGCTGCGCCGGGGCAGCGGGGGCGGCTTCAGCAGGCTTGTCGCCGCCGTCACGCATGCCGTCTTTAAAACCTTTGACCGCACCGCCCAGGTCCGAACCGATGTTGCGCAGTTTTTTGGTACCGAAGATCACCACAATGATGACCAGAAAAATGATCAGATGTGTTGTTGACAAACCCATACGGTTCTCCTAAGTGAGGGGGAATTCTAGTCGCGCAGGATGCACCCGCGCTATTTGCGTGTTTTCAGCCGCGCAGCCAGGGCCTGGGCCCGCCCATGACGTGGAAATGCATATGCCGCACTTCTTGCCCACCCTCGGTGCCGGTGTTGGTAACCAGGCGAAAGCCCCCGTCCGGATAAGGGTTGCAACCCTCTTGCAAAGCCAGCACCGGCACCAAGGCCATCATGCGGCCCATCAGCGGCGCGTCCTCTGGCCTCACCTGGGCCATAGAAGGAATATGCAGCTTGGGAATGATCAGAAAGTGCACCGGCGCCCATGGCGCGATGTCGTGGAAGGCGTAAAAGTCATCGTCCTCGTACACCGCGCGCGAGGGGATTTGCTTGGCGACGATTTTGCAAAACAGGCAGTTGGGGTCGTGGGCGGTGTGCGA